>NZ_JBKFRY010000004.1:0-315773 GCF_046569105.1 Salmonella sp. 741265073_HBA | reverse complement strand
CGCGCCTTCAGTGGTCTGCGCAATGGAGATACCGTCGTTAGCGTTACGGGAAGCCTGAGTCAGGCCTTTGATGTTCGCGGTGAAACGGTTAGCAATTGCCTGACCTGCCGCATCGTCTTTCGCGCTGTTGATACGCAGACCGGAAGACAGACGCTCGATAGCGGTACCCAGAGCAGACTGGGATTTGTTCAGGTTATTCTGGGTCAACAGCGACAGGCTGTTTGTATTAATGACTTGTGCCATGATCTTTTCCTTATCAATTACAACTTGATGTTATTGGGCTGTTGCCCACGGTTTCTCACCGTAACCCTTGTATCGGCACCTGAATTTCGAACTTTAGAAAATTTTTCACTTCCCCCGATCTTTTTCTTAGGCGGCGAAATAGCCGCTTTATGCATCATTATTCCGCGCATTATTTTTGCAAAATTATCATTAAACTTTGCCTCCAGATTGCCGATAACGCGCTTAACTACTGTTTGCAATCAAAAAGGAAGAAGGCATGGCTTCAATTTCATCATTAGGTGTGGGATCAAACTTACCGTTAGACCAGTTGTTGACAGACCTGACAAAGAACGAAAAAGGACGCTTAACGCCAATTACCAAACAGCAGAGCGCGAATTCGGCAAAGCTAACCGCTTATGGCACATTGAAAAGCGCATTAGAAAAATTCCAGACGGCAAATACCGCGTTAAATAAAGCGGATTTATTTAAGTCTACCGTGGCGTCCAGCACGACGGAGGATCTCAAAGTCAGTACTACCGCTGGCGCTGCCGCAGGGACTTATAAGATTAGCGTAACCCAGCTTGCCGCCGCACAGTCGCTGGCGACAAAAACCACCTTCGCAACCACCAAAGAGCAGTTGGGCGATACGTCGGTCACGTCCCGGACAATTAAAATTGAACAGCCGGGACGTAAAGAGCCGCTGGAAATTAAGCTGGATAAAGGCGACACCTCCATGGAGGCGATCCGTGACGCCATCAATGACGCCGACAGCGGTATCGCCGCCAGTATCGTTAAGGTCAAAGAGAACGAATTCCAGTTGGTGCTTACCGCCAATAGCGGTACCGACAATACGATGAAGATCACGGTGGAAGGCGATACAAAACTTAACGATCTACTCGCTTATGACAGCACCACCAATACCGGCAACATGCAAGAGCTGGTGAAAGCAGAAAACGCGAAGCTGAACGTAAACGGCATCGACATTGAGCGTCAGAGCAATACCGTAACCGACGCCCCTCAGGGGCTTACGCTCACCCTGACGAAGAAAGTGACCGACGCGACCGTGACGGTAACGAAAGATGATACCAAGGCGAAAGAGGCGATTAAATCCTGGGTGGATGCCTATAACTCGCTGGTGGATACCTTTAGCTCATTAACTAAATATACCGCCGTTGAGCCGGGCGAAGAAGCCAGCGATAAAAACGGCGCGCTGTTAGGCGATAGTGTGGTTCGTACTATCCAGACCGGGATTCGGGCACAATTTGCCAATAGCGGCAGTAATTCTGCGTTCAAAACAATGGCGGAAATTGGCATCACCCAGGATGGGACTTCCGGCAAACTGAAGATTGATGATGATAAGCTGACCAAAGTACTGAAAGATAATACAGCCGCAGCGCGTGAGCTGCTGGTGGGCGATGGTAAAGAAACGGGGATCACCACCAAAATTGCCACCGAAGTGAAAAGTTATCTGGCGGATGACGGCATTATTGATAATGCGCAGGACAACGTTAACGCCACGCTGAAAAGCCTGACGAAACAGTACCTGTCCGTTAGCAACAGCATCGATGAAACCGTTGCCCGTTACAAGGCCCAGTTTACCCAACTGGATACCATGATGAGTAAGCTGAATAACACCAGTAGTTATTTGACCCAGCAATTTACAGCTATGAACAAGTCCTGATAACAGAGGTCACCATGTACACCGCGAGCGGTATCAAAGCTTATGCGCAAGTCAGCGTGGAAAGCGCCGTGATGAGCGCCAGCCCGCATCAGTTGATTGAAATGTTGTTTGATGGCGCGAATAGCGCTCTGGTGCGCGCTCGCCTGTTTTTAGAACAAGGCGATGTTGTCGCGAAAGGTGAAGCGTTAAGCAAAGCCATCAATATTATCGATAACGGGCTGAAAGCCGGTCTCGATCAGGAAAAAGGCGGTGAGATTGCGACGAATCTTTCCGAGCTATACGACTATATGATTCGCCGTTTACTGCAGGCTAATTTGCGTAACGACGCTCAGGCCATCGAAGAAGTGGAAGGGTTACTCAGCAATATTGCAGAAGCCTGGAAACAGATTTCACCGAAAGCATCTTTCCAGGAGTCTCGTTAATGACCTCAACCGTGGAGTTTATCAACCGTTGGCAGCGTATTGCGCTGCTCAGTCAATCGCTGCTTGAACTTGCGCAGCGAGGTGAATGGGATCTCTTACTGCAACAAGAGGTCTCCTATCTACAAAGTATTGAAACGGTGATGGAAAAGCAAACTCCACCGGGCATTACGCGAAGTATTCAGGATATGGTCGCCGGATACATCAAACAAACGCTGGATAATGAGCAGCTCCTGAAAGGGCTGCTGCAACAGCGACTGGATGAACTCAGTAGTTTGATCGGACAATCCACCCGCCAAAAATCACTCAACAACGCTTATGGGCGTCTTTCCGGTATGTTACTCGTGCCAGATGCGCCTGGCGCCTCATAATATTTTCCCGTCTCGTATGAAAATTCTTCCATACTCCAGAGGTCGGCTAAACGACTTCTGGAGCACGGAAGATGAAAAACCCCACGTTATTGCAGTACTTCCACTGGTATTATCCCGACGGCGGTAAACTCTGGCCTGAGCTGGCGGAACGTGCTGATGGGCTGAATGATATCGGTATCAATATGGTCTGGCTACCGCCCGCCTGTAAAGGCGCCTCCGGCGGCTATTCCGTAGGCTATGATACCTACGACCTGTTTGACCTCGGCGAATTTGACCAAAAAGGAACTATCGCGACAAAGTACGGCGATAAACGCCAGTTACTGACGGCGATAGACGCGCTCAAAAAAAATAATATTGCGGTGCTGCTCGACGTCGTCGTGAACCACAAAATGGGGGCAGACGAAAAAGAACGTATTCGCGTTCAGCGCGTGAATCAGGATGACCGCACGCAAATCGATGACAACATCATTGAATGCGAAGGCTGGACGCGCTACACCTTCCCTGCCCGCGCGGGCCAGTATTCCAACTTTATTTGGGACTATCACTGTTTCAGCGGCATTGATCACATCGAGAATCCCGACGAAGACGGCATTTTTAAGATCGTCAATGACTATACCGGCGATGGCTGGAACGATCAGGTTGATGATGAGATGGGTAATTTTGACTATCTGATGGGTGAAAATATCGATTTTCGCAATCACGCGGTTACGGAAGAGATTAAATATTGGGCTCGTTGGGTCATGGAACAAACCCACTGTGACGGCTTTCGCCTGGACGCGGTAAAACATATACCCGCCTGGTTTTATAAAGAATGGATTGAGCATGTACAGGCGGTTGCACCAAAACCGCTGTTTATTGTCGCAGAATACTGGTCGCATGAAGTGGATAAACTGCAAACGTACATCGATCAGGTCGACGGGAAAACCATGCTGTTCGACGCGCCGTTGCAGATGAAATTTCATGAAGCCTCGCGCCAGGGCGCGGAGTATGACATGCGCCACATATTCACCGGCACGCTGGTAGAAGCCGACCCTTTTCATGCGGTGACGCTGGTCGCTAACCACGATACACAACCGTTACAGGCGCTGGAAGCGCCGGTAGAACCCTGGTTCAAACCATTGGCCTATGCGCTGATCCTGCTGCGTGAAAACGGCGTACCGTCAGTGTTTTATCCCGATTTATACGGCGCCAGCTATGAGGATAGCGGCGAAAATGGCGAGACCTGTCGGGTCGACATGCCGGTGATTAACCAACTGGATCGGCTGATCCTTGCTCGTCAGCGTTTTGCGCACGGTATACAAACTCTCTTTTTCGATCATCCTAACTGTATCGCCTTTAGTCGCAGCGGTACTGAAGAGAATCCAGGCTGTGTGGTCGTACTTTCCAATGGCGACGACGGCGAAAAAACCCTCCTGCTCGGCGACAATTACGCTAACAAGACCTGGCGTGATTTTCTGGGAAACCGCAGTGAGCATGTTGTAACTAATGATCAAGGCGAAGCGACGTTCTTCTGCAACGCAGGCAGCGTCAGCGTGTGGATCATTGAGGACGTGTGATGAGCGTTCCCGGCGGCAGAGCGCTGCCGGGAAGCGAAATTATGGCAGCGGCGTCGGCAGCGGCGTTTTTTCTAACGCGGCGGCGCACTCCGGCGTCGGACGAGCGACCCGTTGCAGCGTCATGCCATCATATTCCAGGGTATTCCCGTCGCGCTCAATCTCATAGAGCTCACGCTTAACCGTAACATTGGTTAAGTCATCGGAGAGCATGGTCAGCTTGCCCGGCAGAGCAATAACGCGCTGCCACTGGCGGCAGTCCAGCGTATCGCCTTCTTTAGTCACCACCAGGCTGGCGATAGCTTCAGGGCTCACCAGCTTACGTTGCGGGCCTTTTGACTGCCAGTACCCTTCCAGACCGGCCGGCGCGGGCGTTTTCACCACATCATTATAGTTTTCCACCTCGGCGCATCCGGCCAGAACCAGCAATGCGCCAACGATCGCTACTTTTTTCATCATTCATCCTGCATCAGAAGAAAGAGGAATTGTGGCATTAAAGCCCTGACGCCGCCAGCCTTTCCAGGCGCTGACCGCAATTTGATCCAGTCGGTATTACCGCTTATTAGGTGTAGGCAAATTCTGTGATCGGTGTAGTATGCGCACTTCTTGTTTCACACCTTCTGAGTTCAGAGGCTAAACACATGTCATGGCAACACTTCAAGCAAACCTGGTTAATTAAATTCTGGGCGCCGGCCCCTGCGGTGATCGCAGCCGGTATTCTCTCTACCTACTATTTTGGCATCACCGGCACGTTCTGGGCCGTGACGGGCGAATTTACCCGCTGGGGCGGGCAAATTTTGCAGCTTTTTGGCGTTCATGCCGAACAGTGGGGCTACTACAAGCTGATTCATCTGGAAGGTACGCCGCTGACGCGTATCGACGGCATGATGATCCTCGGCATGTTCGGCGGCTGTTTCGCCGCAGCGCTGTGGGCCAACAACGTAAAATTGCGTATGCCGCGCAGCCGAATCCGTATCGTACAGGCGGTGGTCGGAGGCATGATCGCTGGCTTCGGCGCGCGTCTGGCGATGGGGTGTAACCTGGCCGCCTTTTTTACCGGAATCCCGCAGTTCTCCCTACACGCGTGGTTCTTTGCGCTGGCGACCGCTATCGGTTCCTGGTTCGGCGCCCGCTTTACGTTGCTGCCGATATTTCGCATACCGGTGAAAATGCAAAAGGTCTCCGCGGCTTCGCCACTGACGCAGAAACCGGATCAGGCAAGACGGCGTTTCAGGCTCGGTATGCTGGTCTTTATCGGCATGATTGGCTGGGCGTTATTAACGGCAATGCATCAGCCGAAACTGGGGCTGGCGATGCTGTTCGGCGTCGGGTTTGGGCTGCTGATCGAGCGCGCGCAAATCTGCTTTACCTCGGCCTTTCGCGATCTGTGGATCTCCGGACGCGCCCATATGGCGAAAGCGATTATTTTCGGCATGGCGGTCAGCGCCATTGGTATTTTCAGCTACGTGCAGTTGGGCGTTGCACCTAAAATTATGTGGGCTGGCCCGAATGCGGTCATTGGCGGACTGCTGTTCGGTTTTGGCATCGTGCTGGCGGGCGGCTGCGAAACCGGCTGGATGTACCGCGCCGTAGAAGGCCAGGTGCATTACTGGTGGGTAGGCCTCGGCAATGTCATCGGTTCGACCATCCTGGCTTACTACTGGGATGATTTCGCGCCCGCGCTGGCGACCAGTTGGGATAAAGTTAACCTGCTGAATACCTTTGGTCCGCTGGGCGGTCTGCTGGTCACCTACCTGTTATTATTTGCCGCGCTGATGTTAATTATCGGCTGGGAAAAACGTTTTTTCCGCCGTGCGGGGCTGACGCCTGCTAAGGAATCTGTATGAAAAATATCGTCCCTGATTACCGTCTGGATATGGTTGGCGAACCTTGTCCGTACCCGGCGGTCGCCACTCTGGAAGCGATGCCGCAGTTAAAAAAAGGTGAGATCCTGGAGGTGGTGAGCGACTGTCCGCAGTCCATTAATAATATTCCACTGGATGCGCGCAATCACGGTTATACGGTGCTGGATATCCAACAGGATGGCCCGACAATTCGTTATCTGATTCAAAAATAAGCGCATACTCCCGCTGTACGTTACGGCGGGAGACCTTTTACGGCGTAACCGGCAAAAATCTAAAACGCATAAAAGAAATCAGACAAGGTCGTCTTGTGCGCCGTGGCATAAATCTATTATATAACGTATACCGTTTTAATTTTGACTGAGCCGATGAAAAACCCATGACTATTTTAAGCAAAACATAAAATAATTATTATTTTCCCTCTACGCCATAAAAGACTATCAGGTATTTATATTTTTACTCACTGACATTATCAGGTGATGATTTATTTATGCACAGCAGAAGCCAAAAAAATGATAAAATTTATTTTCATCTCCATTATTGGAGTCGTCTGTCTTGCCGCTGCCCGTTACTCACCCGTCACAGTGGTCAATGCACATCCGAGCGCCATTGCCCGCTGTCTCGCTGATAATCTGTCCCCGTATGGGTATATACTGGATCTCCATGAAACAGATATTCCAGGTATTAGTAAAGAATTTACCGTGTATTATCGCAACGGCGCATATATTGCAGGAACATTCTGGATTGCAAACTCAATGACAATAGCATCAGAACGAATAGTAGGAATGAATGGCGTCAGTAAACAGGCGTACCCTATTTTTAATAAGTCCCTGCAACAATGTGCAACCCGCTTATCAATAAAATGAGCGCGCCTCGCAAAAAACAAGCCCACATAATCACGCACTGGTTGCATGGGCGTCGCGTCCCCCGCCGCTGACGTAGGTAAGCGCCCGGGAGTTCGCTGCGGATGTGTTGTCAGCTCTGGCTTAAACCTGCATGGACATGACTTCCTGATACGCGGCGACCAGCTTATTGCGCACCTGAATCCCCATTTGCATGGAGACGGACGCTTTTTGCATATCGGCCATTACGTCATTAAGCGCAATGCCCGGCTCACCCAGAGTGAATTTTTCCGCCTGAACGCGCGCCACCGTCTGTCTGTCGCTAATACGATCCAGCGCAGCATGTAGCTGGCCGGCAAAACTCACCGTCGACTGCGAGTGCGTGTCTTGCCCGCGCGCGGCCATCGCCGTCGCCTGTAACTGGCTAATAACCCCTTCAATCCCCTGTATTGCTGCCATGCTATTCCCCTGGATGATTTTTTACGCAGCAGAGATTACCAGCTTGTCAATAAGATAAAGGCGTTAAATAACGATAAAAAACCTCGGTTTTTAGCGCATAGAAAAATTCGAAACCACAAATAATGAGACCGTCAATTTTTCGAGTTTGCTGACCCGGGAGTGAGTCTTGTTCCACTTTGCAAAAAACGCCGTCCACGATCAGTCACGAGGTGCGAGATGAGTGCGACTGCATCGACTGCAACCCAACCTAAACCTCTCGAGTGGCTTAATCGCCTACGCGCGAATCCCCGAATTCCGTTAATTGTGGCGGGTTCCGCCGCCGTGGCGATCGTCGTTGCGATGGTGCTGTGGGCTAAAACGCCCGATTACCGCACGCTATTTAGCAACCTTTCCGATCAGGACGGCGGCGCGATCGTCGCGCAGTTGACCCAGATGAATATCCCCTATCGCTTTGCCAATGGCAGCGGCGCGATTGAAGTGCCCGCCGACAAAGTGCATGAACTGCGTCTGCGTCTGGCACAGCAGGGGCTGCCTAAAGGCGGCGCGGTAGGCTTTGAACTGCTTGATCAGGAAAAATTCGGTATCAGTCAGTTCAGCGAGCAGGTGAATTATCAGCGCGCGCTGGAAGGTGAACTGGCCCGGACGATCGAGACGCTGGGTCCGGTAAAAAGCGCCCGCGTTCACCTGGCGATGCCAAAGCCGTCGCTATTTGTGCGGGAACAAAAATCCCCTTCCGCCTCCGTCACCGTCACACTGGAACCGGGACGGGCGCTGGATGAAGGACAAATTAGCGCCGTGGTACATCTGGTTTCCAGCGCTGTCGCCGGTTTGCCGCCAGGAAACGTCACTCTGGTCGATCAATCCGGTCATCTGCTCACGCAATCCAATACCAGCGGTCGCGACCTTAATGACGCGCAATTAAAATTTGCTAATGATGTGGAAAGCCGCATCCAACGCCGTATCGAAGCCATTCTGTCGCCTATCGTCGGGAACGGTAATGTTCACGCTCAGGTAACCGCCCAGTTGGATTTTGCCAATAAAGAACAGACGGAAGAGCACTACAGCCCGAACGGCGATGCGTCGAAGGCCACCCTGCGTTCACGTCAGTTGAATATTAGCGAACAGGTAGGCGCGGGCTATCCCGGCGGCGTGCCTGGCGCGCTGTCGAACCAACCAGCGCCGCCTAACGAGGCGCCGATCGCCACGCCGCCGACCAATCAACAAAACGCGCAGAATACGCCACAAACCAGCACCAGTACCAACAGTAACAGTGCTGGCCCGCGCAATACACAGCGTAATGAAACCAGTAACTACGAAGTGGACCGCACCATTCGTCACACCAAAATGAATGTGGGCGATATTGAGCGTCTCTCCGTGGCCGTCGTGGTGAATTACAAAACGCTGGCAGATGGCAAACCGCTGCCATTGACCGCCGATCAGATGAAACAGATCGAGGATTTAACCCGTGAAGCGATGGGTTTTTCTGATAAACGCGGCGATACGCTAAACGTGGTGAATTCACCGTTTAGCGCAGTGGATAACACCGGCGGCGAACTGCCCTTCTGGCAACAGCAGTCCTTTATCGATCAGTTGCTCGCGGCAGGTCGCTGGTTGCTGGTACTGGTGGTGGCCTGGATTCTGTGGCGCAAAGCGGTACGTCCGCAGTTGACGCGCCGTGTTGAAGAAGCGAAAGCGGCGCAGGAACAGGCACAGGTTCGCCAGGAAACCGAAGAAGCCGTGGAAGTACGCCTTAGCAAAGACGAGCAGCTCCAGCAACGCCGGGCTAACCAGCGTCTGGGCGCTGAGGTGATGAGCCAGCGTATTCGCGAAATGTCAGACAACGATCCGCGCGTGGTGGCGCTGGTCATTCGCCAGTGGATGAGTAACGATCATGAGTAATCTTAGCGGTACCGATAAAAGCGTCATTTTGTTGATGACCATTGGCGAAGACCGGGCGGCAGAGGTGTTTAAGCACCTCTCCACCCGCGAAGTGCAGGCGCTAAGTACGGCGATGGCTAACGTGCGTCAGATCTCCAACAAACAACTGACGGACGTACTATCAGAGTTTGAGCAAGAAGCGGAGCAGTTCGCCGCGCTGAATATTAACGCCAACGAATACCTGCGCTCCGTACTGGTTAAAGCGCTGGGCGAAGAACGCGCCTCCAGCCTGCTGGAAGATATTCTGGAAACACGCGATACCACCAGCGGTATCGAAACGCTCAACTTTATGGAACCGCAGAGCGCCGCCGACCTGATTCGCGATGAACACCCGCAGATTATCGCCACCATTCTGGTCCACCTCAAACGCAGTCAGGCCGCCGATATTCTGGCGCTGTTTGACGAACGTCTGCGTCATGATGTGATGCTGCGTATCGCGACATTTGGCGGCGTACAGCCGGCGGCACTGGCGGAGTTGACCGAAGTGCTGAATGGCCTGCTCGACGGTCAGAACCTGAAACGCAGCAAAATGGGCGGCGTAAGAACCGCGGCGGAAATTATCAACCTGATGAAAACGCAGCAGGAAGAAGCGGTTATTACCGCTGTGCGCGAATTCGACGGCGAACTGGCGCAGAAAATCATCGACGAGATGTTCCTGTTCGAAAATCTGGTGGATGTGGACGATCGCAGTATCCAGCGTCTGTTGCAGGAAGTGGATTCCGAATCGCTGCTGATCGCTCTGAAAGGCGCCGAACCGCCATTACGCGAGAAGTTCCTGCGCAATATGTCCCAGCGCGCCGCCGATATCCTGCGCGACGACCTTGCCAACCGTGGCCCGGTTCGTCTGTCTCAGGTGGAAAACGAGCAGAAAGCGATTCTGCTTATTGTGCGTCGTCTGGCGGAAACCGGCGAAATGGTGATTGGCAGCGGCGAGGATACCTATGTCTAATGAATTGCCGTGGCAAGTCTGGACCCCCGACGATCTCGCCCCGCCGCCGGAGACGTTTGTGCCGGTTGAGGCTGATAACGTGACCTTGACAGACGATACGCCGGAGCCCGAACTCACTGCCGAACAGCAGCTGGAACAGGAGCTGGCGCAGCTAAAAATACAGGCCCATGAACAAGGTTATAATGCCGGGCTGGCGGAGGGACGGCAAAAAGGACACGCACAGGGATACCAGGAAGGGTTAGCGCAGGGGCTGGAGCAAGGGCAAGCCCAGGCGCAGACGCAGCAGGCGCCGATTCATGCCCGTATGCAGCAGTTAGTGAGCGAGTTTCAGAACACGCTTGACGCGCTCGATAGCGTTATCGCCTCACGGCTGATGCAAATGGCCCTGGAGGCTGCGCGTCAGGTCATCGGCCAAACGCCGGCGGTGGACAACTCAGCGCTGATTAAACAGATCCAACAACTGTTGCAGCAAGAGCCGCTCTTTAGCGGCAAGCCGCAGTTGCGCGTGCATCCGGACGACTTACAGCGGGTGGAAGAGATGCTGGGCGCCACGCTCAGCCTTCACGGATGGCGGTTACGCGGGGACCCAACGTTGCATCACGGCGGATGTAAAGTCTCCGCCGATGAAGGCGATCTGGACGCCAGCGTCGCTACTCGCTGGCAAGAGTTGTGTCGCCTGGCGGCACCGGGAGTGCTCTGATGACCACGCGTTTGACCCGCTGGCTTACCGCGCTCGATAACTTTGAAGCAAAAATGGCGTTATTGCCGGCGGTGCGTCGTTATGGACGTTTAACCCGCGCCACTGGCCTGGTACTGGAGGCCACCGGTCTCCAGCTTCCGCTGGGCGCCACCTGCATTATTGAGCGCCAGGACGGTCCTGAAACCAAAGAGGTGGAATCGGAAGTCGTCGGTTTTAACGGCCAGCGTCTGTTTTTAATGCCGCTGGAAGAGGTCGAAGGCATTCTGCCCGGTGCCCGCGTTTACGCCCGTAACGGGCATGGCGACGGTCTGCAAAGCGGCAAACAGTTACCGCTCGGCCCGGCCCTGCTTGGTCGGGTGCTGGATGGCGGCGGTAAACCGCTCGACGGACTGCCTGCGCCGGATACGCTGGAAACCGGCGCGTTAATCACGCCGCCGTTTAACCCGCTACAGCGAACGCCAATCGAACATGTGCTGGATACCGGCGTACGCGCTATCAACGCGTTGTTAACCGTAGGGCGCGGTCAGCGTATGGGACTCTTTGCCGGTTCCGGCGTCGGTAAGTCGGTTCTGCTTGGCATGATGGCGCGCTACACGCGGGCGGACGTGATTGTCGTGGGACTTATCGGCGAACGTGGCCGCGAAGTTAAAGATTTTATCGAAAATATTCTCGGCCCCGACGGTCGCGCGCGTTCGGTGGTGATCGCCGCCCCGGCGGATGTCTCGCCGCTGCTGCGGATGCAGGGCGCCGCCTATGCCACCCGTATCGCCGAAGATTTTCGCGATCGCGGACAGCATGTGTTGCTGATTATGGATTCGCTGACGCGCTATGCGATGGCGCAGCGTGAGATTGCGCTGGCAATCGGCGAACCGCCAGCCACCAAAGGTTATCCGCCTTCGGTGTTCGCAAAGCTGCCGGCGCTGGTCGAGCGTGCCGGTAATGGCATCCACGGCGGCGGCTCTATCACCGCGTTTTATACCGTGTTGACCGAGGGGGACGACCAACAAGATCCCATTGCCGACTCGGCACGCGCAATCCTCGACGGGCACATTGTCTTGTCCCGCCGTCTGGCGGAGGCCGGGCACTATCCGGCCATTGATATCGAGGCGTCAATCAGCCGGGCGATGACCGCGCTCATTACCGAGCAGCACTATGCGCGGGTACGGCTATTTAAACAGTTGCTTTCCAGTTTCCAGCGTAACCGCGATCTGGTCAGCGTCGGCGCCTATGCCAAAGGCAGCGATCCGATGCTCGATAAAGCCATTACCTTATGGCCGCAACTGGAAGCGTTTTTACAGCAAGGCATTTTTGAACGGGCCGACTGGGAGGACTCTCTGCAGGCGCTCGATTTAATTTTCCCGACGGTGTGATAAAGCAGGAGGGCGACGATCATGGCACAACATGGCGCTCTGGAAACACTCAAAGATCTGGCCGAAAAAGAGGTAGATGACGCGGCGCGTTTACTGGGCGAAATGCGTCGCGGCTGCCAACAGGCGGAAGAACAGCTCAAAATGCTGATCGATTATCAGAATGAGTATCGCAGTAATTTGAACACCGATATGGGCAACGGCATCGCCAGTAATCGCTGGATCAACTATCAGCAGTTTATTCAGACACTGGAAAAGGCGATAGAGCAGCATCGCCTCCAGCTTACGCAGTGGACGCAAAAAGTCGACCTGGCGCTGAAGAGCTGGCGTGAGAAAAAGCAGCGACTTCAGGCTTGGCAAACCTTACAGGACCGACAAACCGCGGCAGCGCTGTTAGCTGAAAACCGCATGGATCAGAAAAAGATGGATGAATTTGCTCAGCGTGCAGCAATGAGGAAACCCGAATGATCACCCTGCCCCAACTGATCACCACCGATACCGACATGACCGCGGGTCTGACGTCAGGAAAAACCACCGGTTCAGCCGAGGACTTTCTGGCGCTACTGGCGGGCGCGTTAGGCGCAGACGGCGCACAGGGCAAAGACGCCCGCATCACGCTGGCCGATTTACAGGCGGCAAGCGGCAAGTTATCGAAAGAGCTACTGACCCAACATGGCGAGCCGGGCCAGGCGGTGAAGCTTGCCGACCTGCTGGCGCAAAAAGCGAATGCGACGGATGAAACGCTTACCGATCTGACACAAGCGCAGCATCTACTGTCTACGCTAACGCCATCGTTGAAAACCAGCGCTCTGGCCGCATTGAGTAAAACGGCGCAGCATGATGAGAAAACGCCCGCGCTGAGCGATGAGGAGCTTGCCAGTCTGAGCGCCTTATTCGCCATGCTGCCCGGACAACCTGTCGCGACGCCTGTCGCCGGAGAGACGCCGGCTGAAAATCACATCGCCTTGCCGTCACTGTTGCGCAGCGACATGCCATCGGCGCCGCAGGAAGAGACACATACGCTCTCTTTTAGCGAGCACGAAAAAGGGAAAACCGAGGCGTCGCTTGCGCGCGCCAGCGACGATCGCGCCACGGGTCCAGCACTGACGCCGCTGGTGGTCGCTGCCGTCGCGACCAGCGCGAAAGTGGAGGTGGATAGCCCACTCGCGCCAGTAACGCATGGCGCGGCAATGCCGACGCTCAGCAGCGCCACGGCGCAACCGCAACCGCTACCTGTCGCCTCAGCCCCGGTACTCAGCGCGCCGTTAGGCAGCCATGAATGGCAGCAAACGTTCAGTCAGCAGGTCATGTTATTTACGCGTCAGGGACAGCAAAGCGCGCAGCTTCGATTGCATCCGGAAGAGTTAGGTCAGGTGCATATTTCGCTCAAGCTGGATGACAATCAGGCGCAGCTCCAGATGGTATCGCCGCACAGCCATGTCCGCGCCGCGCTGGAAGCCGCCCTGCCCATGTTGCGCACTCAGTTGGCGGAAAGCGGCATTCAGTTGGGACAAAGCAGTATCAGTAGCGAAAGCTTTGCCGGACAGCAGCAGTCTTCATCGCAACAACAGTCTGCCCGCGCCCAACACCCGGACGCGTTTGGCGCTGAAGATGACATAGCGTTAGCGGCGCCGGCCTCGCTTCAGGCCGCCGCGCGCGGCAATGGCGCAGTGGATATCTTCGCCTAACGCCAGAGGTAGCATGATTATCCGCGTCTTTTCCACGCTTTGTCGTGGACAGGACACGGGATAATCAGCCAATAAGCAGTACCGAAACAGGAAGCCCGTATCAGATGACTGACTCCGCGATTAACAAAAAGAGCAAACGCTCGATTTGGATACCTTTGCTGGTGTTGATTACCCTCGCCGCCTGCGCGACCGCCGGTTATAGCTACTGGCGTATGCAGCAGCAACCGACCACGAACGCTAAAGCGGAACCGGCTCCGCCGCCCGCGCCGGTATTTTTTGCGCTGGATACGTTTACCGTCAATCTGGGCGATGCGGATCGCGTGTTGTATATCGGCGTGACCCTGCGTCTGAAAGACGAAGCGACGCGCGCGCGATTAAATGAATATCTGCCGGAAGTGCGCAGCCGTCTGCTGTTGTTGTTTTCCCGTCAGAATGCCGCCGAGCTCTCAACAGAAGCTGGCAAACAAAAACTGATTGCCGCCATTAAAGAGACGCTGGCCGCGCCGCTCGTTGCCGGACAACCAAAACAGGTCGTCACTGACGTGCTTTATACAGCTTTTATTCTGCGGTAACGATATGGGCGATAGTATTCTTTCTCAGGCTGAAATCGATGCGCTGTTGAACGGCGACAGCGACACCAAAGACGAACCCACTCCCGGTATCGCAAGCGATAGCGATATTCGCCCTTACGATCCCAATACCCAGCGTCGCGTCGTGCGTGAACGCTTGCAGGCGCTGGAGATTATTAACGAGCGTTTCGCACGCCAGTTCCGGATGGGATTATTTAACCTGCTGCGCCGCAGCCCGGATATTACCGTGGGCGCCATACGTATTCAGCCGTATCACGAATTTGCGCGTAACCTGCCGGTACCGACCAACCTGAACCTGATCCACCTGAAGCCGCTACGCGGCACCGGGCTGGTGGTGTTCTCGCCGAGTCTGGTGTTTATTGCCGTCGATAACTTGTTCGGCGGCGACGGTCGTTTTCCGACCAAAGTCGAGGGCCGCGAGTTTACCCATACGGAACAGCGTGTCATCAACCGTATGCTGAAACTGGCGCTGGAAGGCTATAGCGACGCATGGAAAGCCATTAATCCGCTGGAGGTGGAGTATGTGCGTTCCGAAATGCAGGTGAAATTTACCAATATCACCACCTCGCCGAACGATATCGTCGTCAATACGCCGTTTCATGTGGAGATCGGCAATCTGACCGGTGAATTTAACATCTGTCTGCCATTTAGCATGATCGAGCCGCTGCGTGAGCTGCTGGTGAATCCGCCGCTGGAAAACTCGCGCCATGAAGATCAGAACTGGCGTGATAACCTGGTACGCCAGGTTCAGCACTCTGAACTGGAGCTGGTGGCCAATTTTGCCGATATTCCGTTACGTCTTTCCCAGATTTTGAAGCTGAAACCCGGCGATGTACTGCCGATTGAAAAACCCGACCGCATTATTGCTCATGTGGACGGCGTTCCGGTACTCACCAGCCAATATGGCACCGTAAACGGACAGTATGCGCTACGCGTAGAACATTTGATCAACCCAATTTTGAATTCGCTGAATGAGGAACAGCCCAAATGAGTGACATGAATAATCCGTCCGATGAGAATACTGGCGCATTGGATGATCTGTGGGCTGACGCGTTAAACGAGCAAAAAGCGACCACCAATAAAAGCGCCGCCGACGCGGTTTTCCAACAGCTTGGCGGCGGCGATGTCAGCGGTGCTATGCAGGATATCGATCTGATTATGGATATCCCGGTCAAACTGACCGTAGAGCTGGGCCGCACGCGAATGACCATTAAAGAACTGCTGCGTCTGACGCAGGGGTCGGTCGTCGCGCTGGACGGGCTGGCGGGCGAGCCGCTGGATATCCTGATTAATGGCTACCTGATTGCCCAGGGTGAAGTGGTCGTCGTGGCGGATAAATACGGCGTACGTATCACCGATATTATTACGCCATCCGAGCGTATGCGTCGTTTGAGTCGTTAATGATGAAGACAGAGGCCACGGTTTCTCAGCCCACCGCGCCAGCCGGATCGCCGCTCATGCAGGTGAGCGGCGCATTAATTGGCATTATTGCGCTCATTCTGGCGGCGGCCTGGGTGATTAAGCGTATGGGATTCGCGCCCAAAGGAAATAGCGTCCGGGGACTCAAGGTGTCAGCCAGCGCCTCGCTTGGCCCGCGCGAACGCGTGGTGATTGTCGAGGTCGAAAATGCGCGCCTGGTACTGGGCGTGACCGCCTCGCAGATCAACCTGCTGCACACCCTCCCGCCCGCGGAGAATGACACGGAAGCGCCCGTTGCCCCACCGGCGGATTTCCAGAACATGATGAAGAGCTTACTCAAGCGTTCCGGGAGATCCTGATGCGCCGTTTGTTATTCCTTTCTCTGGCGGGTCTGTGGCTTTTTAGTCCCGCCGTCGCTGCGCAACTGCCGGGGCTTATCAGCCAACCATTAGCGGGCGGAGGCCAAAGCTGGTCATTATCCGTCCAGACGCTGGTTTTCATCACCTCGCTGACGTTTCTGCCGGCGATTTTACTGATGATGACGAGCTTCACGCGTATCATCATTGTTTTTGGCTTGTTGCGTAACGCGCTGGGCACGCCCTCGGCACCGCCAAATCAGGTGTTACTCGGACTGGCGTTGTTTTTGACCTTTTTTATTATGTCGCCCGTCATTGACAAGATTTACGTGGATGCTTACCAGCCGTTTAGCGAGCAGAAAATTTCTATGCAGGAAGCGCTGGATAAAGGCGCGCAACCGTTACGCGCGTTCATGCTGCGCCAAACCCGCGAAGCCGATCTGGCGCTGTTTGCCCGTCTGGCCAATAGCGGTCCGTTACAGGGACCGGAAGCAGTACCGATGCGTATCCTCCTGCCCGCTTATGTCACCAGCGAATTAAAGACGGCGTTTCAGATCGGTTTTACGATTTTCATCCCTTTTTTGATTATCGACCTGGTGATCGCCAGCGTACTGATGGCGTTAGGGATGATGATGGTGCCGCCAGCGACAATCGCCCTGCCGTTTAAGCTGATGCTGTTTGTGCTGGTCGATGGTTGGCAACTGCTTGTGGGGTCGCTGGCCCAAAGCTTTTACAGTTAGAGGCGCAAAATGACTCCTGAATCCGTCATGATGATGGGCACCGAGGCGATGAAAGTCGCTCTCGCCCTGGCTGCGCCGCTGTTACTCGTCGCGCTGATTACCGGCCTCATTATCAGTATCTTGCAGGCCGCGACTCAGATTAATGAAATGACGCTGTCGTTTATCCCTAAAATCGTCGCGGTATTCATCGCAATTATCGTTGCCGGCCCGTGGATGCTCAACCTGCTGCTGGACTACGTACGCACTCTGTTCAGCAATTTACCTTATATCATCGGATAAACAGAACGATGATTCAGGTTACAAGCGAGCAATGGCTATACTGGCTGCATCTCTATTTCTGGCCTTTGCTGCGCGTACTGGCGCTGATTTCAACGGCGCCAATCCTCAGCGAGCGCGCTATTCCCAAGCGGGTAAAACTGGGGTTGGGAATAATGATTACCCTCGTTATCGCGCCGTCGCTACCGGCAAACGATACGCCGCTTTTTTCTATTGCCGCCTTATGGCTGGCGATGCAACAAATTCTGATCGGTATTGCGCTGGGATTTACCATGCAATTCGCCTTTGCGGCGGTGCGTACCGCAGGTGAGTTTATCGGTCTGCAAATGGGGCTTTCCTTTGCCACCTTCGTCGACCCGGGCAGCCACCTGAATATGCCGGTTCTGGCGCGTATTATGGATATGCTCGCCATGCTACTGTTTCTCACCTTTAATGGCCATTTGTGGCTTATTTCGCTGCTGGTCGATACCTTCCACACTCTGCCCATCGGGAGTAACCCGGTGAACAGTAATGCATTTATGGCGCTCGCCAGGGCCGGAGGGCTCATTTTCTTAAACGGACTGATGCTGGCATTGCCGGTCATTACCCTCCTGCTTACGCTCAACCTGGCGCTGGGGCTATTAAACCGCATGGCGCCGCAGCTCTCGATATTTGTTATCGGTTTCCCGCTTACCCTCACCGTCGGCATTATGCTGATGGCCGCGCTAATGCCATTAATTGCGCCGTTTTGCGAACATTTATTCAGCGAAATTTTCAATTTGCTTGCTGATATTGTTAGCGAGATGCCGATAAATAATAACCCATAATTTTTATCCTGTTTTACTAAGGTTTATCCGAAAATAAATTTTAAAAAACATTCACCAGGATATATCCGCTGCCCCTTATTTGTTTTTACTTCACTCACATAACGCAACATTCACTTTACTTTAAGATGATTCCTGGCAAATTATATGTAACTTTACGGGATAGTAAGTTCGCCTGAAAAACCGCGTAAGCGTTGTCTAAGGTGACTATTCGTGTTCCGTCTGATTATGGTGAGTTATTCAGGTAAGGGGAATTATCGTTACGCATTGAGTGAGGGTATGCCATGTCAACGATTATTATGGATTTATGCAGTTACACCCGGCTAGGGTTAAGCGGGTATCTGGTCAGCAGAGGGGTGAAAAAAAGGGAAATCAACGACATCGAAACCGTTGACGAACTCGCTATCGCTTGTGGCGCGCATCAGCCTTCGGTGGTGTTTATTAATGAGGACTGTTTCATTCATACGCCTTCAGACAGTCAACAAATAAAGCAAATCATTAATCAACATCCTGACACGTTATTTATTGTTTTTATGGCAATTGCTAATGTGCATTTTGATGAATATTTATTAGTAAGAAAAAACTTATTGATTAGCTCAAAATCGATTAAACCTGACTCGCTGGATACCATTCTTGGCGATATTCTGAAAAAAGAGTCGGGTATTTCAGGAACCATAAATTTACCAACATTATCGTTAAGTCGAACTGAATCCAGCATGTTGCGAATGTGGATGGAAGGTCAGGGAACCATTCAGATTTCTGACAGAATGAATATTAAAGCAAAAACAGTATCCTCCCATAAGGGGAATATAAAAAGAAAGATAAAAACGCATAATAAACAAGTGATCTATCACGTAGTACGGCTGACAGATAACGTCACTAACGGCATTTTTGTTAACATGCGCTGAGACATCCGGACTGGCAATGTACCTCCAGTCCGGCTCAATTAGTCCTGCTCCGCCTTCTCGACAAAAATACCATCCTGGTGACCTGACTCATTGAAGAACCAGATGCCGAGCGGGTAATCCTCCAGCGAAACCAGGTACATTGTGCCTTCACTAAATTCTTCCACTGCCAGTACCACGCCCGGTCGGCGGGGACCGCCGTCCGTTTTAACGGTTACCCGATCATTCACCTTCATCATTTTCCTCCTGTCGCTTTGTGCCAGTGTAGAACAATTTTCTGCGTCTGACAGCGCCTTGCCGGCGTGTTTGCTGGTTTTCTCAACGGTCTATACTTAGGCTGTCAGGAACCCGTGAGGTAGTGAAGATGAAAACGGCAAAAGAGTACAGTGATACGGCCAAGCGCGAAGTGAGCGTCGATGTAGATGCGCTACTGGCGGCCATCAATGAAATCAGCGAAAGCGAGGTTCACCGTAGCCAGGAAGATCCTGAGCGGGTGAGCGTAGACGGACGGGAATATCATACATGGCATGAATTAGCTGAAGCATTCGAGCTGGATATTCATGATTTTAGTGTAACAGAAGTAAACCGTTAAAAATGGCCGAAAAAAATCCCGGCCCTACGGGTCGGGATCAAACTTGCTTATGCAAGAAGCACTTGAAAATTCGTTACACCAGGAAATCTGATGTGAGATTTACCTTATCTGCAATTTTTTTGCATGACAAGTAAATATTTTTTACATGAATGATTAAGCGCGCTAATAGTTCGGTAGCAAAAGTGTGACAACGCATGTGCTGCCTGGAAGCGACGGGATCGGTTCCAGTTAGCGTTCGACTTCTTTCGGGTGTGCTTTAGGACTTTTCCTGGAAATAAGCCCGCCGTTGCAACGGAAAATGAGGAAAAAATGCTCTCAATCCATGACCCCTTGCTGATTTTTACCGATCTGGACGGCACATTGCTGAACAGCCACACTTTTGAGTGGCAGCCCGCGGCCCCCTGGCTTACTCGCCTGCATGAAAGCGGCGTGCCCGTGATCCTCTGTAGCAGTAAAACCGCGGCTGAAATGCTCCAGCTCCAGACGACATTAAATCTACAGGGACTGCCGCTGATTGCGGAAAACGGCGCAGTGATCCAACTGGACGTTCATTGGGAAGACCATCCCCACTATCCCCGTCTGATAGCCGGTATTTCTCACAACGAAATCCGCCTCGTCCTGCATAAATTGCGTGAAAAGGAACAGTTTAAGTTCACCACGTTTGATGACGTTGACGATCAGGTGATAAGCGAATGGACGGGCCTAAACCGGGCACAGTCTGCCCTAACCCGTCTGCATGAAGCGTCGGTGTCGCTGATCTGGCGCGATAGCGATGAACGCATGGCGCAGTTTGTCGCCCATTTAAATGACCTGGGACTGCAATTTGTCCATGGCGCCCGTTTCTGGCATGTGCTGGACGCCTCCGCCGGTAAAGATCAGGCTGCTAACTGGCTGATAGAAGCATATCGTCGGCAGTGGCGCGCGCGTCCTCTGACGTTGGGGCTAGGAGACGGCCCCAATGATGCGCCCTTACTGGATGTGATGGATTATGCGGTTGTCGTTAAAGGACTAAACCGGGAGGGCGTACACTTGCGTAACGACGATCCTCAGCGCGTCTACCGTAGCCAGAACGAAGGGCCGGATGGCTGGCGCGAAGGCATGGACTATTTCTTTTCCCGCTCCTGAGTCGCGTCGCTGGCGCAAATACGGTTACGTCCGGACTGTTTGGCGTAATAAAGCCGTTTGTCGGCCAGCGACTGCAACTGCTCAAAATCATAGTCGCCGTATTCCTCCGCGCTACTGATCCCCATTGACGCGCTGATACGAAGCGTCGTGCTTTTCGTCACCAGAATCTCTTTGTCATTAATGCGCTGGCGTATGCGTTCGGCAATCTGCAGCGCCTGCGCTTTCGTCGCGCCGGGCAGCACGATACAAAACTCTTCGCCCCCTACCCGTCCGGCGATGTCGTGCGCTCGAATGGTGCTGCCAATGAGCCCAGCGGCATGGGACAACACGCGATCGCCTGCCTGATGACCAAAGCGATCGTTAACGCTTTTAAAATAATCTAAATCCAGCTGTATCACAGAAAATGGCTGGCGGGCTTCCCGGTAGCGCTTTGCCAGCCTGGACGCTTTTTCAAACAGCGCGCCACGGTTATATAGCCGGGTCAGCGGATCGTGCCATGCCTGCCATTGCAGCGAATTTTGCAGAACAAACATGTTTTTGACCATATGTCGAATAACGCCCCAGGAGATCAACAGCATCGCCGTAAAAAGCACCCATAACAGCGTCAGCGCGATACTAATACTGCCAAAATTCCCTTGTATGCCTTCACGTAATGTATGCACGCGCAGCAGGACACCATCAAAATGATCCAGCCGCTCCCAGCTTACATAATGCGTTCCTAAACGCAGCCCACCCAGGGTATCTTTTTCTATTTCACGCGCCAGTAAGGCGCGCTCACGGTCATTTAACGTATTCGCGGTTTGTTGTTCCGGCGCGGAGTCCGTCAACAAACGGAGATGGTTATCGTATAGCTGATATTCCCCTTCAATATCCTTTTCGGCCGCATCGCGCAGGAACCGCTGTAGTGACGCGACGGGAATATCCATTGCCAGTACGCCATACCAGTAATTATCGTGATCCAGCGGTAGACTGGCTGTCACTTTTTTCTGCTCGTCAGCAACATAGGGCTGTGCGGAGGTAAACCACCGCACGCCGCGCTGTGGATTACGCCGTTGGCTTTGCTCGATAAACCAGAGCTGGGTCACGTACTGATAGTAACGGGAGACAATATCGCTACCGTACGCCGTAGGGAGAGTTGAGAGGTAAAACCCTGAGCGAGAAACATACATCGTCTCCAGCGTCAGCATGGCGGATGAGCGCGCCAGACGCGCCAGATACCCTAACTCCAGCGTGGCGGTCAATTCATTTGCCAGGTCACGACTCTCCCGCGAAAGAAGCGTCGTCCGGGCGACAAATTGATCGGAAACGCCATATAACGGCAATGTCCGCCGCTTATCCAGCTCCAGTTGCCAGAAATGTCTGACGCGTCGTTGCTCAAACTGCGTCACCGCGCTTTGCAATGCGGAAAAAGCCAGCGGCGCCACCAGCGCTTCATGCATACCGTTGCGTAAAAAGATCAACCTGTCCATGTTGAATTGCAGTTGGCGGTCAAGGACATTCGCGACGCTCCCCAGATGATTGCGCTGACTGGCGACATACGCGTCTTTCAGTATCATCACTTCCCGCCAGGTAAGTAGCGTCGAGAACAGCATCACGATCAGAAAACAGGTGTTGACGACATGACCGGGACCAAAACGCCGCGCCAGCTTTTTAAACCAGCCTTGATTATCTAACAGTGTTTCGTGCGGCACCCTGGTAACTCCTGGTTATTGATACAACGCCCCCTGATGGCTTACGGTAGCCAGACCTCATCAAGGGATACCACTCAATCCTGGCATAACCAGGTAGCTGCATGTCGCAGCGCGACGACTCTTTTTCTCCACAGCAAAACGCCCGGCATTAACCGGGCGTTTTGTCATCGGGCTTCGTCCCGCACGCGCCTTTCCTTGCCTGGCACGAGCTCATTCTCATGGAATGCCTCCCGTTTTACGCCAAAACCATCATACCAGCGACACTCTACCATTCCGCTGGAATAACCGGTGACGATCATCCGGGGCCCCCCCTCTTTCACGGTAACTTCCTCACTGACAGAAAAGACCATACCTGCCTCCTGTATCAGATGAAACGTTTTCACCTTAGACGAGGATGGGCAATTTTGCATAATTCATTGTAGAAAATCAGTGCGAAACACCGCGAATTTTCGCCACACCTTTCACCAGCGCCACCACAATGGCGCCGATAATAAAGCCGAGCACCAGATTCAGCCCCGCAGGGATCGTATGCGCCATGAAAGCCCCCTGCTGCTGCGCAAAATGTTCAATGGCATGGTGTAGCGGCGCAATACCGTGTACGACAATCCCGCCGCCAACCAGAAACATCGCCAGCGTACCGACAATGGATAATGCTTTCATTAACCAGGGCGCGATAATCAGCAATCCTTTACCGACGCCCTGCGCCAGCACGCTACGCTTTTCCGCCAGCCAGTACCCCATATCATCCAGTTTGACAATAATACCCACCAGGCCATACACGCCAATGGTCACAATCAACGCAATCCCCGCCAGTACCAACACCTGATTAAGCAGCGGCGCCTGCGCGACAATCCCCAGGGTAATGGCCACAATTTCAGCGGAAAGAATGAAATCGGTACGGACCGCCCCTTTTACTTTATCTTTTTCAAAGGCCAAAGGATCTTGCGCAGCCAGCGCCTCAAGACGTTTTTGCCGCTCCGCCGGGTCTTCTTTGTGTTTTCGCGCCTCAAAGGTATGCAGGACTTTTTCTACCCCTTCAAAGCAGAGAAACGCGCCGCCTAACATTAATAAAGGCGTGATGGCCCACGGGATAAATGCGCTTATCAGCAGCGCCAACGGCACCAGAATAACCTTGTTGATTAATGATCCTTTCGCCACGCTCCATACCACTGGCAGCTCGCGATTAGCGCGAACGCCGGTCACCTGCTGCGCATTGAGCGACAGGTCGTCCCCCAGTACGCCCGCGGTTTTTTTCGCGGCCAATTTGCCCATTACCGAAATATCGTCCAGCAGCGTGGCGATATCGTCGAGTAATGTCAGTAAGCTACTTCCTGCCAAAATGATTTCCTCGGTCTTTTCTTCTAAGACGTTAAGTATGTAGCAAAACGCGCAATGCCGAAACCGGCGGCGCGGGTCAACGCCTTTTTATTCCAAAAGGACAATTATAATGCTCGCCAGCATAATAATTTTGACGTTTACTATATTCACCCTTTTTATTTCACCGTGAGTGATTATGCGTTTCCGGCAGTTATTACCTCTTTTTGGCGCGCTTTTTGCCTTGTACATCATTTGGGGGTCTACCTATTTTGTTATCCGCATAGGCGTTGAAAGCTGGCCGCCGCTGATGATGGCAGGCGTACGTTTTCTCTCGGCGGGGATGTTGCTCATGGCGTTTTTACTGTTGCGCGGCGAAAAACTTCCGCCGCTGCGCCAGACCATCAACGCCGCGCTGATTGGTCTACTGCTGCTGGCGGTGGGTAACGGTCTGGTGACGGTGGCGGAGCATCAAAACGTGCCATCGGGCATTGCTGCCGTCGTGGTCGCCACTGTCCCGCTATTTACGCTGTGCTTTAGCTACTTTTTTGGTATTAAAACGCGCAAATTAGAATGGGTGGGGATTGCCATTGGACTTGCCGGGATTATTCTGCTGAACAGCGGCGGCAACTTAAGCGGCAATCCGTGGGGCGCGATTTTGATCCTGATAGGTTCGATGAGCTGGGCATTTGGTTCCGTTTACGGCTCGCGCATCGCCCTTCCTGTGGGCATGATGGCGGGTGCGATTGAAATGCTGGCGGCGGGCGTGGTATTGCTTTGCGCGGCGTTTCTTTCCGGCGAAAAGCTCGCCACGCTGCCTGGTTTATCGGGGTTTATGGCCGTCGGCTACCTGGCGTTGTTCGGTTCTATTATCGCCATTAATGCCTATATGTACCTGATTCGCAACGTCAGTCCGGCGCTGGCGACCAGCTACGCCTACGTGAATCCGGTTGTCGCCGTGTTACTTGGCACCGGCCTGGGCGGTGAGAGGTTATCGCCCGTTGAATGGGCTGCGCTGGGTGTGATTGTGTTTGCCGTAGTGCTGGTGACTCTGGGTAAGTACCTGTTTCCCGCCAGGGCGGTGGTCACGCCGTGTAAAACGGAAGATTCACGCCAGTAGATGAATCCCCTGGGTGTCAATCTGCGCGCTGGCGCCGCCGCCGCAGATCCACTCTTCCAGGCGCTCCGCCAACGCCGCGTCGCTCAATTTCGCTCGCCCGCGCAAGGCGCACTCCCAGACGATCAGCACCCGCCAGCCAAGCGCCTGTAAACGCTGAATATCGCGCTCATCGCGCTCAACGTTCTTACCGATTTTTTCCAGCCAGAAAGCCGTTCGCGTGGCCGGTACTTTGAACAGATAACAGTGGTGATGATGCCAAAAGCAGCCGTGAGTAAAAATCACACAATCATAGTCATTCACCACAAAGTCCGGCTTGCCCGGTAATGTCGCGTCCTGAGTATGAAACGTAATCCCCTGCGCGCTTAGCAGGCCGGCAAGACGTTTTTCAATAGCCGTATCGCGGGTCGCTATCGCGCGCATATTTTTACTGCGCGTGGCTTTATCGTGAACGTCCGCCATCTACCGTCTCTCTCTGACGCAGCGTCACCGCCTGGTGAATTTTGGGTTCCAGCAGCTTTGCTACCGCGGCAAATACCGGCACCACCACGGAGTTGCCAAACTGGCGATAGGCCTGCGTATCCGAGACAGGTATCCTGAACTGGTACGTTTGCGGCGCCTCAAATCCCATTAAACGCGCGCACTCTCTCGGCGTGAGTCGGCGGGGACGATGTTGTTGGTTGCCAGCATCGTCGAAATTAACTTCGCCTTTCGCCATATCCCAACCACGATCGATCAGAATTTCGGCGCCATCTTTGTAGTAGCGAGCAGATAACGTGCGCGCCACACTTCCCGGATTATCAGGATAAACCATGCCATAGCCAAAACCGTTTCCCCGCGCCTGGTGCTTTTTCGCGTAGCGATATAAATATTTCCACAGCACCGGCGTCAGGATATATTTGGCTTCGACGACGGGCTCCAGCAGTTCTGCCAGCGTCGGACGGCGCGGTGGATAACAGCGGGCGATATTGCGTAACGTAAAATCGGTTTTCAGGTTTAAATCGCGACGGAATCCCACTAACACAATACGTTCCCGATGCTGAGGAAGAAAGTGCTGCCCGTCGATAATTTTCGGATCGTCCGGGCCATTGTCAGCGGCATCCGCCACGTCATATCCCAGTTCATCGAGCGTTTGCATAATAATGCGGAAGGTGTTGCCCTGGTCGTGACTTTTAAGGTTTTTCACGTTTTCCAGCACAAACAGCGCGGGGCGGCGAGCGTCGATAATTCTTACGACATCAAAAAATAACGTCCCCTGAGTCTCGCAGGCAAAGCCGTGGGCGCGGCCCAGCGCATTTTTCTTGGAAACGCCCGCCAGAGAAAATGGCTGACAGGGAAAGCCCGCCAGCAGGACATCATGTTGCGGAATATGCTGGCGAATGTGTTCCGCCGCCTCATCATCGCTGACCCCTTCCCGGTGGCTCAACGTGATATCGCGGATATCTTCATTAAAGCGATGTTGCAGCGGATCGCAAAAATAGTTCGCTTTATATGTCCGTACCGCGTGCTTATTCCATTCGCTGGTAAACACGCACTGTCCGCCTATCGCTTCAAATCCGCGGCGAATGCCGCCGATGCCCGCGAAGAGATCGATAAAACGAAAGGCGTAATGTGGATGATGCGCTGGCGGCGTCGGCAACCCTGTTTTAAGACAGGTGAGTTCATTGTCGCTCAAACGATGCCATGCCGCGTTCATCATTACGCGCTTTAAGATGGCCGGGCTCCAGTGCTGCTCGCCCAGGCCG
Source organism: Salmonella sp. 741265073_HBA (assembly GCF_046569105.1). Lineage (NCBI taxonomy): Bacteria > Pseudomonadati > Pseudomonadota > Gammaproteobacteria > Enterobacterales > Enterobacteriaceae > Salmonella > Salmonella sp. 741265073_HBA. The sequence continues at coordinate 289,049 of NZ_JBKFRY010000004.1, read as the reverse complement.
TTAAGGTGCGCCACCAGCGTTTTAACATCGTAGATTTCCAGCAATTGACTCAGCATCGCCTGGATCTCGCTTCCGGCGTCGTCGGCGATGAGGTTCCGGGCGTGTGTTACTGAAATATTTTCCTGCATACATTTAACCGGCCAAAAATAATTGCCGACAGACTAACATAAAATGACGCGGTTTACGTTTCAGCGACAGGGGTTACTGATGCGTAGCAAACATCTGGATGACCGCCTCATCCCGTGTTTCATAGTCGCCTTTCAGCTCAGCGCTCAGTTTCGCCATGTACGACACCAGAAAATCCGCATTACGCTGCGCCAGGTACTTGCCCCGTTCGGTCTGCATCGTCAGCGGCAGTTTCAGCAGCTTGGTTTGAAAATGGTCGAGCGCGAATTGCTTATCGTTAAGAGGCCGTCTGTCGGCAAAGGGATCGTCGGCATCAAACAGCGCGACGCCCAGCGCGCCGGAGACCGCGAAGACCCGCGCCAGACCAATAGCGCCCAACGCCTCCAGCCTGTCTGCATCCTGCACGATTTTTGCCTCTGGCGTGGTGGGCGCAATTTTTGCGCTGAAACTATGCGCTTCGATAGCATGACAAATGCCCGCCAGTTTTTCTGCCGGAAAGTCAGGAAAATCCCGCAGAAAAATACGCCGGGTTTCTGCCGCCGACAGAATGGAAGAACGATGCCGCTGCGGATGATTTTTCGCCAGGCTGACGATGTCATGGAAATAACATGCCGATAGCACCACCAGCCAGTCGACAGGACTGTTTTCCCCCAGCGTTTGCGCGGTTGCCCAAACACGACGAAAATGGAAGATGTCATGGGCGGCATCCTGTTCCTGATGGTGGTGACGTAGCCAGTCTTCAAACTGCGATTGCCAGTATCCTGAGTCCATACGCCCTCTCTTTATAGCAGACCATTTTTATTACATGCCTGAGCACAGGGTTCGCTATCCTGACATATCCGCCACCACTTTACATCCCTGCTTACTTGCGCGTTTCTGGCTTAGTGTCGGCGGGATAAGCCCTGTTTTTGCGAGGCCGGGTATACCAGGCAATACTCCCCAGAATAAGCCAGACGACGCCCAGCGAAAGCGCGTTAAGCCATTTTTCCGTTGCGCTGCCAGGAGTGCTGATTGGGCCGAGAACCGGCTCGGTTTGTATGGCGGACATCAGCCACACGCAACGCGCCATCGCCCAGATGAAGTAGCCGCAAAAGGTATAAAAAACCCATAACGCTAATTTGCCACCCATGCTACGGGTGGCGTTGTCCTCCCTGGTACTCAAACTTTACTCCGCTTTTGTGATGTAAGTCATATGACATTAATTACATTATAATGTGACATTAGTCACATTTCGACCATAGAATACCTTATCCACCTGTTTTGGTTATTCATTCCACAAATAGTTTATTCTCAGTTAATGTTACGCCTGGCGCTGAACCTGCTGTTAAATAAGGGAATGGTGATTGAATCGCACTTTGATGCAGAATAACCCATAACCAGAACAACTTATTTTTACGCACCGCGATAGCGTTTTATTTTATTAGCATTAAGTGTCAGAATGATTCGGTTATTAGCCTTTTATCATTTATTTTATCATTACCCACATTACCGGCATTTATGCCGGTTTTTTTTATGTTTTTTCATAATCAAAGCATCAAATACATATAAAAAACAAATTATATTCACACCAACAACCATCAAATCAAAACACATAACCCATTGATAAAAAATGATAATTATAGAATATATATTCTTAGTTACTTATATAGTCTTTATTATAAAAAACCAAATAGAAACAAATTGAAATATTTTAAATACCTTTGTTACATGTTATTTTTTAAATTCCATGAACTTCATAGAATAGTATCAATTTGTAGTTTTGTTGAAGTGGCTACATATTCATATAAATTATTATCATAAGGGAATACATAATGAACAGAAAAGTTCTGGCACTGCTTGTCCCGGCGTTATTAGTGGCAGGCGCAGCAAATGCGGCTGAAGTTTATAATAAAAATGGCAACAAACTCGACCTGTACGGCAAAGTTGATGGTCTGCGTTACTTCTCTGACAATGCAGGCGACGACGGCGATAAGTCCTACGCCCGTATTGGCTTTAAGGGTGAGACGCAAATCAACGATATGCTGACCGGCTATGGTCAGTGGGAATACAACATGCAGGCGAGTGGCACTGAAGGTAACAGGGATACGTCCTGGACTCGTCTGGGCTTTGCCGGTTTGAAATTCGGCGAGTACGGCTCTTTCGATTATGGCCGTAACTATGGTGTTATCTACGACGTTGAAGCCTGGACCGATGTGCTGCCGGAATTCGGCGGCGACTCTTACACCCAGACAGATGTATATATGCTTCAGCGTGCTAACGGCCTGGCCACCTATCGTAACACCGACTTCTTCGGCCTGGTGGAAGGCTGGAACTTCGCGCTGCAATACCAGGGTAATAATGAAAGTGGCAATAACGGATTTGGCCAGGAAGGCTCCGGTAATGGAACTAGCCGCGGTATAGATAAAGAAAACGGTGACGGTTTCGGCATCTCTACCTCTTATGATTTTGACTTCGGGTTGAGCCTGGGGGCTGCTTATTCAAGTTCTGACCGTACCGATGCCCAAGTAGGTAATGGATATGGTGATGGTCATCGTTACTATGGCAACAATGATGCCGGCGGTGAAACTGCCGAAGCCTGGACCGTAGGTGTCAAATATGACGCCTATAACGTATACCTGGCGGCGATGTACTCTGAAACCCGCAATATGACCTCTTATGGAGACAGCGACTATCACTCTGCAGACGGTAAGTTGGGTGGCGGCGGTATCGCTAACAAAACCCAGAACTTTGAAGTGGTTGCACAGTATCAGTTCGATTTCGGTCTGCGTCCGTCCATCGCCTACTTGCAGTCTAAGGGCAAAGATTTAGGCGGCCAGGATATGGATAGCCATGGTAACTATCGTTACACCGACAAAGATCTGGTTAAATATGTTGACGTCGGTATGACTTACTACTTCAACAAAAATATGTCCACCTACGTTGATTATAAAATCAACCTGCTGGACGAAGATGATGACTTCTACGCAAACAACGGTATTGCAACCGATGATATCGTAGGTGTTGGTCTGGTCTACCAGTTCTAAGACGCTTTATGTTATTCAAGCCCGTGCTTAGCGCGGGCTTGTTATTATAGGGCAAGAATTAAATAACGGATAACGGCGCAAAGACAGGTGACCTGGTTTCATCGGATAGATGAGGACAATTTCGCTCTTTTCAGGCGCTGTCTGCAAGAGAAATAACACTTTTGGGGAAAGGAAAATGCCACTATAGATGATGGATGCCAGCGTCTATAGATGATAATCATCCGGGCATAAAAAAAGCTCCTGTACGGAGCTGATATGAATTATTTTCTAAAATCTGGCGGAACCTGTCCTGAGCGAATGTATAATCCAACATTATCAAAAGTGATCATGGTTGACTTACAAAAAATACATTTCGCGCCAAATGGGTTTTGCTCAGTAACATCAAATGTCGATGTTCTGTATTGTGAACCATGGCAACATGGACACCGGAAGTGAATTTTATTAGTAATATCAGATACCTTAAAGCGCCACAACGTTGACCGCTGATGGACCTTTTGGTCCCTGCTCTACTGAAAACTCCACTTCCTGATTTTCATTCAGAGTGCGGAATTCATTACTTTGAATGGCGGAAAAATGCACAAACACATCTTTGCTGCCATCTTTAGGCGTAATGAAACCAAAGCCCTTTTCAGGGTTAAACCATTTTACTAAACCAGTGATTTTCGTCGTCATAATATTGTTACCTTTTGAATGAGCCCTTGGGCAAAATGGCCTGAAGAAAATTATCAGAGAGAAAAAAACCTAAAGGAGATCTCAAGAGGAACAAATGATGAGAAATATTACAATCACTACTTCAGATAAGTTTGTATCAAACCGCACAACCATTAACGCATGGTTAACTGAACATAGCAAGCTTTAGTTTTGTTAAAAAAATATTAATTGTTTTTTAGCATTATCACGCTGATTGCCATACTCTTTTTATCCATGTCCGTCGCTACGGCTGAAACCTGGCGTAAATAAGTTACGTCTCACAACGCCTACCTGGCAATAAACGCGCCACATTTACTTATGTCGTAAACCAGGATACATGCGCATCATCGTGAGAGGTTCCTGTGATCTCGTGCGACCAGTTTATAAGGGTGGTCAAGCAGAGAATTAGTGTGTTCATTATGTTTACAGGCAAGCCATAATAACCGCGACAGCGGCGTTGAAATCTGTGTTGATGGCTTAGTCTGAGAGGAATAAAACCGGCTGATGAATGACTCAAGATGCTACATTTTTACAACGAAACAGGCATCTCCTGGAAAATGATAGACAGGAAAGTAATCTTTCTTTGTTCTGTCGAACTGTATTTTATTGATTTCGTCATGGCAAAGGCTTGCTTTATCTACCGGAATTAATTGTAACTGCTGAAAAATCTTTTGCTCCAGAGACTGACATTCAAAAACCTGAAAAATATTACTTCCATCACTGACAAGAACGCCACAATAGATATTACACTGCCCGCTCTCTGGTAGCGGTAGATTCAGTGAATGCGCCAGTAATCGTTGCAGCATAACATATTCATAGCCTAGTAATGGTGTATCCATTATATGACTGGGTGGAGAGATGTAATCACCTTCAGTTTTCACCCTCCAGCTATTGCTCATAAAATGATATCACTGTTCAGGTAACAGAGTCGATTAACTGGATCATCCTTTCCCTTCATTAAAAATATTTTATTTTTTCTGGTCTTAATCCGTCGAAAGATCACCGGAGACTGAAAATAGATGGATAGCGTAAGGTGCCCATAGAGCGCATAACGCCATATTTCACTGGCTGTAAACTCTTCATTAGCTTGCTTTTTAAAATATTAACGGCTTCATAAATCGTTACCCGGACCGGCATGACGGAATTGTTACTGTGATAAGGAACCGAACTCATATCACATTCTTCTTTATTTATCTTCCAGAGGGACTCAATATCATCGTCAGTTATTACAAACAGAAACACCACTGCCAAATAAAAATCAAATACTAAAATTGATACCAGACACATTAACAATAATCAGGAAATATCAAAATAGAGCATTTCATTTGATTTATGAATACAAAACAATTCTCCTGAAATTATCAATAACAGGATATAATAAAAACAACAATCAGAATCTTTTAATTACATCGCCATCCAATACACACTTCAGGAAAACATATGAAAATCTGTTCAGTGATTTATTTATGCACAACAATATTTTTATTGAGCGCCTGTGTGCGTTCCCCCATTGACGCAAAGAAAAAGGACATCTCCAGAACGGAAAGCAGTATCAGTAAAAATACGGCCAGTCAGTTAACAGATAAAGATATCTTTGGTAACGAGACCACACTTGCCGTTTCAGAAGAAGATATCCAGGCCGCACTGGAAGGTGAGAAATTCAGCGTACCGCTGAATTCTGCCGTCATTCTGGTTCAGTCTGGTAATCGCGCACCGGAAGCTATTATGCAGCAGGAAATGAGCAAGTATTATACTGTTTCGACGTTCTCTGGCATCCCGGACAGACAAAAGACTGTGACCTGCAGTAAAGACAAAATTAAAGACGGAAATCAGGACATTGCTACTGCCGAAAATATGAACTGGATGCAGGCGCTGCGCTATGTTGCCGCGAAAGGACATCAGAAAGCCATTATCGTTTATCAGGATACGTTGCAGTCTGGCAAATATGACGCCATGACAAAAAACACCGTCTGGTCAGATTTTAAAAATGAAAAACTGACCGACAGCGTATCGTTGCGTTATCTGGTGCGTTTCACCTTAGTGGACGTGGCTACGGGCGAATGGGCCACCTGGTCGCCACTCAACTATGAAAATACAGTACTTCCACCGCAGCCGGGGAAAAAAGATTCCGCAGAGGCAACTACAGAACAGCAGATTTCGCAGCTCAGGCAAAGAACCTATGCGTCAATGGTGAAAGATCTGGTGAACCGCTACCAGTAAAGGAGTGTTAGAAATTCTGTGTCATTCCAGTAATATACAATCAAAAAGGAATGACACATGTCCCAGCCCTTCGATTTCGACAAAGCACTTAAAGCCCTTCAGTCCGGTCAGGCATTAACGGGCAAAGTTGGTATCTTAACTCCATTAATCAAGCAGTTAACCGAGGCAGTCCTGTCTGCTGAGCTTGACTCCCATCTGGCTCAGGATGTGGAAGCGAACCGTAAAAATGGTTCCGGCAAAAAGACCATTAAAGCCCCGACAGGCAGTTTTGAACTGACAACCCCGCGCGATCGTAACGGTACTTTTGAGCCACAACTGGTGAAGAAGCATCAGACCACGCTGTCCGACAAGATCATTCGCCTGTTTGCACTGGGGATGAGTTATCAGGACATCAGTCGGGAGATTGAAGAGCTTTATGCCTTCAGCGTTTCAACCGCCACCATCAGTGCGGTAACCGACAAAGTCATCCCTGAACTAAAACAGTAGCAACAACGCCCACTGGAGAAGGTTTACCCCTTCGTCTGGCTGGACGCTATTCATTATAAAATCCGGGAGGATGGCCGTTACCAGAACAAGGCGGTTTATACCGTGCTGGCGCTGAATCTGGAAGGCAAAAAGGAAGTTCTGGGCCTGTATCTGTCGGAAAGCGAAGGGGCGAACTTCTGGCTGTCGGTATTAAGCGACCTGCAAAACCGAGGCATGGAAGATATCCTGATTGCCTGCGTGGACAGGGCAAGATTACGAAACCCCGCACCCCGCAAGGACTGACGCGAGGTACTCTCTGTCCATCGCCGCTCTTCTCATCTTTCTTCTCAGCCCTGCTTTGAATTCCTTGTTTTCCGTCAAAATATTTACCGCTATATGTCTTATGCCAGAAAATAATTCCGCTGCATTTCCTCTTCTTATTCTGCAATCATCTTCGTTCATCGCCACGTCTAAACGCCAGTGCAATTTATTTTCCACATCCCAATGACTTCTCATCGCACTGGCAAATTTCTCTGCTGTTAAATCCGCTGAGCTTATATAATATCTCACCAGCATTTCTGGTTCTTTCTTTCCGCTATCTTTCTCTGAACGAAAAGATACCGCCACACATAGTTTTTTTAAACCTTTCCATTCAAATGTAAAATCAATTAACTCATCAGGAACATCGCTGACAATATGAAGCCGGGTTTCTTCTCTTCCATGTCCCTTTTCGGTTGTGGCATAACTGTCATACTTTGGATTATTTAGTTCTTTTAACGGAAATTTTTCTTCAAACGCTTTTTGCAATCGTCCCTGATTACCTTTTACTGAAAATAAATAGTCACCTTCCTGATGATGTATCTTTTCAGCAATATCTTTCTGGCATCCCATTGCATCCGTTGTAATCAGTTTCCCTTTGATATCAAGCATGTTAAGCAGTTCTGGTATTGCAGTAATCTCATTGGATTTCTCATTGGTTTTTATCTGTCCCAGTACAAGACCGTTCATTGTGGAAAACGCACTTATTACATGAATCGCCCCCCGGCGACGGCTTTTATCGTAAGAGTGTCGAAGTGTTTTTCCATCAATAGCAATAATATCACCATCATCTGAAGAGTGACAATCTCGCATCCAGTTAATAAAACATTCATGGAATTTTCTAGGACTTATGCAGGATATAACTCTGGCAATGGTATCATGAACCGGAATGCCATTTTCAAAATCACCATATTCTTTTAAAAATTCTATATGGGCCTCGCCAAAATCCTGGATATCTTCCCAACCCTCAGCACCAGAAATGACAGCACAGATTGTCAAAAGCAGAATGTCTGATAATTTATGCTCTACTTCCAGGGTTGTCTGTAATCAGGGATAATTGAAATATGTGCCATTAATTTTTCAAGATTCATAATCTGTTCTCCTTATTTTCCAGGAGATATTTGATCATATGTAAAGTCAGAAGGACAGTTGCACTGGATAAGGATTAGCTTAATTTTTAAACAAAAAAATGCTGATTTATTAGTACAAAAAACATACTTCTGATGTTCTTTCCCTGGTATGCACCCCGGTCAGGCGCCCGCTCTCGCTGTAGCGGTACTCCCTCGTCTGCTGCGGCCCGCTGATGCGTACCAGCCTGCCGCCCTCATCGTAACCGTACTCCCGGTTTAGCTGCGGATGGTTCACACGGAGTCTACTTTTTACAACCCGGTACTGGACTTTCAATTTGAAGTGATATTTCAGCAAAGAAAAATCTGCGATACTTTCGATTACATTTTAAATATTCACAATGTAAAACCAGTCATTTCACTTTAAGAAAAAAAGTGCATTTATACATTCTGATAAATATTATCAAGCAGAACCATCAGATATTTAATAGAACATCTCACCAGGGGTGGTGGAGTCTATTTTCGCGATATTTTCACAACAACCATATTTTATAAAAAAACTTTTCACCTGAATATAATTATAAAATTTCCGACAGCAGGCGGAGGTTATACTGCACCTCCCTGCCGTCTGTTACTGCCATTCTCCCTGCGCTCACCACCATGGCTCTTTACCACAGCAGCCGGGGTTGTTTGGGACCGACTTCCGACAGCAGATCCCGGTGGGCCTGCCACCATCTCTTCATAAGCTTATGCTTATTACATGCAAAACGTCCCGTTTTGCATCTTTGTGCCTACGGCACATCGTGATCTTGCCCTACGGTTCACCGCCACCGACCTGATGACGTTTTCCACCTAGTTGTTATCCTAGAGATCGCGGTAAGATTCGTCCTGTGGATTTATCACCTCTGTCAGTTGCAGCGTGTCTTTATCGTAACGGTACGACCTATTTATATTTAACTTCATTTACTGACATACATACACGTTATTAGGTATTGGTTCTGAATTATCTTTAACTAAAGAGCAACATCCTGGGATAATTGAGATAAATTCAAAACGTTTTCTCCTGATTGCAGTCATACATGCTGCCCCTTCCTTTTTACCATTATATGTTAAGGATGGGTCTGCTCCATTTTCAAGAAGCATCTTGACAAAATCCATATTATTTTTCCATATAGCTGTTTGAAGTATAGTCATTTTTGTCAAATCTATTGCATTCACATTTGCTCCACGAGAAATGAGGAAACTGGCTATCTCCTGATGTTTTTTAGTACCGTAATATGCTGCTATCATTAACGGTGTCTCGTGATATCTGCCAGTAATTCCATTTACATCCGTTTTTGCTTGATTTACAAGAAAATAAACTGCTTCAGTATTAGCATGTGTTACCGCCACACTTAACGCGTTGTTTCTTTCCGGAATTGTTACTGACTTACATTGTTCTACATAATCAAATTTACATTGGAAATCATTCAAGCATTTCTCACAGAAAAACCATCGTTCCTTTAACTCATCTACAGATGCAATAGAACCTGCTATTAAGCTTAATCGAAAGTCATGTTGGTTATCATCTCCATATAAATCACATACAGCCATAATATATGCCAATATAAATACAACCACTAATCTCAAGGACATGGTTACACCTTTTTATTATTCGGCACCAGCTTGTGCATCATTATAAGCACCTTTACCGAAGGTCCCCACTGCGACCCGATAAGCAGCAGAAGTAATTAAACATTGAGTATAAATATCATTATATCGTGGATCTTCACTTTTCAGTACACCACATGCTAACGCAATGTCATTGCCTAAATTAACATCACAAGTTGTTTTATCACTGCCTTTAGTCGCATAGCATTTATCATGATTTCGACAGGCATCCATGAAACTAACCCCCCATAATCCATCAGGAACAAACCAGTCGGATCCCTCTGAACCACAACCATATCCCCATGGCTGCCCATCAGGTCGTGTTGATTTAGGAGTTGTTTCGCTATCATTAGGTGGCATTGGATCACTGAAAAATTCAGAGAAGATCTCTCCCTCATCCACCTCATCTAATCCAAGAGGATCGATTCCTTGCATCGGATTTAATGGATACTTATACAGGTTCCATCCCCCCATCAACCCTATCGGATCCTGTGTGATGTATCGCCCCTGCCCCGGATTGTAATACCGGTACCGGTTGTAATACAGCCCCGACTCCTCATCGTACTGCTGGCCCGGTAGCCGTATCAGTTGCTCCAGGTGCTCAGGGTTTTCCTCACCCGACAAATTTCCCCATTCATCATACTCCCCGCGCCACGCCACCGTGTTGTCCGGGGTAATCAGCGCCAGTGGCAGTCCACGCTGGTCGCAGTGGTAAAGATGAATTTTCCTTTGGGGTGTGTACTCCGGCTCCAGTTGCCCCGCCATCTGCTCCGGCGTCAGCCCGCATCCCGCCAGCCACGCCCGGCTCTCTTCACTTACCGTGTTACGCCTCAGCTCACCCTCCAGCCTGTCCAGCATCGCCGTCAGCGCCGCCGGAAGCTGTACCGCCTGGCCCTCCTCACTTCCCTCCTGCGACAGCTTCTCCGCCAGGCTGCGGTGCTGTGCCTTCGCCTGTTCAGCCGCATCTGTTTCGATGCGCACCAGCGGCGTAAAACTCCCCGGCGCATACACCGTCTGGATGCGGCTCTGTCCGGTCTGGATGGTCGTCAGCCTGTCTCCCTCCCAGCCGTACCACGTCACATACGGCCTGCGCGACAGCTCCATCTGCGTGTCGCTCCAGTGAACCAGCTCCCGCTTCCATACCCGCTTACCCACCCGGCGGCCCAGCGGGTCATACACATACCGCCCCTCCGCCTGCGTTTCTCCGTGCTGCGTGCGCACATAGTGGACCAGCCGGTGCTGGTTATCGTATTCGTACCGGTGTGTACGTTCGTCGTTCATCCGTATCACCACCCCTTCCGGGATGCGGTCCGTTTTCTCCGTCAGCCTGCCGTATTTGTCGTAGCGGTACAGGTACTGCATATCTTCCGTGATGCGGTTATCCGCCCATACTGTGGCACCCGTGTCGGGGTAAAACTCCGGGTCCGGCAGCCGGTTCCCCGCCGGGTCCGTGGCATACGGAAGGGTGATGTCCAGATTCTCGGCACTGGTATGCACCCCGGTCAGGCGTCCGCTCCCGCTGTAGCGGTACTCCCTCGTCTGCTGCGGCCCGCTGATGCGTACCAGCCTGCCGCCCTTATCGTAACCGTACTCCCGGTTGAGCTGTGGCAGCGTCAGGTGCTGACCATGAAGCTGACCGCCCGGTGTGTATGTTGTGGTCAGTTCATAAGCACCCGCTTCTGGTGCTGCGCCCGCGCCGAACCGCCGCAACACCTCACGGTGCAGCCTGTCACGCGTGTACTCCAGCAACGGCATATCGCCCAGCTTCATCCCCGCCAGATAACCACTCCCGTACGTCAGCCACTCCACCGGCGGCAGGTTATCCGGCTTAAACCGGTTCGCCAGCCCCTGCTCACTGTACCCCTGTAGCGTCTCATGCTGCCATAACAGTTCATTTGTCTGCGGGTCCGTTACCGTCTGCCGCTCGCGGATAAGACGGCCTTTATTATCGTAGCCGTAATGCACCGCCACACGCTGTCCTTCACTGAGGTGACTCAGCTCCGTCAGCCAGCCCTGTTCGTTATACTGCCAGCGTTCAGCCTCCAGGCCGTTGACTGTGCGGTGCGTCAGCCGGTCTGACGCATCGTAGTGCCAGTGTGTGACCAGGTCCTCATCCTCGCTGCGGATAAGCTGCCCCGTCACGTCATAACCGTACCGCTGTACCCGTCCGTCAAAACCCGTCTGTTGTGTGAGACGGTCCAGCATATCCCAGGTAAATGCGCTGTGGCTGCCGTTCTCGTTGGTCAGTTGCGTCACACGGCCCGCAGCGTCATATTCCATCCGCCGCGTCAGCCCGCCCTGTGTGGTACTGAGCGCCTTGCCCCACCCGTCGTACTGCGTTTCAGTGCGGCTCCCGTCCGGGCCGATTAACGTGATGAGATCGCCTGCGTCGTTATAGTCATAGCGGGTTTCACGGCCCTGGCTGTCCCTGACGGCAGTTAACTGTCCCCGGCGGTTATAGCTGCGGTAGATGCTCTGCCCTTCCTCACGATGAATTGCCGTCATCTGACCGAACCGGTCATATTCATACTTCGTCTCATACCCCGAACAGTCCGTGAACGCCACCATCTGCCCGTAGCGGTTCCAGGTCACTGACTTACTGCTGCCGGTGGCGTCCTGTATCCCGGACGGTAATTCACTGTCCGGTCTGTCATAACTGTACCGCGTCGTCTCACCGGTACGCGATGTCTCCGCCGTCAGCCTGCCTTTATCATCATACTCCCGCGTGCTCCGCAGCCCGTCCGGGTACGTCGTGGACGTTAACTGCCGCTGGCTGTTATAGCCATAGCGTACCGTCCTCCCGTCCGGCCCCGTCACCGCCGTCACCATACCCGATGCCATGTGCAGGCTGTACTCCATCCTTCTCCCTGCCGCGTCCGTCTGCGCTTTCAGCCTCCCCGCCGGGTCGTACTCGCTGCGCGTCACGCTCCCGTCAGCCGACACCTTCATCACCACCCGTTTCAGCCCGCCTTCACCTTCCGTGTGCAGCACTTCGCGCCGTCCCAGGCTGTCCGTGATGGTGACGCGACTCTTCTCATAATCGTAGCGGTAGCTTAAGCCCTCCGGGTTAAGCTGCTCCGTGACACGCCCTGTCTCATCATAACGGTAGCGCATCTGCGGCCTGCCTGCATACCGGTGGCCCGTCATCCGCCCCGGATGGTCCGCGTCATACAGGAAGCGGCGCACCTCCACACCCCCACGATCATACACGGCGGCAAGCTCTCCGCCCGGCGTGTACTCATAGCGCGACAGCATTGCCGGCTCCTGGTCGCCCTCAGCGTCCGGCTCATGCGTCAGCCATACCTGCGAGAGGCGAATACCGTTATCCGTGCCGTACTCCGTGGCGGGCAGCGTCTCAGGGTATGCCGGTGCGGCGGGTAAACCCGCCCCACGTGCCGCCTCCGCACGCTGCGCCTGCGTGGTCAGCACCAGATGAAAGCGCCGTCCCGCACCGTCCGTCACCCCGGTGACATTCCCGGACAGTTCACCCTCTGCGGCGCGGTGATACGTCAGCGTCCGTCCGTAGCTGTCCGCCAGCCCCGTCAGCACACGGTACGGCGGCAGCGGCGCGGGCAACGCCTCATCCGCACCCGGTACCCGCTCCGCCCACCCCAGCACCCACCACGGCCCCTGTATACTGTTCGTTGCCAGGTACGTGTTCGGGCTTAACCGTATCTCTTCCGGCAGTGCCTGCCAGAGGTCATGCAGCGGGTTGCTTTTATCCGGCATAAGCACCCCGCACCGCGCCAGCCAGAACGACTCGCTGCGACTGTATGACGACTCACCCGGCGACAGTGGCTCAAAGTGAATGCTCCGGCCTCCGTTGTCGTTCAGTATCAGCGCCCGCTCACAAATCTGTAAGCGCATATCGGCAGCCATCTTCCAGCCAGGACCGAACAGCCCCGATGGCGCGGGCGTCTTCGTCCGGTAACTGCTGTAGGCGCGGCTAAGGATGAACGCCAGCGGGCCGGGCAGCGCAAAATCCGTCTCACCGGGTAGTACCTTTGCTCCCAGCAGCGGGTTTACCGGATGACCTTTCACCTCTTCTATCGGGCTGTTAGGACACACCGAGCACGCCACGCCCGTCGGCGCGCCTATCAGCACCCCTGCCGACCCCTGGACAATCGGGCCTCCGTATTTCGTCATATCGCCCATCCGGGCCGCCGGTTTTCCGCTCATACCTTACTCCTTAATGTCCTTCTTCTTTTTTATCCCGTCATACCACTGCCTGGTTGATCGCTCACCGATCAGAACTTCCTCATATCCGGCATCTTCGGCTCCGGCGAGTCATCCTTCGGCGCATCCGGCACGGTTTCTGTTGCGCCGCAGTTCCAGTTGATCGTCAGCGCATCACCATTGACGCTTTCCGCACCTTCCAGATCAATTTTCGTTCCGTTAAGGAAAATTTTTCCGTCCTTCGTCATTACCAGCCGGGCTTTACCGCAGCGAAGCTCCAGATGTTCACCCGCAGAATAAATCGCTGTCTGCCCGGCATTGTCTGACCTTGTTTTCCCCACCGAGAAGGTGACTTTGTTCCCCACATTAACGCTGTACCCCATCCCCACCATCAGCGATTTATGCAGGCCCACCTGTGAAGACTGCATCATGGCCACTGAGGTGTTCATAATGGCGCCCACCGTAGTCTGGTACACCACGCCCACATTCAGGGCGCGGAGGAGTCCCACCGTTTCAATCTGGTTTGTCCCCACCTTGATCACCTGATTGCTGCCCACTTTCTCCACCTGGTTGACGCCAACGTTCTGGATCTGGTTGACGCCGATGGTCTGTATCTGGTTATTGGTGACAGCGATCACCTGGTTATTGCCAATGGTTTCAGCATGGTTATTCGTCACATCGGTGGTGCGGTTGTGCAGCACCTCGGTATTCATGTTCTTCTGCGCGTGGATATACACCCGCTCCTTCCCTGTCGCATCATCAAACATGAGTTCGTTAAACCCGCTGCCTTTATAGGTTTTCGAGCGGATGGTCATCTGCGTTTTGGTGCCCGGCAGGCTACCCGGCGAGCGGTTTTCCTGGTGGTAGGTGCGCCCCATGATGATGGGCTGGTCCGGGTCGCCGTTGAGGAAGTCCACTATCACTTCCTGCCCCACGCGCGGTATCGCCAGGTTGCCGAACCCCGGCCCCGCCCACGCCTGTACCACCCGTATCCAGCACGAGCTGTCCTGGTTCGCCGGGTTATACCGGTCCCAGTTAAATTTCACCCGCACACGGCCATGTTCGTCGCAGAAGATTTCCTCCCCGGCCGGGCCGGTGACCACCGCCGACTGCGGGCCGTCCACTGACGGTTTGGATAACGGGCGTGGCCGCCACGTCCTGTCTGCCGGAATGACCGTAAAATGATTATCCAGCGTTGTCCCGGAACCTGAGCGCCCCGCCGCCGCCTGCGGCTGGCTGCCGTGTAAATCACTGCTCACCACCTGCCATTCCCGGTTCAGGCCCGCCTGCGGATGTTCCGTCAGCTGAATACGCCGCCCCGGCCATATCGCCGGCGAACGGCTTCTCCCCTGCGCCACTTCGGCATTATTACGCCAGCCCTCCATCTGCCAGCGGGTGAAGTTCTGACCGTGGCCGTCCTTGAAGCGCCCCGGATAGTCAAACACCTCGTACTGCGTGCGCTGGTAATCCTGATGTTCACCCTGATGCTCAAAGCGGCCTGCCCAGCCGGGGCGTTTGAAGGTGTAGTCCTTGCCAATGACAGAAGAGGGGCGGATTTGTGCGCTGTGGCGGAACTGGCTGATGCACGGCGTGCTCACCTCGGTGCGGGTGTTCGGGTTCCAGGGGATTTCAAACGCTTCCGGCAGAAAACGCACCGTGTCGCACAGCACCAGGCTCTGGTCGTCGCTGGTCTGCGCATGTTCCTCGTAAAAGAAAATACCTTCCTCCGCCGCCATCCGCGCCAGAAAGTCGTAATCCGTTTCGCTGTACTGCACGCAAAACTCCCGCGCCGGATGCGCCTCACTGAACAGCGGGCTCCACTCCGTCACGCCGTTTTCCTGCAGTATCGTCCCGAGAATGCTTTTTATGTCTTCGTTCTGGAAAATACGCGAGTTCTGCCGCAGCGCGGCGCGCCACACCGGCGGGCGAACTTTCATGCTGTACAGCATCTGGTGTCCGTCGTTTTCCCCCTGTTCAAACCAGGTCACGATGCCGTTCACCCGGCGCTGTATCTCCGTGCCCTGCCAGATTTTCAGGTGCGCCGGTTTTTCCAGTACCTGAGAGAAGTCAATATTAAGAAGTTGCTGGCTGACCAGCGAGATATCGAGGGAAAATAACGTGGAAAGGGACTGGCTCAGGTGAAAGGACTCCACGACCAGCGCATCCGGTGGCAGGCCGTCCACCTCCAGTGTGAAACGTAATCCTGTTGACATGAATAACCTCATGAATTAACGGGGAAAAGAAACCGCCTGCCGGACTGCGGCGAATGACAGTACAGTGTTACGCCTGCCTCCGGGCACGCTACCGCCGAAGTATCCGGCGTCCGCCATCTCCCGTAATAAAAACGTAACCCCTTACTGGCACTACTTTTTTTACCTCCGTCTCCGGGCAAAAACAGCACCCTGCCCGTCAGGGCGGGATGCTGTTGATTCCGTTTTACGCTTCCAGCGGCGCGCGCCAGTCATCCGCGCCAGAGGTGCCGGATTTGACGTGTTCCCACTCGATTTTGCGGTAGGCCAGCGAGACTTCGAGCAACTGCGTGAATTCGCGCTTTGCCGGGTCCTGACAGTGCGGCATATGCAGTTTCATATCCACAATCGTTGAGTCCGTCAGGCGGGTGGTGAAGTAATGCTCCTGCTTGCCTTCAACGGAAGTACGCCACCAGTGCAGTTCGGTTTTCGGCAGCATTTCACCGGACGCCAGCGCGTTGTACAGCAGCGGTACGGCTTTGTTCAGCGCCACGGTAAAAATGAACGGCTTGTGCGAACGCTGGCCGCTCGGCTGCCCGGACTGTGGATCGGTGGGTACGGTCACGTTATGCAGAAATTCCTGTACCAGCATTTCATCTTCGTGGCCCTGCACGTAGATGTTGCCGACAGAATCTGCGGTGAATGCACCAGCGGTGATATTGCCCTGGGTTTGCCCCGTAATTGAGATGTAACACGGTGTTGGCATTTATAAACTCCTTGTTAACGATTAATGACACTTACATACATCTGCAGAAAGATATCCGACAGATAAAAATATGTGGATTACATTAAAAATCCTGTAGCTTAAGCTCTCTTCATATAGCAAGCTGAATCGTACAATCTGAGACTAAAAAGCATTCACATGATGACTAAATTACATGCCAACATATTCACATGATAATATATCAGCATTTATTTTTATAAAATAAGGACGATACTTACTCATGAATAAATATTATATCCATTCTTTTTTTCACCATCACCATCTTCGTAAACCTCATTCACCATGCCATTTCATTAATGATGAATGAAAAGTGTACGAATAAATATAGATAGCATTTACCCAATACATGATTAAATAAAAAATACATATATATCAATCAACTAAAAAAAACAAAACACCATTCATTAAAATATCTTTTAAGATATTCCTTATAAAAACAATGTCATCCAAAAATAACCACAAAAGAAGAATACTCCTGTATTCCATTTTGAAAAAGTGCTTCTCAAAAAATTTTCTGCGCGTAAAATGATTACCAGGTTTTTTATTACACGGCATTCCATAGTCTGTACGGAGATGCAAAAAAACATAACGTAACCTGATGGATGATCTCTATGAGCAAAGATTATAACGGCAGCGTGGCACCCAAAGAACGCATTAATATTTCTTACATTCCAAAAACGGACGGTGAGCCTTCTGAGGTGGAATTACCCCTTAATATGTTGATAGTGGGGGATACCGGAAACTCACAGGAAACAGCGCCACTTGACGAACGCCAGATGGTTTCCATCGATAAGCATTCATTCAACTCAGTGATGTCTGAGGCATCCATCAGTCTGAATTTTGCGGTTCCGGCAAAGCTGGAGGATGACGCGAAAGAGAGTGACGAGATGAATGTCGCGCTGGAGATCAAATCTCTGGACGATTTTTCACCGGACAACGTGGCAAGACAGGTGCCGGAAGTTAAAAAATTGCTGGAGTTGCGCGAAGCGCTGACGGCCTTAAAAGGCCCGCTCGGCAATCTTCCGGCGTTCCGCGCCCAGCTCCAGGCCATGCTGGAAGATGAAGAATCCCGCGAGCAGTTACTCCGGGAAATCAGCCAGGCAGAAGGCAAATAGTTGCGATCTGGCCACGGGTGCCGGTCAGGCAGGGTGACATCGACTGCCGCATCGGTTGTTTGATGGAGGAAATTATCCCTGCAAACGTGACTCCAGAAATACCGCTCAACAGAAGGATTTTTCAGTATGTCTTTACAGGAAGAGGAACTTGTTTCCACCCGCACTGAACAGGGAAGCCATGCCCCGTCTCTGCTTGATGAGATCATGGCGCAAACCCGCATCCAGCCCGGCGCTGATGGTTACGATATTGCCCGTCAGGGCGTAACGGCTTTTGTTGCCAGCCTCCTGCAATCCAGTTCACCTGCAGAACCCGTAAACAAACTGGCCGTGGACAGCATGATTGCGGACATCGACGCCCGTATCAGCCGTCAGATGGATGCTATTATTCACGCCCCTCAGTTTCAGCAACTGGAGTCGTTCTGGCGTTCAATGAAAGCGCTGGTCGATCGCGTTGATTTTCGTGAGAATATTAAGGTGCATGTCCTCCATGTCACCAAAGCGGAATTGCTGGAGGATTTCGAGTTCGCGCCGGAGATTACCCAGTCCGGCTTCTATAAGCATGTTTATTCCAGCGGGTTTGGGCAGTTTGGCGGCGAACCGATTGCGGCTGTGCTGGGCGCATATGAGTTCAAAAATACCACGCCGGATATGAAGCTGCTGAACTATGTCAGCGCCGTCGGCGCAATGGCTCACGCGCCGTTCCTTTCTTCCGTGTCGCCGGAGTTTATGGGCCTGAAATCATGGACCGAGCTGCCCAATATCAAGGATCTCTACGCCATTTTCGAAGGCCCGGCCTACACAAAATGGCGCGCCCTGCGTGATTCCGAAGATTCCCGCTACCTGGGACTGACCGCGCCGCGTTTTCTGCTTCGCCAGCCCTATTCCGCGACCGAAAACCCGATTAAAAGCTTCAACTACGCCGAAGATGTGAGCCACAGCCACGAGCATTATTTGTGGGGCAATACCGCCTGGATGCTGGCCAGTAATATAGCCGATTCGTTCGCGAAATACCGGTGGGCGCCCAATATTATCGGGCCGCAGAGCGGCGGCGCAGTAAAAGATCTGCCGGTACATTTATATGAGTCAATGGGGCAGATTCAGGCCAAGATCCCGACGGAGGTGTTGATCACCGACCGCCGTGAGTTCGAGCTGGCCGAAGAGGGGTTCATCACCCTGACCATGCGTAAAAACAGCGATAATGCGGCGTTTTTCTCGGCTAACAGCGTTCAGAAACCCAAGCATTTTCCGGGCAAAGACGCCGAGACCAACTACAAGCTGGGTACGCAGTTGCCTTATCTGTTCATTATTAACCGCCTCGCGCACTACATTAAGGTGCTGCAACGCGAGCAGCTTGGGTCGTGGAAAGAGAGAAGCGATCTGGAGCGGGAGCTGAATATTTGGGTGCGCCAGTATGTCGCCGACCAGGAGAATCCGCCTGCTGATGTCCGCAGCCGTAAGCCGCTGCGTGGCGCTAAAGTGGAGGTGCTGGATGTGGACGGCGAGCCGGGCTGGTATCAGGTGGCGATTTCCGCACGGCCCCACTTTAAATATATGGGCGCGTCGTTTGAATTGTCTTTAGTCGGACGGTTAGATAAGTGATACCGGCGCGCGAAAGGCCTGCCGGATCGCTGTTTGAGCGTCTGGAAAGCCCTCCTGCCAGAAACTGGCGGGGGGGCAGTAATATAGAGGCGTTCAGGCAGTCCATTCGCCATAGTCTGCGCAATATCCTGAACACCCGTTCCGGCAGTTGTCGGGGAACGCCGGGGCTGGGTATTGAAGAGCCGGAAGGGTCGGATAATTACCGCAGCGCCATGAGCCAGGCCATCGTGCAGTGTATTGAGCGTTATGAACCCCGGATTTCGCACGCGGAGGTCCGGGCAATCCTGCCACAGGCCGCCAGCCCACAGGAGATAATTTTTCGTATCACCGCCTGGGTGACATTTAACGATATCGACGATGTGCTGGAGTTTGATATGGCACCGGACGGCAGTCAGCATTATCGGGTGGAGTAGCAGAATGGAATTCGAAGAACGCTATTACAGGCAGGAGTTGGATCACCTGCGGCAGTTGAGCAAGCTGCTGGCGACCGAAAAGCCGCATCTGGCCCGGTTTCTGGCAGAAAAAGAGGCCGATCCGGATATCGAGCGTTTGCTGGAGGGCGTGGCCTTTCTGACCGGCAATCTGCGCCAGAAAATCGAGGATGAGTTTCCGGAGCTGACGCACGGACTGATCCGGATGCTGTGGCCCAATTATCTGCGCCCGGTGCCGTCGATGACGCTGATTGAATATGCGCCGGATATGGATAAAACCTCCGTGTCGGTACTGATCCCCCGTAATGAGCAGTTCACAACCGGGGCGAAAGGGACTCAGGGAAACCCGGTATTGTCTGCGTATTCCGGCAATGAGCACGATGTAGCCCCGCCCTGTACGTTCACTCTCTGCCGGGATATCTGGCTGTTACCCGTTCAACTGGATCAGGTTGAAAATCGCAGTACGCCCCGCCACGGCATTATTGATATTACGTTTGCCGTCGCACCGGGCACTGATTTTGCCACGCTGGATCTGAACAGGCTGCGCTTCTGGCTGGGCAACGATGATAACTATACCCGCTATCAGCTTTATCTGTGGTTTTGTGAATATTTACAGGGCGCAGAGTTGATGGCGGGCGGGCAATCGATCCCGATGCCTGAATTTATGCTGAAAGCGGTGGGTTTTGAGTCAGAGGACGCCATGCTGCCCTGGCCCGGCAATGTCCACAGCGGCTACCGTGTTCTCCAGGAATTTTTCTGCTACGCCGACAGTTTTCTGTTTTTCGATGCCTATGGCATTCCGGCATTGCCAGACCGGTTGAAGGAGAACCGTTTCACTCTGCGGCTACGGTTTTCACGCCCCTTACCGGCAGATATCCGGCTGCGGGATGATTCCCTGCGCTTATATTGTGCGCCCGCCATTAATCTGTTTGCCCACCATGCCGAAGCCATCACGCTGGATCATCAGCGGCAGGATTACGCTCTGGTTCCCAGCCGTCATTTTCCGGATCATTACGATATTTTTTCGGTTAACAGCGTGGTGAGTCAGACACAGGGGAAGCACAGAAAAGCGGATCTTGGACGGCCGGTGATCACAGAGGCCGCGCGCCACTGGCCTGCTTTTGAGAGTTTCCGCCACCAGATGGAGTACAGCCGTAAGCGGGAAGTGGTCTACTGGCAGCACCGGACCAGAACCTCGCTGTTTCACCGGGGTTTTGATCATACCCTGGCTTTTATTCATGCCGATGGCAGCCTCCCGGATGCCTCACTGCTTAATAATGAAGTGGTTTCGGTATCGCTGACCTGCACCAACCGGGAGTTGCCGGTACAGCTACGGCCCGGCGATATCACCGGTACGACAGGTAAAAACGCGTCGGTGGCGTCATTTCGCAATATCACCCGCCCCACCAGACCGCTCTGGCCGGTGATTGACGGCAGCCTGCACTGGTCGTTGCTGTCTGCCATGAACCTGAATTATCTGTCGTTGCTGGATGCTGATGCGCTCAAACAGGTTATCGCCAATTTTGATCGCCACGCCATTCATCATCCGCAGATGGCCCGTCTGTCACAACAGAAGCTGGACGCCATTGAACGGCTGGAAACTACGCCTGTTGATCGCCTGTTTACCGGCATACCGGTACGCGGGCTGGCGTCCACCCTGTCCATGCATCCGGAGCCGTTTGTCTGCGAGGGTGAAATGTATCTGCTGGGCGCGGTGCTGTCGCATTTTCTGTCGCTGTACGCCAGCGTCAATTCGTTCCACATGCTGACCGTCGTTAATACGGAAAGCCAGGAGTCATGGAAATGGGCGGAAAGAACCGGGCAACACCCGCTCATCTGAGTCCGGACGAGACTCCGGCGCAGGATGAACAACGCACGCTGCGGGAGCCGTTGTTTCAGGATGCCTGCGCCTGTAATTTTTTCGCGCTCTCTGAGCTGCTGCACCGGCTGGCATCAGAAGGCGGCGAAACGCCAGTGTTATCCCTGGATACCCCTCCGGCGCAGGAAACCATTCGTTTCCATGCGGACGCCAGCCTGGGATTTCCGGTAAGCGATGTCAGCGCGCTGGAGCAGGATGCTTCCGGATTGTTCCGGATGACCACCACCTTTATGGGATTGCAGGGCAGCCAGTCGCCCCTCCCCGGCTATTACCTTGATCACCTGGCCTGGAAATCCGCGCACGAGCAGAGTCCGGTCAGCGATTTTCTGGATATGTTCAGCCATCGCCTGACGCAGTTTGTCTGGCATATCTGGCGTAAGTACCGTTACCACGTCGCTTTCCGTAACGGCGGCGTGGATGCGTTCTCGCAGCGGATGTATTCCCTGGTGGGGCTGGGCCACCGGCAGCTTCGCGACAGCCTGCCCGTTAACCACAGTAAGATGCTGGCCTATGCCGGGATACTGGCAAATCCGGGACGTTCGCCGGAGATCGTCTGCACGCTGGTTGCGCACTGTTTCGATTTAAATTTATCGGACGTGACGCTGCAAAACTGGCAGCGGCGGATGGTGGATATCGAGCCGGATCAGCAGAACAGTCTTGGATGTTACACGATTAAAAATGGCGAAAAACTGGCCGGGCGATCGGTGCTGGGTAATTTTGTCCTCGGTACGCGGGTTCCCGATCTCAGCGGTAAATTTCAGTTAAGTATTAACCACCTGAGCCGCAAGCAGTTTCTCTCGTTCCTGCCGTCAGGAGAAAATTTTCTGCCGCTGGCGATGTTTGTCTCCTTCGTCCTGCGCGATCAGCTTGCCTGGGATTTACACCTGGGGCTGGCCCCGGATCAGGTGGGGATTATGCGGCTGGGCGATAACAAGAGCGCGCTGCTGGGCTGGACGTCATTTCTCGGCGAGCCGGGAGAGCATCCCTCAGTCACCATCAGGGTCAGGGAGTAAAATATTACTATCATGGAGCAGAATATGGCGGAAGAAAAAGCGCGGCAACAGACGCTTTCACTGCATGTCGTTAACGGTAACGAGCTGGAGAGCGGACGTACCGCACGGTGTCTGTTCACCGGAGACGGCGATGTGGGCCACGGCAGCGAATGCCACTGGCCTGTTCAGGACCGGCACCAGAACGTTCCGGCGAAGGCGTTCAGCATCAGCCTGCATGATGGCGCATTCTGCCTGCATCCGCTGGCATCGCCATTATGGCTGAACCAGGCTAAAGTCACGGCGGCCTCAGACCAGGTGCAGTTACGTCAGGGCGATGAGATCCAGACCGGGCATCTGATACTCCGGGTTTATCTGAACCAGGGCGGGATGCGGCATTACGATGAGGAGATGGCGACGCCTGAAACCATCGTTTCTAACCACGACCTCCTGTCGGACACGCTACTGTCCACGGACGGCGCGCCGGAATATCCGGGAATGCCGTCCCGCCATCAGCTCGCGGATACCGTTGTTAATGGCTTTTCCACCGATCCGTTGCAGGTGCTCCAGGCTGAAAGTCTGACCACCAGGGACAATCCGCTTGCGGGTATCACCCCGGCCCGGCCCTCCGCCCCGTTATCCGATCCGGCGATAAACGGCGGGATCAACACGCCGTTTATGGATCTGCCGTCCATGTATGCCGATCCGCATGATAATGAAGAGGGCATGTCACCGGCAGACGCGGCGCAGCGCCACCTCGCCGTCACGCCGTTACTGCGCGGGCTGGGGGGATCGCTTGCCGTGCATAACACCCAGGACGCCGATGATTTTCTGGAGGAGGCCGGAAGGACATTGCAGGCGGCGATTCAGGGGTTGCTTGAGCTACAGCAGCGCCGCAACAGCCTGTCAGACAAGCATCTGCGCCCGCTGGAAGATAACCCGCTGCGCCTGAATATGGACTACGCCACGGCGCTGGACGTGCTGTTTGCCGAAGGGAAAAGCCCGGTACATCTGGCCGCGCCCGCCGCCGTCAGCGAGAGCCTGCGCAATATCCGTCATCATGAAGAAGCCAACCGCGCCGCGATTGTGGAATCGCTGCGCGTGTTGCTGGACGCCTTCTCGCCACAGAGCCTGATGCGCCGTTTTGTACAGTACCGCCGCAGCCACGAACTGCGTAAACCGCTGGATGATGCCGGTGCGTGGCAGATGTACTGCGATTATTACGATGAGCTGGCCTCCAGCCGCCAGCAGGGTTTTGAGATGCTGTTTAACGAAGTGTATGCCCAGGTGTATGACCGGGTGTTGCGTGAAAAGCAGCGGGAGCCGGAAGCATGACAGGCCGTGGTTTCCTCGCCTGGGCGATGGTGGCGTTGTTCACCCTCGCCTTATGCGGTTGTGAAACGGTAAAAAAAATCGGCGAGGTGATCAAAAACCCGGATATTCAGGTCGGTAAGCTGGCAGACCAGTCTTCGCAGGTGACGATTACGCTGCTGACGGAGCCGGATGCCAATATCAACGCGGATGGTGAAGCGGCTGCGGTGGACGTGCAGCTGGTTTATCTGAGCGATGACTCAAAATTTCAGGCGGCCGACTACGACCAGATAGCCACCACCGCACTGCCCGACGCGCTGGGGAAAAACTATATCGATCACCAGGATTTCAGCCTGCTGCCCGACACCATGAAAACCCTGCCGCCGGTGAAGCTGGATGAGAAAACGCAGTTTATCGGCGTGATTGCCTATTTTTCCGACGACCAGACCACGGAATGGAAGCAAATCGAACCGGTAGAAGGGACAGGACACAACTACCGCCTGCTGGTGCATATCCGGCAGAGCAGTATTGAAATGAAAAAAGAGGATGATTAACGATGGCAACCACGCGAAACAAGGTGATGTGGCGGGAAGGAACGCTGATGCGTCCGCACCATCTCCAGCAGCAACAACGTTATAACGATTATGTGAATAATCTGCGTTTCCGGGCCATTCATGATTTGTCCTGGGGATTTACCGAGCTTTCCCTCAATGATGAGCTGCTGGGACAGGGCAAAATTATGATCGACAGCGCGTCGGGCACCCTGCCGGACGGCACCGTGTTTTCCCTTCCGGACCAGGATGCGCTCCCCGATCCGCTGCATCCGGACAGTTTTCCTGATGAAGAAAGCCGCAATGTCTATCTGGCCTTACCCGTTGCCAGCGATGTGAGAGGCGAAGTCAGTTACGGGCAGCAGGTTGGGCGTTACCGGCTGAACGATGCCAGTGTCCGGGATCTGCATTCCGAGAATGGCGATGCCCGGACGCTGACGCTGGGCCAGTTAACCCCCCGCATTATGAGCGGAGCGGACGATATGAGCGCGTATGTCACGTTGCCGCTGTGCCGTATCAAAGACAGGCGTGCGGACGGCTCCCTGATGCTGGATGAAAACTTTATCCCCACCTGCCAGAACGTTTATGTCAGCGCACGGCTGCGTGAATTTCTCCGGGAAGTCCAGGAAGCGGTTGGCGGCCGGGCCAATGACCTGGCTAACCGCATTGGCTCTCCGGCGCAAAGCGGTATTGCCGACGTTGCGGAATTTATGATGCTGCAACTGCTCAACCGTAACCAGACGCGTTTCACCCACCGCGCCCGCAGGCCGCACCTCCATCCGGAAGATTTTTATCTCGATCTGGCCGGGCTGCTGGGCGAGCTGATGACATTTACCGAGCCATCCCGCCTGCCCTGTCCGCTGGATGTCTACGATCACCGTAACCTGACGGACACCTTCAAAACGCTGTTGCCGGAAGTGAAACGGGCATTACATACCGTCCTGTCGCCCAGGGCGGTTAACCTGCCGCTGCATCTGCGCGATGGCATCTGGCAGGCTGACGTACATGACTCCACGCTGTTGCAGTCGGCCACCTTCGTGCTGGCGGTGGCGGCGAAAATGGAGACGCTGCAACTCCAGCGCCAGTTTATCCAGCAGTCAAAAATTTCCTCGCCGGAAAAAATCCGCAATATGGTCAGCGTGCAAATCCCCGGCATCCCGCTGCATACGCTGATGGTGGCCCCCCGCCAGCTTCCGTACCATGCCGGTTTTAGCTATTTCGAACTGGACAAGAGCGGGGCCGCCTGGGCGGATGTGGCGGCCACCGGCGCTGTCGCCCTGCATGTTTCCGGTACGTTCCCGGATCTGAACATGCAACTGTGGGCCATAAGAGGATAAGGCGATGGATGAGCTGTCACTGCCCCCTTTACCCGGATACGAGAGAGAAGGCCAGCGCCAGTATCAGCTGGCGCTGCGCGGCAACAGCCTGAACCCGATGATCGATGCCGCCACCCCGCTGCTGGGGATGGTGATGCGCGTTTCGGGCATGAACAGTCATGCCATGCCTGAACACCTGTTCACCCAGGTGGTGACGGATGTGCAGGCGGTAGAGCAGTTACTCCAGGAGCAGGGCTATGAGCCTGGGGTGATTATCTCGTTTCGTTACATCCTGTGTACCTTTATTGACGAGGCGGCGCTGGGCAACGGCTGGTCGAACAAAAACGAGTGGATCAAGCAGTCGCTGCTGGTGCATTTCCATAACGAAGCCTGGGGCGGTGAAAAGGTTTTTATCCTGCTGGAGCGCCTGATGCGCGAACCCAAACGCTACCAGGATCTGCTGGAATTTCTGTACATCTGCTTTTCGCTGGGCTTTCGCGGGCGTTACAAAGTCGCCGTCCAGGACCAGGGGGAGTTTGAGCAGATATACCGCCGCCTGTATCACGTCCTGCATAAGCTGCGCGGCGATGCGCCCTTTCCGCTGCTGCACCAGGATAAAAAAACCCAGGGCGGGCGCTATCAGCTGATTAAGCGGCTGACCATCCGGCATGTTCTGTGCGGCGGCATCGTCGTGCTGGCGCTGTTTTATCTGTTTTATCTGCTGCGTCTGGACAGTCAGACGCAGGACATTCTTCACCAGTTAAACCGGCTGCTTGCCAGGTAAGGATTTCATCCCATGATCCAGATTGACTTAGCCACCCTGGTAAAACGGCTTGCTCCCTTCGCGAAACAGGCGCTGGAAGCGGCGGCGTCGGAGTGTATGAGCCAGCAGGCGGCAGAAATTACCGTCGCGCATGTGCTGCTACAGATGCTGGCGACCCCGCGCAGCGACTTTCGGGTGATTGCCGAACGTGCGGAGATCGGCGCCGATGATTTGCGCCAGGCGCTGACGGTGGAAAATTACGCCACCGCCCGTTCATCTGACAGCTACCCGTCGTTTTCCCCGATGCTGGTTGAATGGCTGAAAGAGGCCTGGCTGCTGGCCTCTGCGGAAATGCAGCAGACCGAACTGCGCGGCGGCGTGCTGCTGCTCGCCCTGCTGCATTCGCCGTTGCGCTACCTGCCGCCCGCCGCCGCCCGGCTGCTCACCGCCATCAACCGCGACCTGCTCCGGCAGGATTTTGCCGGGTGGACGAAGGAGTCCGCCGAATCGGTGATCCTGAATGCGGACGGACAGGCCGCCAGCGCCATAGCCGATACCGGCGACACCCTGCTGGCCCGCTATGCCAAAAACATGACCGACGATGCCCGGCAGGGACGGCTTGATCCGGTGCTGTGCCGCGATAACGAAATTGACCTGATGATCGATATCCTCTGCCGCCGCCGTAAAAATAACCCGGTGGTGGTGGGTGAAGCGGGCGTGGGCAAAAGCGCGCTGATCGAAGGGCTGGCGCTGCGCATTATTGCCGGTCAGGTGCCGGACAAACTGCGCGATACCGATATTATGACGCTGGATCTCGGCGCGCTACAGGCAGGCGCGTCGGTGAAAGGCGAATTTGAGAAGCGCTTTAAGGGGCTGATGGCGGAAGTCATTCAGTCGCCAAAACCCATTATCCTGTTTATCGATGAAGCCCACACGCTGATTGGCGCGGGCAACCAGCAGGGCGGGCTGGATATCTCCAACCTGCTGAAACCGGCGCTGGCGCGCGGCGAGCTGAAAACCATCGCCGCCACCACCTGGAGCGAATACAAAAAATACTTCGAGAAAGACGCCGCCCTGTCGCGCCGTTTTCAACTGGTGAAAGTCAGCGAACCCAATGCTGCCGAAGCCACCATTATTCTGCGCGGCCTGTCGGCGGTGTATGAGCAGTCCCACGGCGTGCTGATTGACGATGAAGCGTTACAGGCCGCCGCGACGTTAAGCGAGCGCTACCTGTCAGGCCGCCAGTTGCCGGATAAGGCCATTGATGTGCTGGATACCGCCTGCGCCCGCGTGGCGATTAACCTCTCCTCGCCGCCGAGACAAATTTCGGCGCTGACCACCCTGCGCCAGCAGTGTGAAGCGGAAATCCGCCAGCTTGAGCGTGAAATCCGTATCGGCCTGCGGTCGGACACCTCACGGCTGAATGAAGTTCTGGCGCAGTATGATGAAACGCTGACCGAACTGGAGGCGCTGGAGGCCGCGTGGCGCCAGCAACAGACGCTGGTGCAGGAAATTATCGCGCTGCGTAAGGGGCTGCTGGACGAAACGGACGCTACCGGCAACGATGAAACCGCAACGCCTGAAACAGAAGCGGTGGGCAGTGACGATGAATCCGTCACAGCGCCGCCGGAAGCGGAACCGGAAATTTCGCCAGCCGCCCGCCTCGCGCAGCTCACCGCCGAACTGGACGCCCTGCACCACACGCAACTGCTGGTTTCCCCGCACGTCGATAAAAAACAGATAGCCAGCGTGATTGCCGAATGGACCGGCGTGCCGCTTAACCGCCTGTCACAAAACGAAATGTCGGTCATCACCGACCTGCCGCAGTGGCTGGGCGACACCATTAAAGGCCAGGCGCTGGCGATTAAGCACCTGCATAAACACCTGCTGACCGCCCGCGCCGATCTGCGCCGTCCGGGACGTCCGCTCGGCGCGTTCCTGCTGGCCGGTCCCAGCGGCGTCGGCAAAACCGAAACCGTGCTGCAACTGGCCGAACTGCTCTACGGCGGCCGCCAGTACCTGACCACCATCAACATGTCGGAGTTCCAGGAGAAACACACCGTTTCGCGCCTGATTGGTTCCCCGCCCGGCTATGTCGGCTACGGCGAAGGCGGCGTGCTGACCGAAGCGATTCGCCAGAAACCGTACTCCGTGGTGCTGCTCGACGAGGTGGAGAAAGCCCACCCGGATGTGCTCAACCTGTTCTACCAGGCGTTCGACAAGGGCGAGATGGCCGACGGCGAAGGCCGTCTTATCGACTGTAAAAATGTGGTGTTCTTCCTCACCTCCAACCTCGGCTATCAGGTGATTGTGGAACATGCCGACAACCCGGAAGCCATGCAGGAAGCGCTGTACCCGGTACTGGCGGACTTCTTTAAACCGGCGCTGCTGGCGCGTATGGAAGTGGTGCCGTACCTGCCGTTATCTAAAGAAACGCTTGCCGTCATTATCGCCGGGAAGCTGGCGCGGCTGGATAACGTGCTGCGCGCCCGCTTCGGCGCGGAGGTGGTGATTGAGCCGGAGGTGACCGACGAAATCATGCAGCGCGTCACCCGCGCCGAAAACGGCGCGCGGATGCTGGAGTCGGTCATCGACGGCGAGATGCTGCCGCCGCTCTCCCTGCTGCTGTTGCAGAAAATGGCGGCGAATATCGCCATCGCCCGTATCACGCTGGGCGTGGCAAACGGCGCGTTTACCGCGGATGTGGAGGATATGCCGGATGAGAATACTCAGCCTGTGACGGAAACAGAGGATGAAGCCGTTCTATGAGCAGAATGCCAATGCTCCTGATCATGGCGCTACTGCCGGGGTTACTCCCCGGCGCAGTACAGGCGGAAACCGCGGCAAAACAGGCGGCTGCCGCGCTGCCGGGAATTGTGGTGCCGGGCGTCCCGGAAACAGACGCACAGGCGACACTCAGCGCCATGACGGCCTGTCGCCGGGAGCCTGCGGCGCTGGAGCGTCTGGACTGCTACGACAAAATCCTCACCCCGGAGCAGCCCGGTTTTGCCAGCGCGCTGGTGAAGGCAAAATACGAAGGGGAAGCCTGGAAACGCGCCTTCGCCCAGGAAAAACAGCGCCCGGACAACTCCACCGCGCTGATAATGACGCAGAGCGGCGGCGAGCGGCCAACGGTGATTATCACCACGCCCGCCATCGGCAACGTACCGCCGCGCCCGGTGCTGATGTTCAGCTGCGTGGACAACATCACCCGGATGCAGGTGGCGCTGACCCACGCCATGACGCCGGACAGCATCGACGTGACGCTGAACGCCGATACCCGACAGATTCGGTCGCGCTGGTTTATCCGCGAAAACGGCACCCTGCTGGAGTCCAGCCGGGGCTTATCCGGCATCGCCGAAATAAAACGACTTTTCGGCGCAAAAACGCTGACCATTGATACCGGTACCGACAGCGCAGCCGGAAAACTGACGTTTAACATTGATGGACTGGCAAAAACCATCGCGCCGCTGCGTGAAGCCTGTCACTGGGCGGGAGAATAATATGGACTTACGCGACCCGAATACCTGGATTTCGCACCTGCTGGAAAATCTGCCGGATGACAAACTGGCCTGCGCGCTGAAAGACGATGATCCTGACTGGGAATATATCGACGGCGAAATGCTTAAACTCGGCTCGCTGGCGCACAGCCAGCTGGATATCCCGGAAATTCAGCGCCGGGGGCTGGTGATCCTGGCCTCGGAAAGCAAGGATTTTCGCCTGCTGGCCCACCTGCTGCGCACCCTGCAACATGCTGGCGATCCGCTGCTGGCGCTGCGTCTGCTGGCGCTGTACGTGGAGCATTACTGGACGGTGGCGGCACCGCAAAATGCGGCGCATAAACAGCGTTTCGCCGCCCAGGTGCTGAAACGCTTTGAAACCGGCGTGGAGAGTTTCGCAGAGACAGCCCGTACCGCGCAGCGCGACAGCCTGCTGGCTGAACTGGCGAAACTGGCGCAGCGCTGGCAGGAGCAGAATATCCCGGCGCTGGCACAGGCCGTCGATGACCTCTCGTCGCAGTATCGCCGGGCATTTCGCGGGGCCGCCCCGGTGCCGCCAGCGGCTGGCCCGTCCACGCCTCCGGCTCCGGTTTCGGCCTCGCCGTCCGCCCCGGTATCACCGTCTGCGCCTGCGGCGACGACGGCGCCAGCGGTGGATATCGACAGCCATGACGACAAAGCCTGGCGCGACACGCTGCTGAAAGTGGCCGCCATTCTCTGTGAGCGCCAGCCGGATTCACCGCAGGGCTACCGTCTGCGCCGCCATGCGTTATGGCAGGCCATTACATCCGTCCCCCAGGCCGAAAGCGACGGGCGCACACCGCTGGCGGCGGTGCCTGCCGACATGACCGCCGATTACCAGGCGCGGCTGAACAACGCCGATCTGGCGCTCTGGCAACAGGTGGAAAAAAGCCTGCTGCTGGCCCCGTACTGGCTCGATGGTCATTACCTTTCAGCGCAGGCCGCACAACGCCTGGGCTACACCAGCGCGGCAGAAGCCATCCGGGATGAGGTGGTTCGCTTTCTCGCCCGCCTGCCGCAACTTGCCACCCTGCTGTTTAATGACCGCACGCCGTTTATCAGCGAACAGACAAAACAGTGGCTGGCGACGTCTCCGGGCAGTCAGACAGCCCCGATGGTGCGGACCAGTGAAGACACCGAGGCCGTCCGCCAGTGTTTCAGCGAGCAGGGGCTGGAGGCCGCGCTGCGATACCTGGAAACCCTGCCGGAAGGCGATCCGCGCGATCGGTTCCACCGGCAGTATCTTGGCGCGCAAATGTTAGAAGAAGCCGGGATGGCGCAACTGGCACAGCAACAGTACCGGATGTTGTTTAAAGCAGGGCTGCGCATGACGCTGGCTGAATGGGAGCCGTCCCTGCTGGAACAACTGGAAAACAAACTCACGGCAGAACAGTAAGAGACAACAGGAGTTTTTGTGTTCAGATTACCGACACCCCGATTATTCAGCACACTGAGATCGGCACTCAGACCGGCAATGCCCCGGTTTAAGGTTTCTGCCGCCTGGCTGCTGGCGCTGGCGTGGATTTTGCTGCTGGTATGGATCTGGTGGAAAGGTCCGTCATGGACGCTCTACGAGCAGCGCTGGCTGGCCCCGCTGGCGAACCGCTGGCTGGCCACCGCCGCCTGGGGGTTGATTGCGCTGGCGTGGCTGACCGTCCGGGTCATGAAGCGCCTGCAACTGCTGGAAAAACAGCAGCGCCAGCAACGGGACGAGGCGCAGGATCCGCTCAGCGTGGAACTGAACACCCAGCAACGCTATCTCGATCACTGGTTACTGCGTCTGCAACGCCATCTCGACAGCCGCCGCTATCTGTGGCAGCTACCGTGGTATATGGTCACTGGCCCGGCGGGAAGCGGTAAAACCACGCTGCTGCGCGAAGGGTATCCGTCCGACATCATTTATGCCCCGGAGGCGCTGCGGGGCGTGGAGCAGCGCCGGTATGTTATCCCGCATGTGGGAAAACAGGCGGTGATTTTTGACGCCGACGGCCTCCTCTTTGAGCAACAGGATGCGGATATACTGCATCGCCGCCTGTGGACCCATATGCTGGACTGGCTGGCGCAAAAACGCGCCCGGCAGCCGCTGAACGGCCTGATACTGACGCTGGATCTGCCCGATCTTCTGACCGCCGACAAGCCACGCCGTGAGCACCTGTTGCAGATCCTGCGCGGACGTTTGCAGGATATACGCCAGCATCTTCACTGCCAGCTCCCCGTCTATGTGGTGCTGACCCGGCTGGATCTACTACACGGTTTCGCCGCCCTGTTTCAGTCACTGGACCGCAACGATCGCGACGCCATTCTTGGCGTCACCTTTACCCGTCATGCCCATGAAAATGACGACTGGCGTACAGAACTGAATGCCTTCTGGCAGGCATGGGGCGAACGGTTGAATAACGCCCTGCCGGAGCGGATGTTAGCCCCCGGCTCCCGCAGCTCTCTGTTCAGCTTTGTCCGCCAGATCCAAGGGGGGCGCGAGCCGCTGATCGCCCTGCTGAACGGGCTGCTGGACGGGGAAAATATGGATGTGATGCTGCGCGGCGTGTACCTCACCTCCTCCCTGCAACGCGGCCAGATAGACGATATTTTTATGCAGTCCGCCGCCCGTCAGTTCCGGCTGGGCAGCAGCCCGCTGACCGCCTGGCCGCTGGTGGACACGTTACCGTATTTCACCCGTAATCTGTTTCCGCAGACCTTACTGGCTGAGCCTAACCTCGCCAGTGAAAGCCGCGTCTGGCTGATGCAGTCCCGCCGCCGGTTGTCCGTGTTTTCCGCCACCGGCGGCATCGCCGCGCTGCTGCTGATTATCGGCTGGCATCACTATTACAATAACAACTGGCGTTCCGGCATCACCGTACTGGAGCAGGCCAAAGCCTTTATGTCCGTGCCGCCACCGCAGGGTATGGACGAATACGGCAACCTGCAACTGCCGTTACTTAACCCGGTGCGTGACGCCACGCTGGCCTACGGCGACTGGGGCGATCGCAGCCGCCTGGCCGATATGGGATTATATCAGGGCAGGCGTGTCGGCCCATATGTGGAGCAGACCTACCTGCAACTGCTGGAGCAGCGTTACCTGCCCGCCCTGTTTAACGGCCTGGTCAAAGAGATGAATGCCGCGCCTGCGGAGAGCGAGGAGAAGCTTGCGGTATTGCGCGTTATCAGAATGCTGGAAGATAAAAGCGGACGCAGCGACGAGGTGGTGAAGCAGTATATGGCGAAACGCTGGAGTGATAAATTTCACGGCCAGCGCGATATTCAGGCACAGCTGATGTCTCATCTGGACTACGCGCTGAAACACACCGACTGGCACGCGGAGCGTCAGGCAGGCGACGGCGACGCCATCAGCCGCTGGACGCCGTATGACAGTCCGGTCGTGGCGGCGCAGAAAGAGCTCAGCAAACTGCCCGTCTACCAGCGCGTTTACCAGAGTCTGAAAACGCGGGCGATGGGCGTGCTGCCCGCTGACCTGAACCTGCACGACCAGGTGGGCGCCACGTTTGATCAGGTCTTTACCTCCGGGGATGATAATAAGCTCATTGTTCCGCAGTTCCTCACCCGTTACGGCCTGCAAAGTTATTTTGTCAAACAGCGCGACGCGCTGATCGAACTGACGGCGATGGATTCCTGGGTGCTGAACCTGACCCGCAGCGTGAAATACAGCGACGCCGACCGGGCGGAAATCCAGCGCCAGCTCACTGAACAGTATCTCAGCGACTACACCGCCACCTGGCGCGCCGGAATGGACAACCTTAACGTGCGCAATTACGAATCCATTGCGCAACTGACCGGGGCGCTGGAGCAGATCATCAGCGGCGATCAGCCGCTCCAGCGGGCGCTGACGGCACTGCGCGACAACACGCAGCCTGCCGTTCTCTCTGAAAAACTGGATGACAAGGCGCTCCAGGAGGCGATGGCGGAGCCGGATTACCAGTTGCTAACCCGCCTGGGGCATGAATTTGCCCCGGAAAACAGCACGCTGGCGATACAGAAAGACAAAGAAAACACCCTCCAGGCGGTCTATCAGCAACTGACGGAGCTGCACCGTTATCTGCTGGCTATTCAGAACGCGCCGGTGCCGGGAAAATCAGCGTTGAAAGCGGTGCAGCTACGGCTGGATCAGAACAGCAGCGATCCTATTTTCGCCACCCGCCAGATGGCGAAAACCCTGCCTGCCCCGCTCAACCGCTGGGTGGGCAAGCTGGCGGATCAGGCCTGGCATGTGGTGATGGTGGAGGCAGTTCACTATATGGAAGTGGACTGGCGCGACAACGTGGTCAAACCCTTTAATGAACAACTCGCCGACAATTATCCGTTTAACCCACGCTCACAGTCAGATGCGTCGCTGGATGCGTTTGAACGCTTCTTTAAACCGAATGGCGTACTGGATACCTTTTATCAGCAGAACCTGCGGCTGTTTATGGAAAACGATCTGAGTCTGAAGGACGGGGATAACAACGTGATTATTCGTGAGGATGTCCGGGAGCAACTGGATACCGCACAGGAAATCCGCGAGGCGTTTTTCAGCAGACAGAACGGCCTGGGCGCTCAGTTTGCCGTGGAAACTGTATCGCTTTCCGGCAACAAACGGCGCAGCGTGCTGAACCTGGACGGGCAGTTAGTGGACTACAGCCAGGGCCGCAATTACACCGCCCATCTGGTCTGGCCGAACAACATGCGTGAAGGCAATGAAAGTAAGCTGACGCTGATAGGCGTCAGTGGCGGCGCGCCGCGCAGCATCAGTTTCAGCGGACCGTGGGCGCAGTTCAGGCTGTTCGGCGCCGGGCAACTTACCGGCGTTCAGGAGGGGACATTCAGCGTGCGCTTTAACGTGGACGGCGGAGCGATGGTGTACCGGGTACATACCGATACGGAAGATAACCCCTTCACCGGCGGGCTGTTCAGTCAGTTCCGGCTGCCGGATACCCTGTACTGAGGAGGCTGAAATGAGTCAGGACGCACTCACGCACATTATTGTTACCGGCCAGGATCCGCGCGGCCTGCCGGAGTTCAGCGCCCTGCGGGAAGAGATCAACAAATCGTCTCACCCGTCGCAGCCGGAGCTGAACTGGAAACTGGTGGAATCGCTGGCGCTGGCCATTTTTAAAGCCCATGGCGTGGATCTGCACACGGCCACTTATTACACCCTGGCGCGCACCCGCACGCACGGCCTGGCCGGATTTTGCGAAGGGGTGGAGCTGCTGGCGGCCATGATAAGCCACGACTGGGACAAATTCTGGCCACAGGATGAGTCAGCCCGCACCGGGATGCTCGACTGGCTTAATTCGCGCACCGGCAATATTCTGCGCCAGCAGCTGTCCTTCTCCGGCGCGGACCTGCCGTTGCTGTACCGCACCGAACGGGCGTTACAGTTGATTTGCGACAAACTCCAGCAGGTGGAACTGAAACGCCAGCCGCATGTGGAGAACCTGCTTTACTTTGTGCAGAACACACGTAAGCGGTTTGAGCCGCCGCCGAAAAGCAGCGTGGACACTCCGCCGCAGACCACCGTCAGAACGTTGATCTACGCCCCGGAGAGCACGCAGCCCGTCACGGAGGAAAACCTTCCGCCCCTGCCTGAATTGCCGGAAATGAAGGTGGAAGTCCACCACGGCGCGGTGGAGGATCCAGAGCCTGTCGCCAGGGCCACGTCAGGCCGGACTATAAAAGGCTTTATGGCCGGTGTCGTCTGCGCTGCGGCTGTCGCAGCCGTCCTCTGGTGGTGGCAGGTGTACCCGATGCAACAGCAACTGGCACAGGTCAGGGACACGGCACAGGGCGCGGCAACGCTCTGGCTGGCCTCGCCTGAACTGGACAGCTACGGGCAGCGGTTACAACAGCTTCCCGACGCCTCGCCGCTGCAACTGCTGGAGGCGGGGATGCAGATGATGCGAACCGCAGACAGCCGCTGGCCGGAGAGTCTGCAACAGCAGCAGGCGACAGCGCAGTGGAATGAAATCCTGAAAACCCGCGCGCAAAGCAGCCCACAAATGCGCGGCTGGCAGCAGGCGCGCCAGAATCTGCGTGACTTTGCCGACCTGATGATGCAGCGGGAAACGGAGAAGCAGGGCTTTACCCTCTCCTATATCAAAACGGTGACCTGGCAGGCGGAACGCCTGCTGAACCAGGAAACGCCGCTGGAGTCCCTGCTGACGCAGTACCAGGATGCCCGCGCTCAGGGACGGAATACGGAGGCGCTGGAAAAACAAATTAATGAACGGCTGGATGGGGTGTTAAGCCGCTGGCTGTTGCTGAAAAACAATGTAGTGCCGGAAACGGCAACTAAAGCACCCCCCGAAAATAATAGTTAAATCAAGGAGATTAACATGGCCAATTTAATTTATTTAACACTGAACGGTGAAAAGCAAGGATTGATTTCAGCAGGTTGTTGTTCCCTTGACTCTATCGGTAATAAAGCACAGTTACTGCACCTTGATCATATTATGGTATATGAACTGACACATGGGTTAAGTCGGGATCAAAATGTCAATCATCATTCAGTTACGATAAAAAAACCTGTCGATAAATCATCTCCTTTACTGGGAAAAGCAATTAACGATAATGAAATATTGACCTGCACTTTTGATTTTTATCGAACAAATCGATTTGGTATTAATGAAAAATATTACAAACTGGAATTAAAAAAAGCCCGAATTAGTGATATTAATTTCTCGATTGCGCATGTAGTCATTGACAGTGAAGCACAACCTCAGGAAAGTATTTCTTTTATATATGAATCCATAAACTGGGAACACTGTATTGCCGGGACCAGTGCATTCAGTTTATGGGATGAGAGGGTGTTTTAGTAAAAATTTTACAAATGAATGGAGGGTTGCACATGGTAAATCGCACAGCATCGGCACACAAAGGCATCCCAACAACAGAAAATCCGAGGGAAAGACCCCAGGTAAATACCCGGACAACAGGGAAAGGGTCTGGACACCCTCCCAAAAAACTCAGTCCTCTTGATGAGTGGAAGGCTGGCCGGGAAAAAGCGATTGGCAATCCTGACTGGTATATTTATGATAATACAATCAGGAAACTTGTATCTGAGATTAATCGGCATTTATCAACATCTAAAAACATCGAAAAATATAAGCCACTGGACTGGAAATTGATTAAGGCAATGATATGGACTGAAACAGGTGCGACGGTAGCGGCGTGGAAAACGAGACCAATACAGATAGGAAACACAGGAGATGAGGGGATCAAAGAAGTGGTTATTCCTGCTCGCCCTAGAAAGTACAACATCATAATTCCGAAAACATGGAACACATATTTAATCAATAAGACAGATCTTATAAGGAGCAATCCAGAATATAACATCCGGGCGGGCATTGCTCTTTTAATGATAAAAATGTCAGAAACAGAAAAAGATAAAATTGTTTATGACAATGAAAATGAAGATACCTATGAAGTTGTTGAGGGTGATCGTGGTTATAGCTCCATAGCCAAGAAAATAGGTACAACACAGAGTGTTCTTACTAAACTGAATGGCGTTAAAGTCATTCACCCCGGAGATAAACTTAAGTATAAGAAAGCGCATCTGGAACAGTATATACCAGGATGGCTTTTATTTACACCTGAAAACATTCAAAAACAATATAATATAGACCCAACAAAAGCACAACCTGGTCATAGAGGGGATCACACCTATGCGGATAAAATCAGATTCACATACGCTCTCATTGTCGCAGATGAGAGTAAATAACGTTTACAAGGAATAATCAATGAACATAAAAAAAATTCTATGTCTTTTTCTTATATGTGGTGCAGCCAATGCGCATAACATCGATCCTGCGAAATGCAATAATGAGATACAACAGGATGACGTCTATTGGTGCCTTATGGATAAATACCAGCAAAGTGTTATCGCTTTAAAAAAAGAAGAAATTAATGCACAAAAAAGGCTGGAAAGATTCGATAAAAATGAAGGAAAGGAAGGAGGCCTTAATGAAGATGGGACTCTTGCATACGATTCTAACATTCACCTTGCAAGAATAACCTTCCCCGAACTTCATCGTTATTTTATCATTTACAGGGAAAAACAATGCGGCTATGCATCACTTAGTATTGGATCGCTTTCCGGTTATAGGGTTCCAATATCTTCATTATATTGTAAAACCGAGATGAATATTTCACAAATAAAATGGCTTAACGATTATATATAGAGGTTATTATGCGCAAGAAGTTCCTTATTATAATTAATTTCATTATGGCATTTTTTTACTGTAACTATTTATTTGCAGAAAATGTTAACCATATCGTTATTTATGATATGCCGCAAGACTTACGGGATTTTTTTGAAACCGCTGATTCCTGTGAAGGATGGATAAGGGATTTTGATGTTCGTCAAGAAAAATTGACTTATCAGTTTGTAGAGGATTCGATTAAAAGAGACTGCTCAAACATTGAAAATAAATTACTCTCGATGAAAAACAAATACAAGAATAACAAAGATTATTCAGCAAGACTAACGGTCTATGATGATACCATCATAATATATGACGAGTATAAAAAGACGCAAATAAAAAATGAAAGTAATGAGTGATTTTGCGACTATCATTTAATGAGCTAGTGGATGTAGTTATAATGGCGGAGGAGATTCTAAGTATGCAGAAAAATTTCCTTATGTATATGCATTATTTACCTCTGCAACAGGAAATAAAAATCAATGATTAGTATTGTACGGATTTTTATAATATTAGCCACGTTGATATTTAGCTTTTCCTCAATCCATAGTACATATGCAAATAATGTTTATTATCCCAGTAAGAACAACTGTGAATCAGGAGAAGAGGCGGAACTTGTCGACTGCCTGAGAAATGAAGTCATTGAAAGCACTATAACGCTGAGAAAGGCCGAAGAAAATATCAGATTACGTATAAACAAATGGTCTGAAGTCAAAAATGCAGCACTGGATGATGCTATCCCGATTGCACTCTACAGACTGGATAAATCTAATCAAGAGTTTATTCGTTATCGTCTTGCTCAGTGCTCGTTTGCAGAATCATGGGGAAATGGTGTGGGGAGTTTTACTCGCATATATTTCTGTATGGCTGAACTAAACAGACAAAGAGCCGAACAATTGATGCATGCTGATATTCCTAATTATACAGAGGATACGAAATAATCATGACCCGTTTACTGTTATGCTTTTTACTTTTTGTGTGCAACTCATCATATTCACGCGAGGAGCCAGAATATTCAAAAATATATACCCCAGACGAGTATTATTATTTATCTTCTAAAATCCCAAAAGAAGTTCGTCAACTGATAATGAACGTAAATATGGCCCCCCCTCGCCGCCATATTCAAGAAAGAGCTCGTACAGAAGTACGGGCTTTTTGCTTATATATCCCCCAAACCAAGGGGGGATGAGAACCACCGACCGGGGTTCGACACAAAAACGCCGGGAGCGTTTTTGAACAGAGCTTGCTCTGGCCCCGAAGGGGCGAGGCCCAGGGATGGGCTGAGTAGCGGCGCAGCCAGTTGGACAGACGACGAGCCTGCGAGGAGACTGCCCGAAGGGCGAGCGCAGCGAGTCAATCCCCCCCTCACCGCCATATTTAATACAAAATCAAGTAGTTACGATACATATTTGGTTTTGTCCTGCATAAAATGCTGCATAAAGAATCTCGTGTAAACGGGCTTTTTTGTATATTAACTTATTGTTTTTGCTGTGATTTTCATGATGAAAGGTTTGTTTTTGGACCTTTGGCTGCTATGGGGAAGTTGCTGTAGATTCTGTAAAAACCGCCCCACTCCCCTAGCTGAAACGCTTTAGAAAACTTTGCATAAGTATCTCTCGGTAGTAAAAAAGCACCAAGTTCCTCTGTCTGATGCTGCTGTTGTTTTATTAGAAGGCTTACCGCGTTTGAAAGATAACAATCAAGTATTCCCTGCCCCTCGCGCTTGACCTTCCCCCTGTAAACAGTGCCAGTCTAAACTGAAGTTTCCGGTCTTTCTTCCATCTCACAGAGAGGCGCATTGCCATGAAAAAGACCCGTTATACCGAAGAACAGATTGCATTTGCCCTGAAACAGGCTGAAACCGGCACCCGCGTCGGGGAAGTCTGCAGAAAGATGGGAATTTCTGAGGCCACATTTTACAACTAGAAGAAAAAATTTGCCGGGCCGGGCGTGACGGAACTGCGGCGTCTGCGGTAACTGGAGGATGAGGATCAGCGGCTGAAGAAGCTGGTCGCTGAGCTGAGTCTGGACAAGGAGATGCTGCAGGAGGTACTGAACTGACCAGAACACCATGATAAACACTGACAACAAATTAAAAGCGTAGTATTTTTGATTTGCAGCAACAAAATTAATAAGAGTCATGGTAACTAAAAAAACTCTTTTTCTTTTCCTGTACAAATAAGATAAAAATCGCTTCATCCACCACCGCAAGAATATGTATATTATCTGTTATTACTATTTCGATCACACAATATCAAATTAAATATATCTCTATTACCTATCCATTAGTGTAATTTTCTTAAACTGAAAATTTATCATTTACAGCCCAAACTCTTACGCATTTTTTCTTTTAATGGCTCGGCTACTTCTGGACGTAATTTTGAGTATAAATTTTGTACATTTTCACAGCCAGCAGGTTGGCCTGATGATAAAGGTTCTATTTTCGTCAGGATATTCCACAAAATATAAATTGCAAATGCGATTAGCATTATACTTAAAAAATAAATACGGATACCCCGAGCATTAAACAACGCAGGGACATTTGATGTTTCTTGTTTAACGGATGGCACATAATTTACGACTGGAGCAGCAACCTCAGGAATAACAAGTTGTTTTCCATACGGAACGAAGTATGCAGAAATATGCTCTGGGCTATAACGCTGTTCAACACGTTTCCACTCATCTGACGGAATGAGTAAGAACGATAATGTATCACTAAAAGTGCTGTTCTGATATACCCGCAAAGTATATCCATTATTAGCCAATATATGCTCAATGCGCACCAGCTCTGTATCAAAACCATCACTTCCCATTGGGTAGTGAGGAAACACATACTGCGCATCAACCAAATTTATCGTTGCTGTTTCAATCTCACTATCATAATCGAATTTGACCGTGACAGGCTTCTCTCCCTGATTATCTGAAAGTGCCTCAAGCAGGCTAAAAGTCCCCTCTTTCCAGTCAATATTAATTCCGTAGATACTCATAAACAGCGCCTGGTAGTCCTCTAATGCAGACTCAGACAACCACGGTTCTTTATGTTTCTCCAAAAAAAACTTACGCCTTAAAGAGGCTTGTTCATCATCATTGGCAGCAAAAAAATCAGAAAACTCATCCTGTTCTGGTAATTGCATTATGGTTCCATCCAGTATTTTATTAATCAAAAATCGATCCCAGCACCCAATTTCCCCTGCTGTCTATGATAGAATAGAATATGTGATCTCAAAGCGTCAAGGTGACAAGACAAAACGAGCACGCATCCATTCAATAAATGAATAAA
The DNA here is from genome assembly GCF_046569105.1 of Salmonella sp. 741265073_HBA. Lineage (NCBI taxonomy): Bacteria > Pseudomonadati > Pseudomonadota > Gammaproteobacteria > Enterobacterales > Enterobacteriaceae > Salmonella > Salmonella sp. 741265073_HBA. The sequence goes on along the minus strand of NZ_JBKFRY010000004.1, from coordinate 247,394 downwards.
CCCTGTTAATACAAATAGTTTTAAAAATGATTTATCTGGACAACTGAAATTATCTTTATACTGATAGCAGTACAGCCATTTCTGTAAGTTTAAATGACAGATAAAAAACACGGACAAATCGTTTTACGTTATTTCCAATATTTTTCATTGTCTGCCCTCTGTTTTTTACGTAATCTCTATGTTGTCGCGACGGGAACAATAATAGCGAATTCGCTTATGACGTTTTAGGGGCATTCATAAAAGAGTTTTTTGAAAAATATGAAGAGAGATGAACGGAAAAAGGTTCGTTAAGGCTGGATGCGATCACATTCGCTTACGGCGAACGTAACCCTTTTTACCTGGCTGCTTTTTTCTTCTTCTTTTCGTCCTCAACATGCTTATCAACAGGTGAGTCTTTTAAGCGATTGTTTTGCATTATGTCATCTTCAAGCGATTTTAGATAGCTTGCATCAGTCAGCAAGGCTATTGCCAGCGTTTTCGCATAAAATTGCGCGTGGCTTCGTGTCGTAGGATTTACCGCGTAGGTTCTGGCAAGCTCATGTCCAGGGGAGGCGGTATCACCACTGAAAAAGATTTCGCCTCTTTTCCTCCATCCTCCAGCAATCCATTTCCTTTAAGATACCCTTACAAGATCCGTGTGAAGCAACGGCAGTTAAACTGTTTTGTCACCAGAGATGTGAGATGGGCGTTGCAAAAGAGTGTGAGCTTGTGAGCTAAAGAAGATAAAAGTGGATGCCCGACGCGCAGCAAAATGGTAAAAAACAGCATCAGTAGTAAGAAAAATCGAACGAGTGAAAGAAATTTTAATGCAGGGATTTATGTATGACGAAATCAAAAACGCTTTGTCAGTGATTGATTTTGTTGAATGATTGGCGGAGAGAGGGGGATTTGAACCCCCGGTAGAGTTGCCCCTACTCCGGTTTTCGAGACCGGTCCGTTCAGCCGCTCCGGCATCTCTCCGTATATTGCAATGATGCCAGGTAATTTGGCATTTTAACAGACCCTATTCGGGTAATTTTGTTCAAGTGACGAGTTTACGAGCAAAACGATGATTAAGTGGCCCTGGAAAGCACAAGAAATAACCCAGAACGAAGACTGGCCGTGGGATGATGCGCTAGCTATACCTCTTCTGGTAAACCTCACCGCGCAAGAACAGGCTCGGCTTATTGCGCTAGCCGAACGTTTTTTGCAGCAGAAAAGACTGGTAGCGCTACAGGGATTTGAGCTCGACTCGTTAAAAAGTGCACGTATTGCGTTAATTTTTTGCTTACCGATCCTGGAGCTCGGTATTGAGTGGCTTGATGGTTTTCATGAAGTGCTCATTTATCCCGCGCCCTTTGTGGTAGATGATGAATGGGAAGATGACATAGGTCTGGTGCACAGCCAGCGTGTCGTACAGTCGGGACAAAGCTGGCAACAAGGGCCCATCATTCTGAACTGGCTGGATATCCAGGACTCGTTCGATGCTTCGGGTTTCAACCTCATTATCCATGAAGTCGCGCACAAACTGGATATGCGTAATGGCGATCGCGCCAGCGGTATCCCTTTCATCCCGTTGCGCGATGTGGCTGGCTGGGAACACGATCTCCACGCGGCAATGAATAATATTCAGGATGAAATCGATCTTGTTGGCGAAAGCGCTGCCAGTATAGATGCCTATGCCGCCACCGACCCTGCAGAATGTTTTGCCGTGTTGTCAGAGTATTTTTTCAGCGCGCCAGAACTGTTTGCTCCGCGTTTCCCGGCGCTATGGCAGCGTTTTTGCCAGTTCTATCGCCAGGATCCTTCTCAGCGCTTACGGGTAAGCGCTGCCGAAGGCGACTACGGCGAGGAATCCGAACATTAATTCCTCACTTTGTGGGTTAATTAACCAATTGAATTGGCGCGTTAATTTTACTGTTGACACGTTATAGCGGGCCCAGTATTATGCGCCTCGTTGAAACAATTCCTCTGTAGTTCAGTCGGTAGAACGGCGGACTGTTAATCCGTATGTCACTGGTTCGAGTCCAGTCAGAGGAGCCAAATTTAGGGAAGCAGACGTTCACTGACGTCTGCTTTCTGCATTTATATCAACTGGTTATCTCCTTCTTCAGGTTCAGCCTCGTTCACTAAAAATCATTCGAAGCTATTCCCTTTTGCTGGTAAAGCTGGTTCGATTTGCGTTTTACCGGTACGCCGAGGGAACCGTCATGTCACCGACTGATACCAAAGTAAAAAATGCCAGACCAGCGGAAAAGGCCGTCAAGCTCACTGACGGGTTTGGCCTCTATCGATTCAAAATACTGGCAGACAGGCTATCGCTTCGATGGCAAACAGAAGGTGTTTTCTATTGGGGTTTACCTTGCTGTATCGCTTGCTGATGCCAGACAACGCCGTGACGAGGCCAAAAGGCTGCTGGCTCAGGGGATTGACCCGAACGCAAAAAACAGGCTGATGAAAAAATCCTTCAGGAAAAGCGCGATAAAACCCGCTCGTCCCGTGTCGTCGCCAAAAGCTGATGCGCCATAATTCTGCCTATGATATTGACGGAAATCTTTTCGCCTTCACCAGAAATTTATCTGCCATTTCCGCTACCGGCGTCAGACTGCCTGTATCAACCATTTTCACAAAATATTTCACGTCTAAAGTTCATTCTACCCCCTGCCCTTAATCTCTACGGCGTTATGTCTCAGAATTATTTGCCAAGTGCCTGCCAGTTTTTCACGTTTCATCAGACGCTGGTACATAGCCATTGCGGTAAGGTCACAGCATTTGACTTGTGCAATTACAGACAAAGTTGCGCCATGCCGGGGCAAAGCAGGGATTAGATCAAAACTTCAACGTTTTGTTGTTTTTGTCAGCAAACAAACGCGCAATCTTATTTCCCCCTTTGACAAGCCGATCGCACATCGTTACTATGCGCCCCGTTCACACGATTCCTCTGTAGTTCAGTCGGTAGAACGGCGGACTGTTAATCCGTATGTCACTGGTTCGAGTCCAGTCAGAGGAGCCAGATTTTAGTTTCGGGACATCCTGGCGAGTCCGGAGACGTATTAAAAAACAAGAAGTTATCTTTACCCGGTTGATCTGAGAAGATTTGCCGGGTTTTTTGACATCCATAGTTTTTGGGGCTTAATCGGGGCCTCACGGTTCGTTGAGTAAATGGAGCCCCCTCCTATGGCATTAACCGATACCGCTATCCGCAAGATCAAATCCACCGAGAAATCCTTCAAGATCACCGACAGTTCAGGACCCAACCTGCTGCTCAAACCCAACGGCTCAAAACTCTGGTACATGAAGTACCGCGTTGATGGCAAAGAGAAGAAGCTAGAAGCTAGCCTTCGTTACTATCTGGCGCAGGGGTTTAGCAGGAAAGAGGCGCTGGCGATGGTAGCGATGGATTTGGGGCATGGTGACGGGCGTGGGCGGTATGTGGCGCAGGTGTATAGCCAGTTCTGACAGTCGGCTAAAAACGGGATATAGCCATTCGCCCCCTAAGGCTTACACTTTGAAGTGATTCAGAAAATATCTGCATTTATCTATCATGATATGCAGGCTATCAGCTAAACTACGATAACGTGTTCCTAAATAGTGTGGAATAGCAGATCGCTTTGAAGGAACTCAGCCCGGATTGTGCGATCTGATCAATCGCTAAACATCACCAGTCACCAGCCGGATTGAGCGATGCCAATCATTACACCGATCGCCGAAGTCTGCTATGAACAGTTGAGAATTACTCAGAGTTGTTCATCATCTGTATCCACACCACTAAATTATTAGTTGCGGTTTTTCCCACCCCAATCACACATTAAATCCAGAATTGGCATTAATGATTCCCCTCGTTTTGAAAGACTGTATTCAACTTTGGGCGGTATTTGAGGATACTCCACCCTATTGATTATTCCATCTTGTTCGAGTTCTTTCAGAGTATTACTCAGAGTTTTGAAAGAAATCGTACCGATGCGGCGTTTAAGCTCGTTGTATCGCATGACTGGTTTATTTTCATTTAACCAGTACATAACTATCATTTTATATTTCCCGCTAATTAAGGAAAGAGTATAACCAAAATCGGTTTCCTCCAGGTTGATACCAGTCTGTGAGCATGTCTCAGTCATCATTTACACTCTCCTTTTGGTAAGTATATAACCTAAATTTGCGTACTTCACAAACGACAGGGCCAATCATATACTCCTGAGTAACCCAATCGCAAGTCAGTCCTGAATGAGGAAATGATGAAAAAAACGCTTATAGTTGTCGCTCATCCAAATATTGAAAATTCAGTTGTTAATCAGTGTTGGATAAATGAGTTAAAAAAGTATCCTGATCAGTTTACTGTCCATGAGCTTTATAAAGCATATCCTGACGGCAGGATCAATATCGAGACTGAGCAAAGACTGGTTGAGCAACATGAGTCGCTGGTTTTGCAGTTCCCAGTTTACTGGTTCAACTGCCCTCCCATGTTGAAACAATGGCTGGATGAAGTGTTTCTTTATGGATGGGCATACGGCTCTACAGGCGATAAGCTGAAGAATAAAAAAATAGCTTTGGCTGTAACTGCCGGTATTGAACTTGCAGACTATATGGCGAATGGCCGTTATAAATTTACCATGCAAGAAGTACTTCGCCCATTTGAAATGACGATTAAATATGTTGGTGCTGAATATGTTCCACACTTTGCCTTTTATGGTGCAGAATATAACCCTTCCAAAGAAGTGATTAAAGAAAACGCAGTAGACTATGTTAAGTACTTAACTAAATTAACTTACAGTGAGTTAGTAACAAGTAATTAATGTTAATTTGATAGACCATTCTCATATATTTTCGCTTATGATGCAGTAAATAATATGGTTCTGCTTGCTGCATCAATTAGTGTCTTGATTGCCTTACTTGTAATTAAGCCAAAAGAACACAGTGAAATTTAACCGAACCATTACAAACCAACTCACAAATTTCGTATTGAGTTGGTTATCGTACTGATATTTTGGCTTTGGCACTCAGGTAATTACATAACCGATGTCCACTTTGACACAAAGCTGTCTGTTATGCCCACTTACGGCCAAAGAGTAATCTAAAACATGACAAATATCACATTTCAGAATAGTTATTGCGTTTGGAGCCTTATTGAGGGCTTCACTCCAATTTTAAAAATAAAATCTTCATAAATTCAATATGATAAATCAATATCAGTATCCAGTCAGAGGAGCCAAATTCCTGTTTTCAGGCTTACTTATAAATTCTTATTACCGCAGATTTCAATAAGTTAGCGTTAAAATCTCTCCCGATGCGCATCTGGTTTTTCCTGCGCATCCGGCGAAACTTTAGGCCATTTCAGTTCGATAATGGAGTGACCATCCTGTGTCTCTAACCAGCGCACAAATCCGCAGTATCAAGCATTCTGATAACCCCTTTAAGCTGACCGCTTCTCACGGTCGGTATTTGCTTGTCAAGCAGGGCTTGTGGGTCAGGCGCTCAAGGAGCGTGAAGTGCGGCGCAATGTTTTCGCCTTCCGGCGCGTTTCCTGGCGTAAACGCGATTATCGGCGACAGGTCTCCGGCGATGGTGATGGAGCTCGCGGCACAATAAGGCCTTAGCGGGATGCAAAATCGCCTCCCGCTAAGGCTTCATTCAGCCGCTTTTCATATCACATAAATACGCCTCTTCCGCTCCTGTCCAACAGCAGACGACAGTTCATTTCGTTAGCGAAACGGTGGCTCATTAAACGTGCGTAATTTACGTGAGTGCAAACGATCACCTTCTGCGCGTAGTAAATCAATAGCACGAATACCAATTTGCAAATGTTCTGAAATAGCCCCCTCATAAAACCGGTTTGCCTGCCCGGGCAGTTTAATTTCACCGTGTAAAGGTTTGTCAGAAACACAAAGCAGCGTGCCGTAAGGCACGCGGAAGCGATAGCCCTGGGCTGCAATCGTCGCGCTCTCCATATCAATCGCAACCGCGCGGCTAAGGTTGAATCGCAGCGCCGATGCGGAATAACGAAGCTCCCAGTTACGGTCATCCGTGGTGACGACGGTTCCCGTGCGCAGTCGCTGTTTCACCTCTTCGCCGGGCATTCCGCTAACCGCTTTGGTAGCGTCGTACAGCGCACGCTGTACTTCCGCAATGCTTGGAATCGGAATATCAGGCGGCAGAACGGCATCCAGCACATGATCATCGCGTAAGTAGGCATGGGCCAGCACATAATCGCCAATCGCCTGACTTTCTCGTAACCCTCCACAGTGCCCAATCATAAGCCAGACGTCAGGCCGCAACACGGCCAAATGGTCGCAAATCGTTTTAGCATTTGAAGGGCCAACACCGATATTTACCAGCGTAATCCCCTGCCCATCTGCCGTTACCAGGTGCCAGGCGGGCATCTGATGTTTCTTCCAGGCCAGATCGGAAATAGCCTCTTCCGGCGCTTCCGTTTCTGCCGTGATCCAAATTCCGCCAGCACAGGAAAGCGCGATATAGGGGCTGTCAGGATCAAGAATTTGGCTGCATCCCCAGCGCACAAACTCATCGACATAGCGGGTGTAGTTGGTAAACAAAACGAAGGGCTGAAAATGTTCAACCGGCGTACCGGTATAGTGCCGTAACCGGGCCAACGAGAAGTCAACACGACGCGCGTCGAAGTGCGATAACGGATAGAATTCGCCGGGGTGGAACAGACCGTCTGCTGTCTCATCGCCAATCTGCGCCAGTTCTGTGGTAGGAAAATGGCGCGTTAGCCCGGCGCTCATAGAACGATCCAGCGTCAGAGCTGAGCCGTCGATCACGTAAGGATACGGGATCTCATGGTGCGAGGCCTCCACCGTAATATGCGCGCCATAATCATGGTAAACGAGGTTAAGCTGTTCCAGAAGATAAGTGCGAAATAGCGCAGGCCGCGTAACGGTAGTGGTATAACAGCCGGGATGAGTAAAGCGTCCAAAAGCGCGTGTTTTAGGCGGGTTCGGTGTCGCGCCATCCCAGCTTACAGACAGCGAAGGATAAACAAACAGTCCGTTAAGCCTGGCATGGGGATCGGGCAGCGTGCCGTTATCAACATAGTCAGCGATGGCTTCACGGAGCGCGTTAACCGACTGCTCGTACAGCTCCTCCAGGCGATCCAGCGCTTGCTCGGGCGTCAGGTTTGTGCCTTTATTTTCCATATTATTCTCCTTAGCGTTCACAGGTGAGGCACGTCATTCGATAGTATGACAGCAAAGGAAGAAACTAAAAGGGTTAGCGTAAGGGCGGCGGCAGTAAACATGAACCCTTTAAAAAGAAAAGAGAACTATCTTAGCGCCACCATCATCGCTCAAAAAGAAGGGCACTGGTACAGCCATTTGTTAAATTCATTAAAATTAGTCATATAACCATTTCCCGGCTTTTGCTGACTCGATCAGCATGCTGATAGTGAAATCTGGGACGGGTACAGGCTCCGTTTTCTTGAACGGATGCCATGAAAAAGGGTGATTAGGAAAATAGGTTTCTATTCTGAAGTTACCTCGCTCGACATTGAGTTTCTCGAAGAACTTATTCATGAGATCTTCGGCTTCAAGTTCATCAATGCTCAGATCAGTATCAAGGTCAATCTCTGGTGTTAATTCCACTTGCTTAATGTTGAACAGATATGTGCCAGCATAAGGCCGTACAAGCTCGTAAACTTGCTGTTCAATATTGTCTACCATAACTTATCATTGCCCCGAGCAATGGTATTGTAGTCGCGTATAGTGCGATATGTTATTTGTGACACATCTGCGGCAAGGATAATTTCCCCGATCAAAGGAATGGAACGTCCAACAAACGGCGCAATGTTACGAACCATAACACGTCTGGCTGTCCACGGGGTGTAACCGCCTAACCATGTCGGAAGGGATATTCCAAAGGGAAATTTTGACTTTTTAAACACTGCACGTGCAGTCCTGGACGCGTATGATGTGCCTTTAGTCGCTCCAGCGGGTTTCGCCCTTGTCCAGAGATTATTGCGACCTGATACCAGAGCAACAACGGCCCCGAAATCTGCAACACCAATCCCAAACTGGCTTGCGGTATTCTCACAAAAAATCATAAACAGAAGTTCGGCAGCAGTCAGATTGAATTTTCCTGCATAGAAGTATGTTCCATTTAGTTCTTCTACTGTATCCATTAGAAACTCTATAGCTGCTATTTTGGTTTACTTATTATACAGCCTTGTTTCGAATGAAAGAAATCAATCTTTTGGGAAAGAACGGATCAAGATCACGGGAAATATCTGAAATCAGATGAAAGAGACAGTCGCGATTCCCACCAGGGGCATCACCTGGCAAGCTTGTGTGATCGCTCCGTTTGAACCGAACACATCTATATGTCAGCATACTGATACGGGTTTGATCTTGCGGATAGCGGTATCGGTTAATGCCATCGGCGGGGGCTCCATTTTTCCAACGAACCGTGAAGCCTCCGATTAAGCCCTCAAGAAACTATGGATGTCAAAAAACCCGGCAAACCTTCTCAGGTCAACCGGGCAAAGATAATTTCTTGTTTTTTAAACGTTTCCGGACTCGCCAGGATGTCCCGAAACTAAAATTTGGCTCCTCTGACTGGACTCGAACCAGTGACATACGGATTAACAGTCCGCCGTTCTACCGACTGAACTACAGAGGAATCGTTTGAACGGGGCGAATATTAACGAGGTGCCCCTGGCTTGTCAAAGCCTGTTTTCACAAAAAAAGTTCGTTTGCTGTTTTATTCCACACTTCGGTTAAAATTCACCGTTTCCTGATGATTTTCACAGCAAAAAGCGCTTACTCCCTCTTTACGCGCGGGTATCTCCACAGCCAGCGCCCGCTTACCAGACGCCAGTAAAACAGCGCGCCGCGCACGGCCCAGTCAAGAAACATCCCCAGCCAAACCCCTACAACCCCCATACCCAGCACAATACCAAGCGTATACCCTGCCACAACGCGACAGCCCCACATCCCCAGCATTGATACCCACATCGCAAATCGCACATCGCGCGCGCCTTTAAAACCCGACGGCAACACCCACGCGGCCGCCCAAATTGGCATAAAGGCGGCATTAAGCCAGAGCAGAACTTTCACTACCTCTTTTACGTCCTGCTCCTGGGTATAAAATGAGGCAAACAGACCCGCGAACGGCGCTGTCCCCCAGGCGATTGCCGTAAGTACGATAGTTGACATCCAGAATACATGGCGCAGTTGACGCTCTGCCTGACCAATTTGCCCGGTACCAAGACGCTTACCGGTGATAATAGTCGACGCCGAACCAAGGGCGTTACCCGGCAGGTTGATAAGCGCCGCCACGGAAAAGGCAATAAAGTTGCCAGCAATAACGTTAGTGCCCATTCCGGCGACAAACATTTGCGTCAGTAGCTTGCCACCATTGAACAGCACTGATTCAATGCTCGCCGGAATACCGATACCCATCACTTCCCAGATAATGCCGAAATTCAGCGGCTTCAGATAGCTTTTCAGCGGAATGCGCAGCGCCGGATTAAAACCAATCATCAGCACCCAAATAATCGCTACCGCGCCGATGTAGCGCGAAATGGTTAACCCCAGCCCCGCGCCGGCAAAACCCAGCCCTTGCCAGGAGAAAGCCCCGTAAATCAGGATGCTGCTGATGATAATATTGAGAATGTTCATCCCGCCGTTAATCATCAACGGGATTTTCGTATTACCAGCCCCACGCAGCGCACCGCTACCGATTAGCGCAATTGCCGCAGCCGGATAACTCAGCACCGTCAGTTCAAGGTACGTTAACGCCAGCCCCTTTACTTCTGGCGTCGCCTCGCCTGCGACAATATTAATAATTTCACTGCCGAAATAATGAATGACCACTGCCAACACAACGGCAAATAGCGTCATAATCACCAGCGACTGGCGCGCCGCCGCCCTTGCCCGTCGCCTGTCGCGCTTGCCCAGGCTAAAGGCGACCACCACCGTAGTACCAAGATCGATAGCCGCAAAAAAAGCCATAATTACCATATTAAAACTGTCGGCAAGCCCCACGCCCGCCATTGCTTCCTTGCCCAGCCAACTGACGAGAAAAGTACTGAGCACGCCCATTAGCAAAACACAGGTATTTTCCAGAAAAATGGGGATAGCAAGTGGGGTGATTTCACGCCAGAACAACACCTTGTAACTCTTGCGTTTGGCATACCAGGGCGTACGGACGACAACCTGGCGTAAGGCAGTGGAGACGTTCAAAATGGACCTTAAAGAAGAGAGTTGAAACCACATTTCAATAATGAGCGAGAAATCGTAAGGCTGCAAAGCTTTTTGCAGAAAAAATGTCTGCAAATGCAACAAAGTGATGAGATAACCCGCAATCGAATCTGTAAGGGGTTAAATGGGGTTTGACAAAAATTTTTCCGCCGCTAATATACGACCCCACACGATTCCTCTGTAGTTCAGTCGGTAGAACGGCGGACTGTTAATCCGTATGTCACTGGTTCGAGTCCAGTCAGAGGAGCCAAATTTTAGTTTCGGGACATCCTGGTGAGTCCGGAGACGTTTAAAAAACAAGAAATTATCTTTACCCGGTTGACCTGATAAGGTTTACCGGGTTTTTTGCCCCCCATAGTCTTTGGGGACTTAATCGGGGGTCTCACGGTTCGTTGAGAAAATGGAGCCCCTGCCATGACACTCACTACTAATACAGATACTCCAGCCCATGAAAACCAGCAATGTGGCAGGATATTTAAAGGCCAGACCTGCCCGCGCTAATGTTGACCGGCATTCCGGAACGGCGCTCCAGCACCTCATTAACCCGCGAAGTATCAACGTCATCCCCTTTGATAAACGTGCGCAGCACTGGCGTAACGGGCAATGGAACTTTTTTGTCTGACTCAAATTCAGCACGGTTGCGAGAAAGCGGTTCGTGTACCTCCAGCCAACGACTGCCATCCGGCTCTACCGAAAATTTAACGGGCCTGTCGATAATCTGAACGCGGGTTCCTACAGGAACATGGTCGAATAAATATTTAATATCGTCATTGCGTAAACGGATACAGCCCTGACTGACGCGAAGGCCAATGCCAAAGTTAGCATTAGTGCCATGGATGGCATATAACCTGCCGATATATATTGCGTATAGCCCCATAGGGTTATCCGGCCCCGCAGGCACCATCGCGGGCAGCGTTTTTCCCTCTTTAGCATATTCCCGACGCGTATTAGCCGTTGGCACCCAAACCGGGCCATCTTGTTTGCGTTCAACCGCAGTTACCCAATTGCGCGGCGTTTCACGGCCAGCCTGACCAATACCAATGGGTAGCACCTCAACCGTATTCGTGCCTGCGGGATAATAATAAAGGCGCATCTCGGCGACGTTTACCACAATACCTTCACGAACGGTGTCAGGCAGAATCAACTGCTGCGGCACCACCAGTGTGGAACCAGACTGAGGTAAAAACACATCCACGCCGGGATTCGCTTCAAGCATATTACTCAGCCCCTGACCGTAGCGGGCGGCAAATGACTCTAAGGGCTGAGTATTGTTCTGCGGTACGGCAATTGTGACAGGTTGTCCTACCAGACGACTGCCTTCGGGCGGCAACGGATAGCTTATAGCCAGCGAGAAATGGCTTACCAACAAGACGAAAAACGGAAAAAAAGGTGTGGTACGACGCATTATATCCCTTCCTCTGTCGCGGCAGGTGTGCGTTAAGTATAGCTTTTTTCTCACATGGCTGGTGTTGTGCCTCAGGGGTATGTTGCGTTTGCGTTCCCCTCCGGCAGGACAATATTACTGGCCGCCAACTCCCCCATGTTGTGGAACATGGCGCACGCGGCTTCCACGATCGGCATCGCCAGCGCCGCGCCGCTTCCTTCACCTAACCGCATCGCCATATGCAAATAGGGCTCCATAGACAAATGCGCGAGCGCGATGCGGGTGCCCTTTTCCGCCGAAAAGTGCGACGGGATCAGATAAGGTCTCACCGCAGGCGCAATCTGACAGGCCGCCAGCGCTGCCGAGTAGGAAAGAAAGCCATCCAGCAATACGGGTAAGCCACACCTTGCCGCGCCAAGCATCACGCCGGTCATCCCGACCAAATCAAAACCACCCACCTTCGACAACACATCAATGCCGTCGCGCGGATTGGGCTGATTAATCGCAATCGCCCGCCGCACGACGTCCACTTTATTATCGATGCGGGAAGGCGGAAGATTAGCGCCAATCCCCACCACCTCTTTTGCATCACTTCCTGTAAAAACGCTGACCATCGCGGCGGCTGGCGTAGTGTTCGCCATCCCCAGCTCCCCTACGCCAAATAAGGTCACGCCGCGTTGCGCCAGGTCGCAGGTGTAGCGGGAAACCTCCAACAAAAGCTCCTCAGCCTGCGAGCGACTCATCGCCGGGCCAACGGCAATATTTCCGCAGCCGCGCGCGACGCGCATATTAACTACGCCAGGAATAGGTTCAGCATCAATACCAACATCAATGACATGCACCTTCGCACCGGCCTGAGCGGCAAGCACGCATACGCCGGTTGTTCCCCGCGTCATATTCGCCGCCTGAATCGCCGTCACGATTTTGGGCGAAACCGCCACGCCTTCATCCCAGACGCCATGGTCGGCGCACATCACCAGCATCGCCTTTTCACCTACCTGCGGCATACCGTTAAGACCCGGCATTCCTGCGAGCTGAACGGCTAAGGCCTCCAGCCTGCCCAGGCTGCCCGGCGGTTTGAGTAGGCCGTCAATATGTTGCTGCGCACGCGCCATCGCCTCGGCGTCCGGCGCAGGAATGTCATGGAGTAAAGCGTGTAGTGTCTGCATAAGATGTCTCGTCCGTAATAATCGGCTCATAACAGAGCCAGCAGAAAGATCAGTTCGCCAAGTTCGATCGCCGCGCCCAGCGTATCGCCGGTTTGACCGCCAAGCGTACGTTTAAGCAACTGGCCAAGGATGAAAATCGCCGCGAGTGTGACCACCATTGCGGCCAGTCCTTGCATACCAGGCAGTAATACCGTGGCGACGATTACCGCCAATCCCAGAGTAATGCAGGTTTGCCGTCCGCTGACTTTACCGATAAATACATTGCCGAGCCCCTCGTCACGGGCGTAGCGATGACGGTACATCAATAAAACGGCGCTGCCACGCCCAGCCGCACAGGCCGCCGCCAGCGCCGCCAACATTGGCGTTCCACGTAACGCCAGTTCACTGACCACCAGAATTTTTGCCAGTAGCACGAAAATAAGCGCCAGCCCGCCATGGGTTCCCAGGCGACTATCACGCATAATCTCCAGCATTCGCTCACGGCGGCGCGCGGAAAAAATGCCATCGCAGGTATCGGCCAGCCCATCCAGGTGAAAACCACCGGTCAGCAGCGCCAGCGCCAGAATACAGAACAACGCCGCTAGCGGAATACCGCACCAGGGTTGCAGGAGGATGAAAATCAGGCCGCTTACGCCCCCCAGAATCAACCCGATAAAGGGAAACATCACGATCCCACGCGAATACTGCTCGAAATCCAGTCCCTGCGACCAGCGTGACGGCACGGGCAAGCGGCTAATAAAAGCGAGCATGGCCCAAAACAGCTTACTCATTTAATTTTGACTCCAATACCTGAGACTACCAGCCAGACCTCATCCGCCGCTGCCGCCAGTCGTTGGTTGACCCGACCGGCAATATCACGAAAATGGCGCGCCAGACGGTTTTCCGGGACGATCCCCATTCCCACCTCATTTGTCACCAGTACCACTTTCGCCGGGCAGCGCTGGCAGGCTGCAATTAAAATCTGAATTTCATCGTCAATGGCGCGCTCCATCGCCGCATAATCCCACTGCTCGGGATCGTTTTCGCCTCCCAGCGCAAACAGCAGATTCGTCACCATGGTGGTAATACATTCCAGCAAAATCGCGTCGTCAGGGGCAAGATCCGCGGTAATCAACGTATCAAGATGCCGCCAGCATTCTGCGGTCCGCCAGTGTGCCGGCCTGCCATCTTTATGATGCTGAATTCTCGCCGCCATCTCGTCATCAAGAATCTGCGAGGTGGCGATATACAGTACCTGCGGCGCATCGCCAATTAAGGCTTCAGCATGACGGCTTTTACCACTACGCGCCCCGCCCGTCACCAGAATCATCATACCGGCTCCTGATGTTGTTGCATGATGGTATAAATTTTATCAATATCAATATGTTGCCGCATCGCTTCCGCCAGCAGATCAAATTGCCGCGCTTTATGCTCCGCATAACAAAAAGTCGTTTCCCACGGCGCAAGTCCTTTTCGCGCCCGTAACCCATTGACCACCGCACGGGTAAACGCATCGCTGTCAAACAGGCCATGAAGGTAAGTGCCAAACGCCAGTCCATCGGCGGTGACCGCGCCATCCGCCACAGAGCATCCATTTTTCTGTAACGTCATGGCCGTACAGCATCCTTCCTGTAGCACCGTTTCCCCCATGTGAATTTCATAACCGCGTACCGGTAGCCCCGCCGCGGCAACCAGCCAGCCGGGCAGCTCGTCTGACATTGTCGCGTTAACCTGCGTCGTGGTTTTATCCTGTGCAAAGCGAGTGATCGTATTAAGCAGCCCCAGGCCCGGCTGCGTACCCAGCCCCGACTCCACCTCATCCACAATGGTGTCGCCCAGCATCTGGTAGCCGCCGCAAATTCCCATCACTGGCACGCCCTGCCGATGTGTCTGCAATACCGCATCCGCCATCCCGCTTTCGCGCAGCCAGGAGAGGTCGCTCAGCGTATTCTTACTGCCCGGCAGGATCACCAGATCAACGTCAGTCAACGCTTCCGGGCGGCGAATATAGCGTATGCGCACATCCGGCTGCGCCGCCAGAGCGTTAAAATCCGTAAAGTTAGAAATATGTGGCAGTTGCACAATGGCAATAGTGATATCACGGGGGGCGTTACCGCGATATTTATCGTTTTGCAGCGCGACGCCATCTTCATCTTCCAGATCCACATCCAGCCATGGCATCACTCCCAGGACCGGGACGCCAGTAAGCGATTCGATTTGTTCGATACCGGAATAGAGTAGCGCCACGTCGCCGCGGAATTTGTTGATAATGACGCCCTTTACTCTGTCACGCTCCTGTTTATGCAGCAGCGCCAGCGTGCCATAAATAGCGGCGAATACGCCGCCCCGGTCGATATCCGCCACCAGAATAACCGGACACTGGGCCATTTCCGCCATTCCCATATTGACGATATCACGATCGCGCAGATTGATTTCCGCCGGGCTTCCGGCGCCTTCCAGCACAATAACGTCATATTCCTGCGCCAGGCTGTTATAGACCGCAAGGATTTGCTCACGCAAACGCGGTTTATAGTCATGGTAACTAACCGCATCCATATTGGTCGCCACTTTCCCCATCAGCACGACCTGCGCCTGGCGATCGCTGGTCGGTTTGAGCAGCACCGGATTCATACGCACATCTGGCGTGATCCCCGCGGCTTCCGCCTGAAAAATCTGCGCCCGCCCCATCTCTTTGCCATCCGGCGTAATACCAGAATTAAGCGCCATATTTTGCGATTTAAACGGCGCGGTACGCAGACCATCCTGATAAAAAATGCGGCATAAACCCGCCGCCAGCACACTTTTGCCGACGTCGGATGCCGTCCCCTGCAACATAACTGCCTGTGTCATGACGCCTCCCTGAATGCGCACTTTTGCATTCGATGAAAAAACTCCGTTTCTGTTTTACACAGCGGCAGTCCCAGTTGAGTATGAAGTTTGACCAGCCAGGGCTGGGTTAGCCCCGCTTGTTCCATCGCTTCCGTACACGCGAAAACCTCGCCAGGCGCGCCATGCGTCAGGACCTGGCCCTGACGTAACACGTATACGGCATCGCTAATTTCATAAATAAGATCGATATCATGGCTGGAGATAATGACATGATTTCCCTGCGCCACAATCCGCCTGATGATAGCAAGCATCTGAGTGCGCCCTGCGGGATCGAGACCAGCAGTGGGTTCATCCAGCAATAGATAGCGCGCCTGTAGCACCAGCGCTCCGGCAATAGCCACACGTTTTTTTTGCCCATGACTCAAACACTGAATGGGCTGATGGCGAAAATGTTGGGCGTCAACCAGCGTTAGCGCCTCGTCGACGCGGCGCGTGATTTCCGCTTCCGGCACCCCCAAATTACGTAAACTAAACGCAATATCGCTATCGATATCAGTATAAAAAATCTGCTGTTCAGGGTCCTGAAAAACCGTCGCAACTTGCTGGCGCAGCGCCAGTAGTCCGCGCTTGCTGTAATCCAGCGGTTTTCCCTGCCACAACACGGCCCCTTTTTGCGGACGCAACAGGCCGCTCAGGTTCATAAAAAGCGTAGACTTCCCACAGCCGTTCGCGCCCACCAAACCGGTAACAGGCGAAAGCGAAAAATCCAGATTTAACCCTTTAAGTACCGGCTCATCCTGATAACGAAACCACAGGTCTGAAGTGGCAAGCATAATAGTCCTTACAGGTGAAAATCACCCTGATACAGTTTGATATCCAGCGTGGTAGTCATTTGCTGATAACGCATTAACACCCGCGTAAACAGGAGTCCAGTCAGCATTGCCAGAGATCGATAACCGTTCGGCAGGCTGCAATAACCAAAACGCAGCGTTTGCGCGCGACGAATTGCCACCGCCTCATCCAGAAGAATAAAGAGAAAGCGCCACGTTAACAGGATTTGCTCGGTAAGCAGGCGTGGAATATGCGCGCGCTTAAGCAAGCTAATTAACTGCGGAAACGGTAGGTTCATCACCAGCCACAACGTCGCGGACAGCGCCGTCAGGCTACGCCAGAACGTTTCATTCGCCGTAACCACGCCCGCACGGGTAATCCCGATCCAGTACGGCCCGACAGAGATGCCAGCCAGCAGCATTTGCGGCTCGCGGCTGATGCTGAAGATAATCGTTATCACGCCGACCAACAAAAATCCAAAAGGTATCGCCATCCATCGACACCAGCGCCAGAGGGATATGCGCAATAGCCAACAGCTCAATCCGGCAATGATCAGCAGCTCAATGCCCTGCCCTACAGGCGGCAGAACAAACGCCAGTATCATCATCGCCAGCCACAGCAAAAACTTGCGCTGCGGCGCAACGTGTGCCCAGCGGCTTTGATAGCTGAGTCGATCAAGCCCGGTCATCACGGCGTTGTTTACCTTTGCAATACCCCAGGATATAAAAAATCACCGCCGCGCCAAGAGAGCCCTGAAGGGTAAACAGCAGGCTTTCAATTTCACCGCTGGCAGGTTCATATAACGGCTGAAACCAGGGTTTATACTGCGGCGCAATAGCCTGAATCTGGCTTTCCGCTTCTCCGTCTGAACCGCCATATTCACCGCCGTGGTTAATAAAAAACGGCAGAATCACCAGCGCCACCACCATCGCTAACAACATCAACGTTTTTTTCATTTTAATGTCCTTGTACGGTAATCACTTGCCGTTTAGTCAACTGGTCATAAATCATGACGGTTAATAAACCTTCGGCAATGGCGACAGGAATCTGTGTGAGGCAGAAAATCCCCATAAACTTCACAACAGACCCTGTCGCTCCGGCATGGGGATCGGGAAACGCAACGCCAAGCTGGACTGAAGTCACAAAATAGGTCGCCAAATCCGCCAGCATCGCGCACAGAAAAACGGCGACATCGCGGCGCAGTCCGGCACGGCAGGCCATTTTCCACACCAGATAACCGACAACCGGGCCAACCACCGCCATCGACATTCCGTTTGCGCCAAGCGTCGTCAGGCCGCCGTGCGCCAGCAATAGCGCCTGAAACAACAGCACAACCGCACCGAGAATCGCCACCACCCCGGGCCCGAACAAGATAACCGCCAGACCAACGCCGGTCGGATGTGAACAACTCCCCGTTACCGACGGAATTTTGAGCGCGGACAGGACAAAAATAAACGCGCCGCACAGCGCCAGCAGTACCTTCTGATGATTATCCTCCTGCACAATACGCCGTAAGCGCACCAGCCCATACCACAAGCAGGGTAAAAACAGTAACCACCAGGCCAGCGCCCACACTGGCGGTAAAAAGCCCTCCATGATATGCATCGCAAACGCCTGTTGCGGGACAACCATCAGCAATATCGCTGCAGCCAGTCCACTGAAAGACAACTGTCTAAGCTGCTGTTCAAGTTTCATTCTGCATACTCCCACTGTTTATTGACCAGAATGGTCGAAAAATAGGGCAACGGTCGATCATCGTTGACCTCGTGGAGATGGCGCCAGCACTGCTCGCCGGGCAGTGTGGCCTCGGACATCATTAAGGCGCATTCCAGCAGGCCAGCCTGCGCCAGCAACGCTTTAATACGGGCGAACCGGCCATACACTTTCATCAACACCAGGCTATCATGCTGTTGTAGCACCTGGGCTATTTCCGCTTCCGGCGCGGTACAAGAAATAACCGCCAGCGATTGCCGTTCTATGGCGAGCGGCATTTTCGCGCGGGCGGCTATCGCGGCGAAGGACGTGACGCCGGGGACAATCTCCAGCCACTCCGGGCAGCCGATTCGCTGGAGTAAAAAAATCCAGGTACTGAATAGCATCGCATCGCCCAGGGTAATAAAACCGACCTGTTTACCCGCTTCCACCTCTGCGGTAAGCGCGGCGGCAACCTCGTTCCAGACCGCTTCTTTCTCGGCGCCGTCAGCGCTCATAGGGAAATGGCAACAACGTACTTCCGTCTGCTCGCCGAGATAGTCGCGCACAATCGACAGCGCCAGACTATCGCCCCCCTTACGACCGGCGGGCGCATACAGAATGTCCAGCGAGCCAAGAATCCGCGCTGCGCGGACGGTTATCAGGTCGGGCGCGCCTGGCCCGGTGCTTAATGCGTATAATTTACCGTTCATGCCGCCTCCTCTACCGCCATGTTCAGCGCCTGGTGCAAATGCGCGACAAACATCGCCCGGATAGCCGGGTTTTCTCCCAGCCCGCTCAGCCACGGCGTCGCCGGAATGCCCGCCGCGTTAAAGCGCATTTTCCATGAGTCGCCGTCGTCTGAAGCCATATCATTAATGGCGTGATCGCCCGCCACCAGCATTAATGGCATCAAATGTACGCCGGTGACGCCTTCGTCACGCAGGCTGTCGATCAGGATGTCGACCTCCGGGTAGCTTTCTACGGCGCCGACGCGCGCCGGGAAGCGCTGCGCGGTCATCATATGATCGAGACAGGCATAAGCTGCGAATGCGTGATGGCTGGCGCCGTGGCCCATAAAAACGACTTTCTCCGTTTGTCTGAGCGATGGCATCTGTTGTCGCAACGCCTGCATTAGCTGCACATAATCGTTATGGCTGCTCAGCAGCGGCACGCCCAGCGTCAGACGAGTAAATAACGGACGCAAGAGTTGTACTTCACGGACAATTTTTTCATATTCGTCGCCGTTAATAATGTGCAACGACTGAATCGCCACGTCCTGATATCCCTGTGCGGCAAGCTTTTGCAAAGCCTGTAATGGCGTATCGATGTCGATACCGTCACGCTGGCGAAGCTTGCGAATGATCATTCCGGAAGTGAAGGCGCGAAACAGGTCGCGATCGGGACAGGACGCCGCCAGATCACGTTCGCACGCCACAATGTTTTTTTCACAGGTGTCGTGATAGCTGGTGCCAAAACTGACCACCAGAAGCGCTTTTTTCATTTTTACTCCTTAGCTGCGGCCAGCCAGCGCGATAAACGCTGCGCAAAGGCGGCCTGGCTTTCCAGTAACTCATCACCCGTCACAAGCGGCGTCGGGCGCGCAATAACGATGCAGGGAATGCCCGCATCCAGACAGGGCTGAACTTTTTCCTGATATCCCCCCTCCGCGCCGGACGCTTTGGTAATGACCACGTCGGCCCGGCACTGGTGGTAAAACGCGGCGTTAAAATCAGCGCTGAACGGCCCACACAGAGCGAAAATTTCTCCAACGCCGAACCCCAGTTCGCTGCAGCGTTGAATCACCTCCGCCACGGGCAGTACACGCGCCAGCAACGTTTTTTCCGCCAGCCCGGCACGCCAGACGGCCAGATCTTTACTGCCGGTCGTCAGTAACACGCGCGGACCAAAACGCCTCGCTATCTCGCAGGCATCGGCAATACTGCGCGCCGTATAGAGAAGCGGATGCGTCAGATTGCTAAGCTGCTCCGGACGCTGATAACGACTTAACAACACGCCTGCCGTTTCACAGGCGCGAAGGAGGTTATGGCTGACCATTTCTGCATAAGGATGCGATGCATCTATTACCCAGCGAGTACGGTTTTCTTTTAGCCAGGCGACCATCTGCCCGTACTCCAGACGACCACAGCGCACCTGCCCTTTAATGTCGCCCGCCAGCGCTTTTCCGGCTGGCGTCGCCACAGATAAGGTGTACGCGACGTTCGCCGCATCCAGTTGTCGGCATAACGCGCGCGCATCGCTGGTGCCGCCCACCACCAGCACCTCCCCCTCATTCACAGCGTGTAACCTCGCGGCGTTACCATCAGCCCATCCTGAACATAGGTCGTTTTATTACCAACGATGACCAGACTGGTCATATCTACCGGTTCAAAATCCATATCGCCGAGCGTAGTCAGCCATTTTTCCTCTTTCTTACGTCCGGCGGATTTCACCACGCCAACCGGCGTTTGCGCGCTTTTACTGGCGGCAAGCAGGTCAAACGCGCGCGCCAGATGCCCTTCGCGCCCGCGGCTGCGCGGGTTGTAAAAACAGATAACAAAGTCTGCCTCTCCGGCGGCAACGATGCGTTTTTCAATCACCGGCCACGGGGTCAGCAGGTCGCTGAGGCTGATATGGCAGAAGTCATGCATCAGCGGCGCGCCCAGTAAAGAGGCGGCGGCGATGCTGGCGGTCATGCCAGGAATGAGCCGCACCTCGACGTCCAGTTTCTGCTTGCCGACCAGTTCCAGCACCAGTCCCGCCATGCCGTAAATACCGGCGTCGCCACTGCTGATGAGCGCTACGTTATGCCCGGCCTGCGCCAGTTCAATAGCCGCCTGGCAGCGTTCAATTTCCTTACACATGCCGGTCTTGATCACCTGTTTGTCGCCGGTGAATGCTTTAACCAGATGGGTATAGGTTTTGTAGCCCACGACGATTTCCGCCGCCTGAAGCGCCTCAATCGCCTCCATCGTCATCATTGCCTGCGAACCGGGGCCAATACCAATTACGCTCAACATCAGTGTGCAACTCCTAAAGTAATAGTGACGCCCTGTTCTCGCAGGGTCTCGCCTAACAATTGTCCCTGGCTTAATAACCACGCAGCCGGGCCGGATACGCTGCCAACGCCCACCGTTTTTCTGACGAAGCCAGAACCGGGAAAATGGTGTTCGAATTCGCGCAACGCTTCGGCGGTAAAGGTTTTAAAAGGCACGCGGCAGCAGGAGGCGAGCTGAATAAGCCCCGGTTCCCCTTTTTTGAGCGTGACGCTGCCAATCGCTTTTAACGCCAGCGGATCGAGTTTCTGCGCTTCAAGCTGACGCGCCAGTAATGTCGCTAACAGGGGAAATGGCGTATCGCGGCGACAGCCAATTCCCGCCACCACACGCTGGGGCACCAGTTTCCAGTGCAGTACGGGAAGCTCAGGGAGGTCATTACGCAAAGAGACGCAGATAAGCGCATCCAGTTCAGGCAACCGCTGCAAATCATCAACAGGGATAAAACCGCGAATATCGCACTGGTCGATCTCTTCCGTTAGTTCGACATCCCACCATAACCCTACACGTTGATGACTGACCAACATCTGGTTAACGGTTTTTACCGCCGTGCGAAGATCGGTCATGCGGGCGTTAAGCTGGAAAGCTAAAGTGTCCAACGCGGACATCTCATTGACATCCGTTGCCGTGGTAATCACCGGATCGGCGCCTAACATTCCTGCCAGGTAGCGCGTCAAGGCATTGGCCCCGCCCGCATGACCGGAAAGCAGGCTAATGACATGCTGACCACGTTCATCAATGACGACCACCGCCGGATCGCTGAACTTATCGTTCACTAACGGCGCCAGGACACGAACGGCAATGCCGGTCGCGCCGATAAAAATAAGCGCGGTATAAGTGGTAAAAGCCTGCCGGGCGGTATTAGCGAATCCGCCATCGAAGGGAATAAATCCCTCTTCCCGCAGTTTTTCACTGGTAAAGCAGGTTAACGGCAGCATCGCGGCGAGTCTCTTTGCCAGCGCCACGCCGCCGGGCGTCAGGCAAAACAACGCAATGGATTCAGGCTTTACGGTATTCATGGCTAAAGTCCGCTGCATAAAGTCTTGAGTAGTGATACTCCTTACCCAGAAAATTCCCGACCAGGATTAGCGCCGTCTTACGGATGCCAGCATCACGTACTTTGTCGCTAATATCCGCTAACGTGCCGCGAACGGTCTGGCTTTCCGGCCAGGTAGCCTTATAGATGACCGCGACAGGCGTAGTTGCCGGATAACCGCCGACAATGAGACGTTCCGCCACCCGATGAATACGCTGAACGGAGAGATAAATCGCCATTGACGTCTGGTGACTGGCGAACGCCTCCAGTTGTTCGCGCGCCGGTACTGGCGTGCGCCCTTCCAGACGGGTAATAATGAGACTCTGCGATACCTCCGGTACGGTATACTCCACCCCCAGCTCCGCCGCAGCGCCGAGAAACGCGCTGACGCCAGGCACTACCTGCCAGTCGATACCACGGCGGGTTAACTCTTCGCCTTGCTCACGCACGGAGCCGTACAGCGAGACATCGCCCGTTTGCAACCGCACCACCGTTTTTCCCGCTTTCACGCCCGCGGCCATCAGCTCGATAATCTGCTCAAGATGCAGTTCGGCGCTATCGTAGCGTTCTGCCTGCGCGGGGCAGTAATCCAGCAGTTCGGTATTGATCAGCGAACCGGCATAGATAACTACCTGCGCCTGTTGCAGCAGGCGGTAGCCTTTAAGCGTGATCAGCTCGCGATCGCCCGGCCCGGCGCCGACGAACCATACACAGCGTGGATCAAATGTCTCTGACATGGTTTTCTTCCTTCTGACAGGCGATAACAAAAACAGGATTGTTCGGTTTGAAATAGTGTCCCGCCCCCAGCGGCGTTAACGATGAAAGCTGAAGCTGTACACAGTCCATTCGACATGCGCCGATGAGCGCAAGATGCGCCAGCGCACTATGGAGGTTTTCCTGCAAGATAAAGGTCATCACCAGACGGCCACCGGGATGCAGATGCCCCATCGCCCAGTCAATCAGCGCCGTCAGATGCCCGCCGCTGCCGCCCATAAACACCGCATCGGCTTTCCCGGTTATGGTCATTGGCGCTTCGCCGGGGAGAATATCGATATTGCCGCAGGCAAAGCGCTGACGATTCTCATCAAGCAGCCGTAGCGCGGCAGGATTACGCTCGATAGCCGTCACCTGCAACGAAGGAAATTGCAGCGCCGCTTCAATTGAGACGCTTCCCGTTCCCGCCCCGACGTCAATCAGGTGACTGGCGCGGTGGAGCTCAAGTTTCGACAGTGCCAGCGCCCGTACCGCCTCTTTGGTCATCGGTACGTTCTCGCCGCGCAGAAAAAGCTCATCTTTCATCAAGGATCACCACTGCATTCATTTCATAGTCGGCGTTGACCGCACTGACGGGTAGCCAGTGGATCCGCTCATTTTCCATCGCCAGATTTTCACCAATCACCATTAAGCGATGCCCTTTACCGCGCGCGACCAGTTCCCGCGCGATTTCTCGCGGCCCGCAGCGGGCATCAGTTACCATCGCCACTTTGCGATGGTTCGCTACCTGCTCGAAGCTGACGCAACGACCGTGGCTACTGGTCAACCACATGTCATTCATATCAATTCCAGCCTGTGCGCACAGATACTGTACGGCGCTGATGCCAGGGATAATGCGAACCTGTTCGATACCAAAATGCGCCACCAGGCGTGTACCGATGCCATAAAACAGCGGATCGCCGGAGGCCAGCACCACGATCCCTTTATCCCGACGGGCGGCAATCCATGACAACAACGCGCCAATATCCGCGCCCAGCGTAAATCGTTCGCCGCCAAACGCCGGAAACTGCGCCAAATGCCGTTTACCGCCTGCCAGCGCATCGGCGTGGTCTATCGCTTCCAGCGCCGCAGGCGTCATCAAATGCTGTCCGGCGGGCCCCATTCCCACGACCGTTAGCATTGCAGCTCCTTAGCAATCTCGTCGACGGGACGATTACTGCCGAGAATATGGTTATCAAAAGAAAACAGGATGGCGTCGCAGACAGGCGGCGTTTTGGTAAAACGCAGCATCTGCATGACTCGCAAACAAATACGCCTGGCAAGATGGTTATAGATATGCCCGAAGCCATATGCTTCAATGTGCTCCATTGCCGCTTCGGTAGTATCGCAATCGCTGACCAGGGTGAGTAACTCCAGCGGCGCGCCCAGTAAAGCTAAATGCGCGACCAGCGTTTCCATGCGCGCATCAGCAATATGGCTATGGGTATGAAAGATCCCGGCGGCGATTTTGATCAATTTTCCAGGATGCCCCACCAGCACTATCTGGCAAAATCCCAGCCGTACCGCCTCTTCAATCATGTAGCCGACAAAATTGCTCATGGTGACGACTGCCTGTGTGTCGACGCCCATTTGTTCGCGAACAAACCGTTCGCCGTGGTTGCCCGGCACGAGTATCACCCGCGTTAATCCTGACGCCCGTTTGATCTCCAGTTCCAGCGATAGCGAGCGTTTCCAGCTTTCTTCCGACATCGGCGTCACAATGCCGGTAGTGCCAATAATGGAAATGCCGCCAAGAATGCCAAGCCGCGAGTTATACGTTTTTTGCGCCCGCGCTTCGCCTTCCGGGGCAAAAATCTCCACATCGGCCCCACGCGCCGGGCCTATCGCTTCGCGCACCGCTGACTCAATGGTATGGCGCGGCGTACGATTGATGGCGGCGCTCCCGAGCGGCAGCCCAACCCCTTTACGCGTTACCGTACCAATACCTTCGCCGCCAGTGAGCGTAATCTCACCGCTGTCGTTGAGCGTAACGCGGGCAAAAATCAGCATTCCGTGCGTGGCATCCACATCATCGCCGCCATCTTTACGAATTGCGGCTATCGCCTGCTGGCCTTCAATGTGCGGCGACTCCACGTTCAGGCATAGCGTGACGCCCGACGGCGTGACGATGGAGACCTGATGAATCAGATGTTGACGCAATACCATCAGCGCGGCGACTTTTGCCGCCGCCGTCGCGCAGGAACCGGTGGTATATCCTTTACGTAACGCTTTACCGTGGTGCCAGACCGGCGCGTCAAAAGAAAGCTCGCTCATCAGGCCTCCCGGAGGTGATAGAGCAGCGCATTGACGATAGCGGCAGCCACGTTACTGCCGCCTTTACGCCCTAACGCGGCAACCGCGGGGAAATGGCTATGGGTGAGTGCCTCTTTGGACTCCGCCGCGCCGACAAAGCCTACCGGTACGCCCACCACGCCGCTCACCGTCACGTTATGTTCAAGCAAACGGAACAGGGCCGTCGGCGCATTACCGAAAACAAAGAGCTTGTTTTTCTCCTCCTCGGCGATAGCGATATCGACGGCGGCCATTGAACGGGTAATCCCCTGCGTTTGTGCGGCGCGCACCACGCGCGGATCGCTGATATAACAGCGACACTCGCCGCCAAACGTCGCCAGTAATCTTTTATTAATGCCGGACAGCGCCATCGTGGTATCGGTATAAATAATGCACGGATGGCGTAACGCATCACAAAGCTGCTCCAGCGCATCGGCAGAGAACCACAAAATGTCCAGCCAGTCGAAATCGGCGGTGGTATGAATAACCCGCTTGATAATGGCCTCATGGAGCGGGCTGGCGAAACGGTAATCAGGACGCGTTTCGCGAATAATGTCGCTAATAATGGTGAAACTGTTGGCCTCAATGGTTTGGGGCTGCTGGATATAATGCATACTGTCGTCCTCAGGCCACGCCAGATAACCCGCACCGCGCCGCAATAAACAGCGCCAGCGCCAGGGTTGAAGCGACCCACATCAATCGAATCGTTCGGGAAATATCGTCCACAGAAATATCGCGCTGCGCGTCGCCGATCCAGGGCTTGTCCACACGCTCGCCAAAGTAGTTATTTGGGCCGCCGAGCTGGATTCCTAAGGCGCCGGCCACACACGCTTCCGACCAGGCGCAATTTGGGCTACTGTGGTTATAACGGTCACGCCAGCCAATACGCAGCGCCCGCCAACCACTCAGGCGACACAGTCCTGCCGCAATGCCCAGCAACAGCCAGCTCAGTCGGGCAGGAAGATAGTTCGCTACGTCGTCCATACGGGCGCTGACCATACCAATCGCCCGGTATTTTTCATGTTTGTAGCCCACCATTGAATCCAGGGTATTGACGGCTTTGTAGGCCATCGCCAGCGGCGCGCCGCCGAGAAAGAGGAAAAAGAGCGGCGCGATAATGCCGTCAACGGTGTTTTCTGCAACCGTTTCCACCACGGCGCGATTGATCTGCGCTGGCTGAAGTTGCGACGTATCGCGCCCGACGATCCAGGAGAGTTTTATTCGGCTTTCCGCAAGGTCGTTCTCCCACAACGGTCGTTCAACCTCCTGCGCGGCGCGGGCCAGAGAGCGTCCGGCCAGCGTGGTAAAGATCATCCAGACTTCAACGATCCAGCCAAACCAGGGGTGAATCCGCTGCGCCAGCGCCAGTACGCCCCATGCCACGCCCCAGGTCGCCCCGACAACCACAACCCACATTACGCCGCCGCCAATCCGCAGCGCTTTATCGCCGGGACAATAGCGACGCACAATACGCTGCACAAACGTGATTAAACGACCTATCCAGCGTACCGGATGGGGCCAGTGTTGAGGGTCGCCGATGATAAAATCCAGCACCCAGGCGATACACCAGGCAAGAATCGTCATAATACGCGCCTCGCCGCCGCCAGCCAGTGCTGCAACATTTCCGGACGCTGGGCGAAATGGACGTGCAGATAGCTGGCAAACGTGTTGCCTGTCTGCCAGCCGCCAGTCCATTCCTGTAACACGCGGCCATCGCGAACCTTACGACAGGCCATAACGGCGGGTGTTTCGGGAATAAAATCTGAGTAGTGAAATTCATGGCCGCGCACTATCTCGCCAAGCACCGCCAATAGCGTTGGCTGCATAGCCTGCGCCTCACAGTAACCAAAGCGGGTAAGTCGCTTACCCATTTTGCTGTGACCGGGGATAATATTCGCCATCTGATGAATTTCCCCGCCGCTATCCTCCAGAGTGCTCCCCAAATACATCAGACCGCCACACTCCGCGTAAATCGCCACGCCGCGCTGATGCGCCGCCCGCAAATGTTTTAACATCGCCGTATTTGCCGCCAGCTCTGCGACGTATAATTCAGGATATCCACCGCCCAGCCAGATCATCTGGCAATCAGGCAATGCGCTGTCATGCAGTGGGCTAAAACGCACAATGTTAACGCCGGCACGCTCCAGCAAATCGATGTTATCGGGGTAATAAAAGTTAAAGGCCTCATCATCCGCCAGAGCAAGCGTCAGCCCTGCCCCCGCTGTGTTATCGGGGCGCTCAGGCCACATTCCCGCCGGAAGCGCTGATAACACGCTCAGCGAGAGTAGCGCATCCACATCCACTGTTTGTTCCAGCATGGCGGCAAAATCATGCCATGATTGCTGATTGACGAGGGATTCTCTGGCGGTAATCAACCCCAGGTGGCGTTCAGGTAATGCGACGCCGTCGCAAGGAGGGACATACCCCAGTACCGGCAGTGAGCAATAATGTTCAATGGCATTTTTGAGGAGCTGATAGTGGGCGTCGCTAGTGACGCGATTCACAATCACGCCCGCGAGGTTGAGGGTCGGGTCGAAGTGCTGAAATCCCATAACGGTAGCCGCAAGCGACGTTGAAACAGCCTTGCCGTCCACCAGTAGGATGACCGGGCAACCAAGCTGTTTGGCCATCGCGGCTGTGCTGCAGTAATTGGGGTCGACGCCATAGCCGTCATACAGCCCCATGACGCCTTCAATGACAGCGATATCCGCCTGCCGCATTTGTTCGCAAAATAAGGCGTTGAGAACAGGAGGAGGAAGCATGAAACTGTCAAGATTACGGGACGCCACGCCACAGATAGCGGTATGCCAGCCGGTATCAAGGTAATCTGGCCCAACTTTAAACGGCTGTACGCGCAGCGCGCGTTTTTGCAGCAGCCTCAACAAACCAAGCGTCACCGTGGTTTTGCCGCAACCGCTTCCTGTGCCTGCAAGAATAAATGCGTGATGCCTTGCCGCCATTACCCTGATCCTGTTCAGGGTGGTAGGGGTATACAGGTACGCGCATGTTCAGTCTTTCGACTGTACGCGTCTTCGCAACCCACTTCCCACCGAAGTTGTTGGTTATCACCGACAGGCAGGTCTTCTGGCTTAGCGTCCTCCTCGCCCGTCCTTCCCAATCTTGCGATCAGTGGTCTTTACGGGGTCGTCAGCATCACAGCAGCGGGGGCTGCGGGGGATTTTCACCCCCTTCCCTACCACAAATGTGGCAAACCTGTTGGTTTACGTTATGGCTGTACGGCACACCCATAACGGCAATTAATAATGTGCTACGTTTTACATTTCTGTGAGCAATAACCTGAGCGGTTGCTCATCTGACGTTAATCTACTCATCCTTACCGGTATATTGACGATAAAACGTATCGACAAAGCGTAATAAAACTTATCTTTCCTGACACTGTACTTCATCACAAAAATAAAAACTGGTGCAGTTTATGCCCTAAATTTTATTATTTTGTTGCGCTATGACAATTTATTGTTACACCAGATAAATTTTCTTTCTGAAATGATTAAGATACAAAACACTATCAAAAATCGGCAATAGCAAAATATTGCTATTCATAACGATGGAGGATGAGAATTCTCATTTATCTGCTGGCGATAAGCCTGCGGCGTAACCTGATAGGTCTGGCGGAAGACTTTACAAAAATAGCTGGTTTGCGAAAAGCCTAAATTACGCGCAATACTGGCAATACTCCAGTCACTATAGCAAAGCAATTCTCTGGCGCTAACCATTCTCTGGCGGTTCACCCACGCATTAAATCCGATTCCCTGATATTTCTTGAATAGCTTACTGAAGTAATAGGGGCTGAGATAGACATGTGAGGCGACATCCTCAAGACGAAGATCGTCGGACAAATGCGCATCAATATAGCGAAGCGCTTTTTTCATTTTACTGTCATGCGGAGTGGGACCACGAGCGGCTTTATTTGCCTCCGATTGCTGCGGATTGTCTTTGATAACCACGAAATTGAGCTGTTTTTTCAGGCAATTCTCAACAATCAGTTTAAGGAGATCGGCGGAAGCGATAACGCGTGAATAGTCCATCTCTGGCACATTCCGAAATTCATTCAAGAGCTCAGGGTCAGCCTGCCAGCGATCGTCGACATTAAGAATGTTTACCAGCTCCACGTCATTACTTAAACGAACCTGCCCGCATAAAACAAAGCCAACTAAATGCCCTGCGATTACCAGCGGAATAGAAAAATCCGTTAGACCGGCATGACAACGATAAATACAGGGTTGATCGGACTTCGATGCCTCCAGTCCCCCGCAGCGATCGCTCATACGACAACGTGTACTATGCTGGGGATGCTGCCGCATCAACTGACAAAACGGCGTGAAATTGAATAGCTCAGATATTTCATCACCATGAATATTGACAACCACAACCGCCAGACCGGTGGCTTGTGCAAAATCCTGTGCGATTTTATTAATGAGTTCTGAGTTCAGAGCGCTCGCAGAAATCATGATAAAACCCCTCAGTTAATTTATTGTTATAAACAAAACACATTATTTACATTCACTTTTTATTAGCATTATCCTGGCCCTGATAAAAAGTACAATGACAATATCAAAAGTCTCCCATTGCTGGGAGACGTTTTGATCAGTTCGTGAAAGCAGATCACGAAATTATCTCACCTGTTTTTACGATACATCATTGCTGTGAATCTGGTTCGCATTTTCTTACAGTTCACAGCGGTTACAAGGTAAATTCTTACCAATAAAATAGCGATATATGGCTGCTCCGGCACAGGCGCCGATAACAGGCGCGACAATCGGCACGATAAAATAAGGGATCTCTCGCCCACCGCTCATCGCCATGTTCCCCCACCCCGCTAACCATGTGAACAGTTTGGGACCGAAATCACGCGCCGGATTCATTGCAAAACCGGTAAGAGGTCCAGTAGACGCGCCGATAACGGCAACCAGTATCCCAATAAGCAAAGGTGCAAGCGGCCCTTTAGGAATGCCATTGCCATCATCCGTCAATGCCATGATCATGCCCATCAGAATCGAGGTAATGACCACTTCCACCAACGCAGCCTGCCATATATTTAGCGCTGCGGCCGGATAGGTACTGAAAATGCTGGCTAATTGCAAACTTTCGACGCTACCGCGCACCATATGATGCGCAGTCTCAAATTCAGTAAAAAGGCTACTATAAAGCACATACGCCAGCAGAGCGCCGCCAAAAGCGCCGGCAAACTGGGCAATAATATAAGGCAATACTTTCTGTTTGGGGAAGCAGGCAAACAGCCACAGCGCAATCGTCACCGCAGGGTTAAGATGTCCGCCGGAGATGCCGGCCGTAAGGTAAACGGCCAGTGAAATCCCAAGCCCCCAAATAATGCAAATCTCCCATAATCCGAGGCTGGCGCCTGCGACTTTGAGCGCGCTCAAACAACCGATACCAAAAAACAAAAAGAGTCCGGTGCCTAAAAATTCCGCACCACATTGCGCCTTTAGAGAATCATTCATGTGACACCTTCTGAGCAAAGTTCGTGTCCTGGCCAGCGCAAGTTTCGGCTGGCGGTAGTGTACAGCTAACCTCACTATAAAAAGTGCCGCCTGTAAATTGTTGGCAACCTGCGGGCCTGCCTTCCGGAAAAATCGTGTTGCGATAGCAAAATTTTGCTTTTCCGATATTTTTATCAGCCCATCACACGGGAAATTTGAGCTATAAAATACGCCTGTGGAAATAATAAAATATT
This sequence comes from Salmonella sp. 741265073_HBA, assembly GCF_046569105.1. Lineage (NCBI taxonomy): Bacteria > Pseudomonadati > Pseudomonadota > Gammaproteobacteria > Enterobacterales > Enterobacteriaceae > Salmonella > Salmonella sp. 741265073_HBA. Next base: position 216,470 of record NZ_JBKFRY010000004.1, on the reverse strand, counting down.
GCACAAGCCAACTTATCAATTTCGAATAAACATCACATTTTGCGTCTTTCGCCATATCAAATAAAAATACTCTCGTCACTAACAAAAATGTAAAAATGAAATAATAAAAACAAAATAATCATATAGACAATAATAAATTAAATATTGATTATCAATGAGTTATAAAAATAAAAGGCAATTTAGTCATATTGCTTTCTCATTATTTTCTGATGCTCAACAGCAAGTCAGCCATTCTTTTTCCTCGCATCTTCTTATAGTCCCAACTATCGGAACACTCCATGCGAGGTCTTTATGCAACAAGAAGCACTAGGAATGGTAGAAACCAAAGGCTTAACCGCAGCCATAGAGGCCGCTGATGCAATGGTTAAGTCAGCCAATGTGATGTTAGTGGGCTATGAAAAGATTGGCTCCGGGCTGGTAACCGTCATCGTGCGCGGCGATGTTGGCGCGGTCAAAGCGGCCACCGATGCAGGTGCCGCAGCCGCACGCAACGTGGGTGAAGTGAAAGCCGTACACGTCATCCCACGCCCTCACACCGATGTAGAAAAAATCTTACCGAAGGGAATTAGCCAATGAGCAGCAATGAGCTGGTGGAACAGATCATGGCGCAGGTGATTGCCCGTGTGGCAACGCCGGAACAACAGGCCATCCCTGGTCAACCCCAACCTATACGAGAGACGGCTATGGCAGAAAAAAGCTGCAGTTTAACGGAATTTGTCGGGACCGCCATTGGCGATACCCTGGGCCTGGTTATCGCCAACGTCGATACCGCCCTGCTGGACGCGATGAAGCTTGAGAAGCGCTATCGTTCCATCGGCATTCTCGGCGCCCGCACCGGCGCAGGCCCGCACATTATGGCGGCGGACGAAGCGGTGAAAGCCACCAACACCGAAGTGGTCAGCATTGAGCTGCCGCGCGATACCAAAGGCGGAGCGGGCCACGGTTCGCTGATTATTTTAGGCGGTAACGACGTGTCCGACGTCAAGCGCGGTATCGAAGTCGCGCTGAAAGAGCTGGACCGCACCTTCGGTGATGTTTACGGCAACGAAGCCGGGCATATCGAGCTGCAGTACACCGCTCGCGCCAGCTACGCGCTGGAAAAAGCGTTCGGCGCGCCGATTGGCCGTGCCTGCGGCGTCATCGTCGGCGCTCCGGCTTCCGTCGGCGTACTGATGGCCGATACCGCCCTGAAGTCAGCCAACGTTGAAGTCGTGGCGTACAGCTCTCCGGCGCACGGCACCAGCTTTAGTAACGAAGCCATTCTGGTGATTTCCGGCGACTCCGGCGCGGTCCGTCAGGCGGTGACCTCTGCACGCGAAATCGGCAAAACCGTCCTTGCGACCCTCGGTTCTGAACCGAAAAACGATCGCCCGTCCTACATCTGATACCCACGAGGCTGATTCATGAGATCGAAAAGATTTGAAGCACTGGCGAAACGCCCTGTGAATCAGGACGGCTTTGTTAAGGAGTGGATCGAAGAAGGCTTTATCGCAATGGAAAGCCCGAACGACCCGAAACCGTCGATTAAAATCGTTAACGGCGCGGTGACCGAGCTGGACGGAAAACCGGTTAGCGAATTCGACCTGATCGACCACTTTATCGCCCGCTACGGCATCAACCTGAACCGCGCCGAAGAAGTGATGGCGATGGATTCGGTCAAGCTTGCCAATATGCTGTGCGATCCTAACGTCAAGCGCAGCGAAATCGTTCCGCTGACCACCGCCATGACCCCGGCGAAAATTGTTGAAGTGGTTTCGCATATGAACGTGGTTGAGATGATGATGGCGATGCAGAAAATGCGCGCCCGCCGCACTCCATCTCAGCAGGCGCACGTCACCAACGTCAAGGATAACCCTGTGCAAATTGCCGCCGATGCCGCCGAAGGCGCATGGCGCGGGTTTGACGAACAAGAAACCACGGTTGCGGTAGCACGCTACGCGCCGTTCAACGCCATCGCGCTGTTGGTCGGCTCTCAGGTTGGTCGTCCGGGCGTACTGACGCAGTGCTCACTGGAAGAAGCCACCGAGCTGAAGCTCGGCATGCTGGGCCACACCTGCTACGCCGAAACCATTTCCGTTTACGGCACCGAGCCGGTCTTCACCGACGGTGACGATACGCCATGGTCGAAAGGCTTCTTAGCCTCTTCCTACGCCTCTCGCGGCCTGAAAATGCGCTTCACCTCCGGCTCCGGCTCAGAAGTGCAGATGGGCTACGCCGAAGGCAAATCCATGCTGTATCTGGAAGCGCGCTGCATCTATATCACCAAAGCGGCTGGCGTTCAGGGGCTGCAAAACGGCTCCGTAAGCTGCATCGGCGTACCGTCTGCCGTGCCGTCAGGCATTCGTGCCGTGCTGGCGGAAAACCTGATCTGCTCTTCGCTGGATCTGGAATGCGCCTCCAGTAACGACCAGACCTTCACCCACTCCGATATGCGTCGTACCGCGCGCCTGCTGATGCAGTTCCTGCCGGGTACCGACTTTATCTCCTCTGGTTATTCCGCGGTGCCGAACTACGACAACATGTTCGCCGGTTCCAACGAAGATGCGGAAGACTTTGACGACTACAACGTTATCCAGCGCGACCTGAAAGTGGACGGCGGTCTGCGCCCGGTTCGTGAAGAGGACGTTATCGCCATCCGTAACAAAGCCGCCCGCGCGCTACAGGCCGTGTTTGCCGGAATGGGACTGCCGCCGATTACCGATGAAGAAGTTGAAGCCGCGACCTATGCCCACGGTTCGAAAGATATGCCGGAGCGCAACATCGTCGAAGACATCAAGTTCGCCCAGGAAATCATCAATAAAAACCGCAACGGTCTGGAAGTTGTGAAAGCGCTGGCGCAGGGCGGGTTTACCGACGTGGCCCAGGACATGCTCAACATCCAGAAAGCCAAGCTAACCGGCGACTATTTGCACACCTCCGCCATTATCGTCGGCGACGGACAAGTGCTCTCTGCGGTTAATGACGTCAATGACTATGCCGGTCCGGCAACAGGTTATCGCCTGCAGGGAGAACGCTGGGAAGAGATTAAAAACATCCCTGGCGCTCTTGATCCCAACGAGATTGATTAAGGGGTGAGAAATGGAAATTAATGAAAAATTGCTGCGCCAGATAATTGAAGACGTGCTCCGCGATATGAAGGGCAGCGATAAACCCGTCTCGTTTAATGCGCCTGCGGCATCCACAGCACCACAGACCGCTGCGCCTGCGGGCGACGGCTTTCTGACCGAAGTGGGCGAAGCGCGCCAGGGTACTCAGCAGGACGAAGTCATTATCGCCGTCGGCCCGGCATTTGGCCTGGCGCAAACCGTCAATATCGTGGGCTTACCGCATAAGAGCATTCTGCGCGAAGTCATTGCCGGTATTGAAGAAGAAGGCATCAAGGCGCGCGTGATTCGCTGCTTTAAATCTTCCGACGTGGCGTTCGTCGCCGTTGAAGGTAACCGCCTGAGCGGATCCGGCATCTCCATCGGCATCCAGTCGAAAGGTACTACGGTTATCCACCAGCAGGGGCTACCGCCGCTCTCCAACCTGGAGCTGTTCCCGCAGGCACCGCTGCTGACGCTGGAAACCTACCGTCAGATTGGTAAAAACGCCGCCCGTTATGCGAAACGCGAATCACCGCAGCCGGTCCCTACGCTCAATGACCAGATGGCACGCCCGAAGTACCAGGCAAAGTCGGCCATTTTGCACATTAAAGAGACCAAGTACGTCGTGACGGGCAAAAACCCGCAGGAACTGCGCGTGGCGCTTTGATAAAGGATAACTCCATGAATACCGACGCAATTGAATCGATGGTCCGGGACGTATTGAGCCGCATGAACAGCCTGCAGGGCGATGCGCCAGCAGCGGCTCCTGCGGCAGGCGGCACGTCCCGCAGCGCAAAGGTCAGCGACTACCCGCTGGCGAACAAGCACCCGGAATGGGTGAAAACCGCCACCAATAAAACGCTGGACGACTTTACGCTAGAAAACGTGCTGAGCAATAAAGTCACCGCTCAGGATATGCGTATTACCCCGGAAACCCTGCGCTTACAGGCGTCTATCGCCAAGGACGCGGGCCGCGACCGGCTGGCGATGAACTTCGAACGCGCCGCCGAACTGACCGCGGTACCGGACGATCGCATTCTTGAAATCTACAACGCCCTTCGTCCGTATCGTTCAACGAAAGAAGAGCTGCTCGCTATCGCCGATGATCTCGAAAATCGTTATCAGGCAAAGATTTGCGCAGCTTTCGTTCGTGAAGCGGCAGGGCTGTACGTTGAGCGTAAAAAACTCAAAGGCGACGATTAATTACAGGGGTATGTGATGCGATATATAGCTGGCATTGATATCGGCAACTCATCAACGGAAGTCGCCCTGGCGACTCTGAATGAGGCTGGCGCGCTGACAATCACCCACAGCGCGCTGGCGGAAACCACCGGGATCAAAGGCACGTTGCGTAACGTGTTCGGCATTCAGGAAGCGCTCGCCCTCGTCGCAAAGCGCGCGGGGATCAATGTCAGCGATATTTCGCTCATCCGCATTAACGAAGCCACGCCGGTGATTGGCGATGTGGCGATGGAAACCATTACCGAAACCATCATCACCGAATCGACAATGATTGGCCATAACCCAAAAACGCCGGGCGGAGTAGGCCTTGGTGTGGGTATCACGATTACGCCGGAGGAGCTGTTAACCCGCCCGGCGGACTCGTCCTATATTCTGGTGGTATCGTCAGCCTTTGATTTTGCCGATATCGCCAATGTTATCAACGCCTCAATGCGCGCCGGATACCAGATTACCGGCGTCATTTTGCAGCGCGACGATGGCGTACTGGTCAGCAACCGGCTGGAAAAATCGCTACCGATTGTCGATGAAGTTCTGTACATCGACCGCATTCCGCTGGGGATGCTGGCGGCGATTGAAGTCGCCGTGCCGGGAAAGGTTATCGAAACCCTCTCTAACCCTTACGGCATCGCCACCGTATTTAATCTCAACGCCGATGAGACGAAAAACATCGTCCCGATGGCGCGCGCGCTGATCGGCAACCGTTCCGCCGTGGTGGTTAAAACGCCATCCGGCGACGTCAAAGCGCGCGCAATACCCGCCGGTAACCTGGAACTGCAGGCGCAGGGCCGAACCGTGCGCGTGGATGTCGCCGCCGGTGCCGAAGCCATCATGAAAGCAGTGGACGGCAGCGGTAAGCTCGACAACGTCACCGGCGAGGCCGGGACCAATATCGGCGGCATGCTGGAGCACGTGCGCCAGACCATGGCCGAACTGACCAACAAGCCGAGCAGTGAGATTTTCATTCAGGATCTACTGGCCGTTGACACCTCGGTTCCGGTGAGCGTCACCGGCGGTCTGGCCGGGGAGTTCTCGCTGGAGCAGGCCGTCGGCATCGCCTCGATGGTGAAATCAGACCGCCTGCAGATGGCGATGATTGCCCGTGAAATTGAGCAGAAGCTTAATATCGACGTGCAGATCGGCGGCGCTGAGGCTGAAGCCGCCATTCTGGGCGCGCTGACCACGCCGGGTACCACCCGACCGCTGGCGATCCTCGACCTCGGCGCGGGCTCCACTGATGCCTCCATCATCAACCCTAAAGGTGAAATCATCGCCACCCATCTCGCCGGGGCAGGCGACATGGTCACGATGATTATTGCCCGCGAACTGGGGCTGGAAGACCGCTATCTGGCGGAAGAGATCAAAAAATACCCGCTGGCTAAGGTCGAAAGCCTGTTCCACTTACGCCACGAGGACGGCAGCGTCCAGTTCTTCCCGACGCCGCTGCCTCCCGCCGTGTTCGCCCGCGTCTGCGTGGTGAAACCGGACGAACTGGTGCCGCTTCCCGGCGACTTAGCGCTGGAAAAAGTGCGCGCCATTCGCCGCAGCGCCAAAGAGCGCGTCTTTGTCACCAACGCCCTGCGCGCGCTGCGCCAGGTCAGTCCAACCGGCAACATTCGCGATATTCCGTTCGTGGTGCTGGTCGGCGGCTCGTCGCTGGATTTCGAAGTTCCGCAGCTGGTCACCGATGCGCTGGCGCACTACCGCCTGGTCGCCGGGCGAGGAAATATTCGCGGCAGCGAAGGCCCAAGAAACGCGGTGGCCACAGGCCTGATTCTCTCCTGGCACAAGGAGTTTGCGCATGGACAGTAATCACAGCGCCCCGGCTATCGTCATTACCGTTATCAACGACTGCGCCAGCCTCTGGCACGAAGTGCTGCTGGGTATCGAAGAGGAAGGCATCCCTTTCCTGCTTCAGCATCACCCGGCTGGAGATGTCGTTGACAGCGCCTGGCAGGCGGCGCGCAGCTCGCCGCTGCTGGTTGGCATTGCCTGCGATCGACACTCGCTGGTCGTGCATTACAAGAATTTACCCGCATCGGCGCCGCTTTTTACGCTGATGCATCATCAGGACAGTCAGGCCCAACGCAACACCGGTAATAACGCGGCACGGCTGGTCAAAGGGATCCCTTTTCGGGATCTCCATGCTTAATCACAGGAGAACGGCAGTATGAATAACGCACTGGGACTGGTTGAAACAAAAGGGCTGGTCGGCGCCATTGAAGCCGCCGATGCAATGGTTAAATCCGCCAACGTACAGCTGGTGGGCTACGAAAAAATTGGTTCTGGCCTGGTTACCGTCATGGTTCGCGGCGACGTCGGCGCGGTTAAAGCAGCCGTAGATGCAGGCAGCGCGGCGGCAAGCGTAGTGGGTGAAGTGAAATCCTGCCACGTTATCCCGCGTCCGCACAGCGATGTTGAGGCCATTTTACCGAAATCAGCCTAATCGATGGCAAATAAGGAGCACCGCGTGAAGCAATCACTGGGATTACTTGAAGTTTGTGGTCTGGCACTGGCTATCAGCTGCGCCGATATCATGGCGAAATCCGCTTCTATCACGCTGCTCGCCCTCGAAAAGACCAATGGTTCAGGCTGGATGGTGATTAAAATTACCGGTGATGTGGCCTCCGTTCAGGCGGCTATCACCACCGGTACGCATTTCGCCGAACAGCGGAATGGCCTGGTGGCCCACAAGGTTATCGCCAGGCCCGGAGAAGGGATCCTGCTCGCAGAGACACCCCCACCCTCCGTCATTGAACCTGAGCCTGAAGCGTCAGAGATAGCTGATGTCGTTTCTGAAGCGCCAGCAGAAGAGGCCCCGCAGGAATCAGAACTGGTCAGTTGCAACCTGTGTCTGGATCCAAAATGTCCTCGCCAGAAGGGCGAACCTCGCACGCTTTGCATTCATCCCGGTAAGCGAGGTGAAGCGTAATGGATAAAGAGCTTCTGCAATCAACGGTCAGTAAAGTTCTTGATGAGATGCGCCAGCGGCCTATCCCGCTGGGCGTCTCAAACCGTCATATCCACCTGTCCGCACAGGATTATGAGCGGCTGTTTCCCGGCCATCCCATCAGCGAGAAAAAAGCGCTGCTGCAGCCGGGACAATACGCCGCGGAGCAAACCGTCACCCTGGTAGGACCGAAAGGGCAGCTCAAAAATGTGCGCCTGCTCGGCCCGCTGCGCTCGGTAAGCCAGGTGGAAATTTCGCGTACCGATGCGAGAACGCTGGGGATTGCCGCGCCGCTGAGAATGTCCGGCAACCTGAAGGGGACGCCGGGCATCCGCCTGGTCAGCCCCTTTGCCGAACTGGAGCTACCTTCCGGGGTTATCGTCGCGCAGCGGCATATCCATATGTCGCCGCTTGATGCGCTGATCCTGCGGGTTTCCCACGGCGATATGGTTTCAGTGGCGATTGAAGGCGACGATCGCGGGCTGATTTTCAACAACGTGGCGATTCGCGTTTCACCGGACATGCGCCTCGAAATGCACATTGATACCGATGAAGCCAACGCCGCTGGTGCCGATAACCCGCAGGCCTTTGCCCGGCTGGTAGGCCCGCGATGAACGGCGAAACCCTGCAGCGCATTGTCGAGGAGATTGTCTCCCGGCTGCAGCGCCGTGCCCAGAGCACGGCGACGCTGAGCGTTACGCAACTTCGCGATGCCGACTGTCCAGCGCTGTTCTGTCAGCACGCGTCGCTACGCATCCTGCTCGTCGACCTGCCGCTGCTGGGTCAGCTTGCGGATGCAGAAACCGACGATGCCGCCGCCCGGAAAATTCACGACGCGCTGGCGTTTGGCATCCGCGTACAGCTCAGCCTGCACAGCCAGTTGCTGCCGGTTATCCCGGTAAAAAAACTGGCTCGTCTGCCGCTGGTATTCACCGACGAGCACGGACTGCCGCTGGTTCTGCATGCGGGTTCGGTGCTGAGCTATCGCGATGTCGCGCTGCTAAGCCGGGGGCGTCTGGTTGTCCACCGCAAATGCATCGTGACCGCCATGGCGCGTGACGCGGCCAATGCGCGGAATATTCAATTAATTAAGCAGGAGTAAATCATGCATCTGGCACGAGTCACGGGCGCGGTTGTCTCCACGCAAAAATCACCTTCTTTGATTGGGAAAAAGCTGCTGCTGGTGCGTCGGGTCAGCGCCGATGGCGAACTCCCCGCCTCGCCCACCTCTGGCGATGAAGTGGCCGTGGACTCCGTCGGCGCGGGCGTCGGCGAACTGGTTTTGCTCAGCGGCGGCTCCAGCGCCAGGCACGTTTTTTCCGGGCCAAATGAGGCCATCGACCTCGCCGTTGTCGGCATTGTAGATACGCTTTCGCGTTAAGGGGCGGTTATGGCGATTTATACCCGAACAGGTGACGCTGGCACCACATCACTGTTTACCGGCCAGCGGGTGAGCAAAACCCACCCGCGGGTTGAAGCCTACGGCACGCTGGATGAGCTGAACGCCGCGCTGAGCCTGTGCGCCTGCGCCGCTGCGGATGAAAATCACCGCACCTTACTCGAGGCCATCCAGCAGCAACTTTTTTGGTTTAGCGCAGAGCTGGCCAGCGACAGCGAGCAGCCGTCGTCCAAACAGCGCTACATCAGCAGCGAAGAGATTTCGGCTCTGGAAGCCGCTATCGATCGGGCAATGGCCCGCGTCGAACCGCTGCACAGCTTTATTTTACCCGGACGCTGCGAAGCCGCGAGCCGCTTACATTTTGCCCGCACGCTGGCGCGCCGCGCCGAACGCCGTCTGGTTGAACTGGCAACTGAAGTCAACGTACGCCAGGTGCTGATGCGCTACATCAACCGCTTATCGGACTGCCTGTACGCCCTGGCCCGCGCGGAAGATAGCGATGCGCACCAGGCCAACATCATCCGTGAAGTTAGCAAGCGCTATCTGGCTGCCAGCCAGCCGACCCGCAGCAAGGAGACAACGCCCGTGGCCCTCTCATTCCACGATCTGCACCAGCTCACCCGCGCCGCCGTTGAACGCGCGCAGCAACTGCAGGTTCCGGTAGTCGTCAGCATCGTTGACGCGCACGGTACGGAAACTGTGACCTGGCGGATGCCGGACGCCCTGCTGGTCAGCAGCGAACTGGCACCGAAAAAGGCATGGACCGCAGTGGCAATGAAAACGGCGACCCATGAGCTGAGCGATGTTGTTCAGCCAGGCGCGGCGCTTTATGGCCTGGAAAGTCATTTACAGGGAAAAGTGGTCACCTTTGGCGGCGGTTACGCCCTGTGGCGCGACGGCATATTAATTGGGGGTCTTGGCATCAGCGGCGGCAGCGTTGAGCAGGACATGGATATAGCACAGACCGCCATCGCGGCTATTAACGTGGGAACTCATCAATGAATACTTCTGAACTCGAAACCCTGATTCGCACCATTCTTAGCGAGCAATTAACAACGCCGGCGCAAACTACGGCCCAGCCTCAGGGCAAAGGGATTTTCCAGTCCGTGAGCGAGGCCATCGATGCCGCGCACCAGGCGTTCTTACGTTATCAGCAGTGCCCGCTAAAAACCCGCAGCGCCATTATCAGCGCGATGCGTCAGGAGCTGACGCCGCTGCTGGCGACCCTGGCGGAAGAGAGCGCCAATGAAACGGGGATGGGCAACAAAGAAGATAAATTCCTAAAAAACAAGGCTGCGCTGGACAACACGCCGGGCGTAGAAGACCTCACCACCACCGCGCTGACCGGTGACGGCGGCATGGTACTCTTTGAATACTCGCCGTTTGGCGTCATCGGTTCAGTCGCCCCAAGCACCAACCCGACGGAAACCATCATCAATAACAGCATCAGCATGTTAGCTGCGGGCAACAGCGTCTACTTTAGCCCGCATCCGGGCGCGAAAAAGGTCTCTCTGAAGCTGATTAGCCTGATTGAAGAGATTGCCTTCCGCTGCTGCGGCATCCGCAATCTGGTGGTGACTGTAGCTGAACCCACCTTCGAAGCGACCCAGCAGATGATGGCCCACCCGCGAATCGCAGTACTGGCCATTACCGGCGGCCCGGGCATTGTGGCAATGGGCATGAAGAGCGGTAAGAAGGTGATTGGCGCTGGCGCGGGTAACCCGCCCTGCATCGTCGATGAAACAGCGGACCTGGTGAAAGCGGCAGAAGATATCATCAACGGCGCGTCATTCGATTATAACCTGCCCTGCATTGCCGAGAAGAGCCTGATCGTAGTGGAGAGCGTCGCCGAGCGTCTGGTGCAGCAAATGCAAACCTTCGGCGCGCTGTTGCTAAGCCCTGCCGATACCGACAAACTCCGCGCCGCCTGCCTGCCTGAAGGCCAGGCGAATAAAAAACTGGTCGGCAAGAGCCCATCGGCCATGCTGGAAGCCGCCGGGATCGCTGTCCCTGCAAAAGCGCCGCGTCTGCTGATTGCCGTTGTCAACGCCGACGATACGTGGGTCACCAGTGAACAGCTGATGCCGATGCTGCCGGTGGTAAAAGTCAGCGATTTCGATAGCGCGCTGGCGCTGGCCCTGAAGGTTGAAGAGGGGCTACATCATACCGCCATTATGCACTCGCAGAACGTGTCGCGCCTGAACCTCGCGGCCCGCACGCTGCAAACCTCGATATTCGTCAAAAACGGCCCCTCTTATGCCGGGATCGGCGTCGGCGGCGAAGGCTTTACCACCTTCACTATCGCCACGCCAACCGGTGAAGGGACCACGTCAGCGCGTACTTTTGCCCGCTCCCGGCGCTGCGTGCTGACCAACGGCTTTTCTATTCGCTAACCGAGGTCGCGATGAATACCTTCTCACTACAAACGCGGTTGTACAGCGGTCAGGGCAGCCTGGCGGTGCTCAAGCGCTTTACCAATAAGCACATCTGGATAATCTGCGATGGTTTTCTGGCGCGCTCTCCGCTGCTGGATACCCTGCGTAACGCGCTGCCCGCAGATAACCGCATCAGCGTCTTTAGCGAGATAACGCCGGACCCCACCATCCACACAGTGGTTCAGGGCATTGCGCTAATGCAGACCCTGCAGCCGCAGGTGGTGATCGGTTTTGGCGGCGGCTCAGCAATGGACGCGGCGAAAGCGATTGTCTGGTTTAGCCAGCAGAGCGGGATCAACATCGAAACCTGCGTGGCGATCCCGACCACCAGCGGCACCGGCTCGGAAGTGACCAGCGCCTGCGTAATTAGCGACCCGGATAAAGGCATCAAGTATCCGCTGTTCAACAATACGCTGTATCCGGATATGGCGATCCTCGACCCGGAGTTGGTGGTCAGCGTACCGCCGCAGATTACCGCCAACACCGGTATGGACGTGCTGACCCACGCCCTGGAGGCTTGGGTGTCACCGCACGCCAGCGACTTTACCGACGCGCTGGCGGAAAAAGCCGCCAAACTGGTGTTCCAGTATCTGCCCACGGCAGTGGAAAAAGGCGACTGCGTGGCGACGCGCGGGAAAATGCACAATGCTTCAACGCTGGCGGGGATGGCATTCAGCCAGGCGGGACTGGGTCTTAACCACGCGATAGCCCACCAGCTCGGCGGACAGTTTCATCTGCCGCACGGGCTGGCCAATGCGCTGCTGCTCACGACGGTGATCCGCTTTAACGCGGGTGACCCGCGCGCCGCCAAACGCTACGCGCGGCTGGCCAAAGTCTGCGGTTTTTGCCCGGCAGAAGCCAATGACGTTGCGGCGATCAATGCGCTGATTCAGCAAATCGAACTGCTTAAGCAACGCTGTGCCCTTCCCTCACTGGCCGTTGCGCTTAAAGAAGGAAGATCCGACTTTTCCGCACGCATTCCGGCGATGGTGCAGGCTGCGCTGGCTGACGTTACGCTGCGCACTAACCCGCGCCCGGCCAATGCCGAAGCCATTCAGGAACTGCTGGAGGAACTGCTATGAGTACCGCCGTCAACGTCGTTGAAATGTCTCATAGCGCTGATGAAATTCGCGAGCGCGTCCGCGCAGCGGGCGTTGTCGGCGCGGGCGGCGCAGGTTTTCCCGCTCACGTCAAACTACAGGCGCAGGTAGAGATTTTTCTGGTGAACGCCGCCGAGTGTGAACCGATGCTCAAAGTTGACCAGCAACTGATGTGGCAGCAGGCCGCGCGTCTTGTTCGCGGCGTGCAGTACGCGATGACGGCAACCGGCGCGCGCGAAGGGGTGATAGCCCTGAAAGAAAAATACCGCCGGGCCATCGACGCCCTCACCCCACTGCTGCCAGACGGTATCCGCCTGCATATCCTGCCGGATGTATATCCGGCGGGCGATGAGGTGCTGACTATCTGGATGGCAACCGGCCGCCGGGTCGCCCCGGCTGCGCTACCGGCCAGCGTCGGCGTGGTCGTCAATAACGTGCAAACGGTGCTGAATATTGCCCGGGCGGTCGAGCAGCAGTTTCCGGTCACTCGTCGCACGTTGACCGTAAACGGCGCGGTCGCCAGACCGTTGACCGTTACCGTTCCTATCGGCATGTCACTGCATGAAGTGCTGGCGCTGGCGGGCGGCGCAACGGTCGACGACCCTGGTTTTATTAACGGCGGCCCGATGATGGGTGGCCTGATTACCTCTCTTGATAACCCGGTGACGAAAACTACCGGCGGCCTGCTGGTGCTCCCCAAAAGCCATCTGCTTATCCAGCGGAGAATGCAGGACGAGCGCACGGTGCTTTCCGTCGCGCGCACCGTCTGCGAACAGTGCCGACTGTGTACCGATCTCTGTCCGCGACACCTGATCGGCCACGAACTCTCTCCGCACCTGCTGGTGCGGGCGTTGAACTTTCACCAGGCCGCCACGCCGCAGTTGCTGCTGAGCGCCCTTACCTGCTCGGAATGCAACATTTGTGAAAGCGTGGCCTGCCCGGTGGGGATCTCGCCGATGCGCATCAATCGCATGTTAAAACGCGAGCTGCGGGCGCAAAACCAGCGCTACGTAGGGCCGCTGAATCCGACCGACGAAATGGCGAAATATCGCCTGGTGCCGGTGAAGCGGCTGATCGCCAAACTGGGACTAAGCCCCTGGTACCAGGAAGCTCCGCTGGTTGAAGAAGAGCCGTCAGTAGAAAAAGTCACTTTGCAGCTGCGCCAGCATATTGGTGCCAGCGCAGTACCGACTGTTGCCGTCGGCGAGCGCGTGACGCGCGGGCAATGCGTTGCCGATATCCCGCCTGGCGCGCTCGGCGCCCCCGTTCACGCCAGCATCGACGGCGTTGTATCGGCCATCAGCGAACAGGCCATCACGGTTGTAAGAGGTTAACCATGTCTCAGGCTATAGGAATTTTAGAACTCACCAGCATCGCCAAAGGCATGGAGCTTGGTGATGCCATGCTGAAAAGCGCCAACGTCGATCTGCTGGTCAGCAAGACCATCTGTCCGGGGAAGTTTTTACTGATGCTCGGCGGAGATATCGGCGCTGTCCAGCAGGCCATTGAAACCGGTACGTCGCAGGCCGGCGAGATGCTCGTCGACAGCCTGGTGCTGGCAAATATTCATCCCAGCGTACTTCCGGCCATCAGCGGCCTGAATAGCGTCGAGAAACTCCAGGCGGTCGGTATCGTCGAAACCTGGAGCGTGGCGGCCTGCATCAGCGCCGCAGACCGGGCGGTGAAAGGCTCAAACGTCACCCTGGTGCGGGTGCATATGGCCTTCGGCATCGGCGGTAAATGCTACATGGTGGTGGCGGGCGACGTTTCAGACGTCAATAACGCCGTGACGGTTGCCAGCGAAAGCGCGGGCGAGAAAGGGTTGCTGGTTTACCGTTCGGTGATCCCGCGCCCGCATGAAGCCATGTGGCGACAGATGGTGGAGGGATAATGGAAAGACAACCGACAACGGATCGCATGATTCAGGAATACGTGCCGGGGAAACAGGTCACTCTCGCGCACCTGATTGCTAATCCAGGGAAAGATCTCTTTAAGAAACTGGGCCTGCCGGATGCGGTCTCCGCCATTGGCATCCTTACCATCACGCCGAGCGAAGCATCGATTATCGCCTGCGATATCGCCACCAAATCCGGCGCGGTGGAAATTGGTTTTCTCGATCGCTTTACCGGTGCCGTGGTGCTGACCGGCGACGTTTCTGCTGTGGAATATGCCCTCAAGCAGGTGACGCGCACGCTGGGCGAGATGATGCAATTCACCACCTGTTCGATTACCCGGACGTAAGCCAATGAAGCGTTTGATGTTTATCGGCCCCAGCCAGTGCGGGAAAACCTCGCTGACCCAAAGCCTGCGCGGCGAAGCGCTCCATTATAAGAAAACCCAGGCCATTGAATGGTCGCCGATGGCCATCGACACGCCGGGCGAGTACCTGGAGAACCGCTGCCTGTATAGCGCCCTGCTGACCAGCGCCTGCGAGGCCGACGTTATCGCCCTGGTGTTAAATGCCGACGCCCAGTGGTCGCCCTTTTCTCCGGGGTTTACCGCCCCGATGAACCGACCGACGATTGGCCTGGTCACTAAGGCCGATCTGGCCGAGCCGCAGCGTATTTCGCTGGTTGCGGAATGGCTTACGCAGGCTGGCGCACAGCAGATTTTTATTACCAGCGCGCTGAATAACTCGGGTCTCGACGCCGTGCTGGATTTTCTGAATTCGAAGGAACCTTTATGTCTTACAAAATAATGGCCATTAACGCCGGCAGCTCATCGTTAAAATTCCAGCTGCTGGAGATGCCGCAGGGCGACATGCTCTGTCAGGGGCTGATTGAACGTATCGGTATGGCGGATGCGCAGGTGACAATTAAGACGCACAGCCAAAAATGGCAGGAAACCGTCCCCGTTGCCGATCATCGCGATGCGGTAACGCTGCTTCTGGAAAAGCTGCTGGGTTATCAAATCATTAACAGTCTGCGGGACATTGACGGGGTGGGCCATCGTGTGGCGCACGGCGGTGAGTTTTTTAAAGACTCGACGCTGGTCACGGATGAAACGTTAGCGCAAATCGAACGTCTTGCTGAACTGGCCCCGCTTCACAACCCGGTAAACGCGTTGGGTATTCACGTTTTTCGTCAACTGTTGCCTGATGCCCCTTCCGTAGCCGTGTTTGATACGGCATTTCACCAGACGCTGGATGAACCCGCCTATATTTACCCGCTTCCCTGGCATTATTATGCTGAACTGGGGATTCGCCGTTATGGCTTTCATGGCACCAGCCATAAGTATGTCAGCGGCGTTCTGGCGGAAAAGCTGGGCGTACCACTCAGCGCATTACGGGTGATTTGTTGTCATCTTGGAAACGGTAGCAGCATCTGCGCCATCAAGAACGGGCGTTCGGTCAATACGTCGATGGGCTTTACGCCGCAGTCAGGCGTGATGATGGGCACCCGTAGCGGAGATATTGATCCCTCTATTCTGCCGTGGATAGCCCAGCGCGAAAGCAAAACGCCGCAACAGTTGAATCAGTTATTAAATAATGAGTCAGGCTTGCTGGGCGTTTCTGGCGTGTCGTCTGATTACCGCGATGTCGAACAGGCAGCCAATACCGGTAACCGGCAGGCTAAACTCGCTCTCACTCTGTTTGCCGAACGCATTCGCGCCACCATTGGCAGCTATATTATGCAAATGGGAGGACTGGATGCGCTGGTATTCACTGGGGGCATTGGCGAGAACTCAGCGCGCGCCAGATCGGCGGTGTGCCATAATTTGCAATTTTTGGGCTTAGCCGTTGATGAAGAGAAAAATCAACGTAATGCGACATTTATCCAGACGGAGAACGCCCTGGTGAAAGTCGCCGTCATCAACACCAACGAAGAGTTAATGATCGCACAAGACGTTATGCGCATTGCGCTACCGGCCACGGAAGGGCTTTGTGTACCAGCCTGAGAGGGTCATACGACGCATTGCGGCAAGTCATGGTAATAACGCTTTTACCATGACACTATGCGCGCACACTATTCGTACCTGAAAGGTGATAACGTGGCTGTTGCGCAATGCCCCGCCTCATGCGGGGAACTTATCCAGGGATGGATTCTGGGCAGTGAGAAACTGGTCTCCTGCCCCGTTGACTGGTACAGCACCGTAGTAGTCACGGCTGCGCCGCCGCTGGTAAACGAGCGTCCATTGTCGCGGGCGATGGTGGAGCGCGTTCTGGCGCACTGGCAGTATCCTGCGCACTGGAGTAACGAGATTCGCGTCGATGTGCGTTCGTCAATTCCTGTTGCCAAAGGCATGGCCAGCAGCACCGCAGATATCGCCGCTACGGCGGTGGCAACGGCGCATCATCTTGGCCATTCGCTGGATGAAACCACCCTTGCACAGCTTTGCGTCTCAATCGAACCCACTGATAGCACCGTTTTTCATCAGTTAACGCTGTTTGATCATAATAATGCGGCCACGCAAATCGCCTGCGAGCCACCGCCGCCAATCGATTTGCTGGTACTGGAAAGCCCGGTCACACTGCGCACGCAAGATTACCACCGTCTCCCTCGCCAGCAGAAATTAATAGCAAGTTCAGCAACCTTGCAGCAGGCCTGGAATCTGGTGCAGGAAGCCTGTATAACGCAAAATCCGCTCCGACTGGGTGAGGCGGCTACGCTTAGCGCTATCGCCAGCCAGACGCTGTTACCTAAGCCGGGCTTTACCGCCCTGCTGTCGCTGGTCGAAGAGTGTGATTTATACGGATTGAACGTGGCGCATAGCGGTAGCGTGGTGGGTCTGATGCTGGACCGGAAACGTCATGATATTGCGCGCCTGAAAGGTAAGCTGGCAGAGAAAAAACTTACCCGACACTGGCCAAAACAACATTTACTCAAGATGGTCACAGGCGGGGTCAAACTGCAGTGAGAGCCTGATATACGCTCCCACTGCCGTAGCGCATTATTCGGCTTTTACATCGGCGTGTTTCATTTCGCCCATCGCTTTCAGCTTTTTGGAAATGTCGCGACGCTCTTTGGAGATTTCGGCATTTTTAATGATGTAGTCATCAACGCGATCTTCATAGTCGCTTTTCATGCTGGCGATGATACCCTGAATCGCCTCAACGCTCATACCTGGCTTGATGTAGTCGCTCAGGTTGTCCAGCAGCAGCACACGCTTCTGGTTGTCACGGATCTTCTTCTCAATGTCCTGAATTTCACGTTGCAGTTTATTTTTGCGACGGAACAGACGAACAAACTCCAGCACGTCCTGGAAAGAAGGCTTGGTTGTTTCCATTTTTACACCCCTGATAATGTGAGATTCGGATTCGTTAAGCAACTGCTAGTGGATAAACATTACGTTTATCCCCGTCATACTTCAAGCCGCCAGAGGAAACACCGTTACGTCGCCGTCTGGGGAAACCTGAAGGTTCGGGGATAAAATCGTTGCCAGTAGCACTCATTTTATCCTTATATTAGTATCATACTCTTAATCTTTGCTGAATCGAAGCAGCAACAAATTCATTCGCCCCATCTGCTTTTTATTTGCGCAAAGCCCGGCAGATCAAATGCGAAAGCAGTTCCAACTGTCGGGCCGTTTCCATACTTAGCCAAACATAGCCGTGGATGGGGGTTTCAGCCACCGCGTCGCCCTGCTGCTCGTTCATTAGCTGCCGCAACTCGGCAGCAATATCATTCAGTTTACCGGTGTTTGCCAGTACCGGCTGCGGGTTGCCTTCAAACAACGCGTGGGCGATCGTTAACAAGGTTTGCTGCGTCATCTGCTGGGTTTCACGCAATGTGTGCGCGTTAAGCATCACAAAATGGCTGGCGCGCGTCGCCCAGTGGGCATTGATTTGTAATTCAAGCATACAAACCAGATTGCGGTTGATGGTCTGAATGGCCTCGAAAATAGATTTTTGTATCCGGGTTTCTTTACTGGCGGGCGTTATCAGCCCGCGCATTTTGACGACATCGTTCAGCAATCGTTGCAAATGTTTATCCAACCGGGGGCGCTCCAGCAAATTCGGCGACAGCGCTGCCTGATACACCCGATTATACGCCGTGACGCAATGCGCCAGTTGGATGCGCCAGTGCAAAAAGGCGCGCTGGGGCCAGATGCCGGTAAACAACATTGCCAGTAGCGACCCCAAAATCACATCCCCGCCACGCCATAATGCCGTATTCATATCACCAGCAGGAGCGCCGACAACAACGGCGAGCGTTATGCCTATCAGTAGCGCCTGATACGGTTTTTTCCCTAATGCCAGCCAGCCGCACAAAAACATCGCTATCGCACACCACACCAGCATCAGCGGTAAGGAAAAGAGCTCCAGGCGTAGCGCCACCAGCCCTAACGCCGCGCCCAAAATCGTACCGCCTATGCGCTCAAAAGCACGAGGCACTACATTTCCCCAGAATGAGATGGGCCCCATAATCACCACTAACGTGATTAGCGGCCATGTGCCCTCGGGAATAGAAAACAGACGAACCAGCAGAAAGGTAAGAATGAACGCCAGGGCGATACGTATGCCATGCACGATGCGATAATGACGGTACAACCGTATTTCAAAAGGGCTTAATGACTTATCGGCACGCACGCTTGCGCTCCTTACGGGAATAGCAAAAAATGCATTGTACCTGCTTTATAGCAAAAATAGCGCACTGGCGGACGGAACACATTATCCGTCCGCTCTTTTCAGCCAGGAAACCAGTCGATCACTTCCGCTGTACCGGAATATACATTTCAATATCCCAGTATCCATCTTCCATACCGTTATTCAGATAGGTTTCAAAACAGGGCGCAGAGGCTATCTGATAAGCGCTATCCTGCTCCAGGACGTCAAAAAACCGTTCCCACGGCTTCGCAAAGTCACGGTCTTCCACTCGCGCGACAGCAGTGGCATATTCGCCGCCTTCAATGGCGGTCACGATTACGCCTTCGCTATTGTCCGGCAGGATGAAATTCTCTGCCACGGACACCACGGTATCGCAGCGGAGTTTTTCCGCAGGTACGACATCTGGATTGTCGTAATAGACGGCTATCCATTCAACTGGCACGATCCGCTGTCGATCCACCCATGTCATCAGTTGTTCAAAACCCTGCTTCACGGTGTGTTCCCATGGACCGACCATGTGGAAACCGGCTATCTTGCGTTTTTGTTCCTGCCTGATTTCGTAATCCATGCTGCCTCCGTCACTTTACTATACTGTATGAATGTACAGTATAATTACAGCCTTTTACGGTCACAAGGACTGCGTGATCATTTTGTGAGCAACCTCGCAATCCCGCCCTTTTGACACCTCAGATGGCGGTGAACGGTGTGTGACAACGGCTTACGCTTTATGCTGAAAATAGTCGCTCAGACGAGAGAACATACCGCCTTTACCCACCGATTCCAGAGTGACCAGCGGCCACTGAGCGATCAGTTTATCCCGATCGTAGAGCTCTATTTCACCTACCTGTTGATGAGCGGCGATTGGCGCCTCCAGCTCTTTTCTATCCAGCACATATTTTGCTTTGATATGCGGAATTTCCGCTTTAGGCAGCGCCATCCAGAAATCCTGTTCCGTACCCAGCGCAATCTTTTCTTTGTCTCCATACCAGATTCGCTCGCTGCCCACTTTTTTACCGCTGTGCAAAATCTGCACCGTCGCAAAGTTTTGCAGGCCCCACTGCAACAGTTTTCGAGCCTGTTCTTCACGGCCTTTCGAACTTTTCGCTCCCATCACAACAGCGATAAGTCGACGCTGCCCGTCCACCGCCGATGCGATAAGATTAAATCCCGCCCCCGATGTGTGTCCGGTTTTAAGCCCATCAATATGCATGGTCTTATCCCATAACAAGCCGTTGCGGTTCTGCTGCGTGATGCCGTTCCAGGTCAGGCTTTTCTCGCTGTACATGTGATAAAATTCAGGTTCGCCGTGAATAATCGCCCGGGAGAGTACGGCCAGATCATACGCGGAGCTATGTTGTCCCGGCGCATCCAGACCGTGGACGGTTTCAAAATGGGTATCCTGCAAATTGAGTTTTTTCACATAGCTGTTCATCATCGCCACAAACTGCGGCTGCCCGCCCGCGATATAATCCGCCAGCGCCACACAAGCATCGTTACCGGAATCCACAATTAAGCCACGGCTTAAATCACGCACCGACACGCGATCCCCTTCTTTTAAAAACATCAACGAGGAGCCGACAAACACCGGATTATCCTTCGCCCAGGCGTCGCGCCCAACGGTGACGATATCGTCAGGGCTGATACGATGACTATCGATGGCGCGATCGACGACGTAGCCCGTCATTAGCTTGGTAAGGCTGGCGGGATTGCGTTGCTGGTGTTCATTACCGGCGGTAAGAACCTGTCCCGTAGTGTAATCCATCAACACCCAGGCACCTGCATCAATGGCTGGCGGTTGGGGAGCAAAACTTACGGCATCGGCCGCAAGCGCAGGAGAAAGGTGCATCGCGAATAAAGAAGCGGCAATAAACAAACGGCGTTTCAACAGCATGTCCTCAGGATGGTCTCTATTTGCCGTTCTTTTTACGGAAGTTCAGTTAAACAAACATGGATAAATTGCAAGAAAATGTGACACAAGGCACATTTTCTTGCTGACTTTATTTTATGGATACGCTCAGACGGCGGACTTATCCCCGCGCGGCGCGGTACGATGACGATGATAGCCGTCAACCATGCTACGGAAAATTTGTCCCGGCGTGTCGCCAAGAGTACACAGATAGAGATGCGCGCAAATAAACAGTAAGCCGATGATAGCAAGCGCCATATGCAGCACCAGCATCACAGGGCCCAGACCCGCAACCTGCGGATAGAGACACAGCAAACCGGTGATGATTAACAGCGGTACCAGCGCGTACATAATCGCCAGATATGCCAGTTGTTGCAGTGGATTGAACTTATTCTGCTCTGTTGCCGCGAACGGATGCGCTTCCCCTTTCATGATGCCAAAAAGGTAAAAACGCGTCTGGCGTATGCAGCGCGTCACCAGTCCGGAAAAATTTACCCGATAGTGACGCCCGTTACCTGTGGTGAGGTTGATCAGCACAAACCCGACCCAGAAAGCCAGTAAGGCAAAACCACACCAGGTATGTACTTGTACCATTAGCGCTACAGGGCCGAGAGAAAAATGACCAAATAAACCGCTTAACAGTAATAAAACAAACAGTAACGCATTTCCCCAATGCCAACGGCGAATCGCCAGCGAGTAGAGATAGTCACGATGCTCTTCGCCGCCCGCCGTTTTTGGCGCCAGCATCCGGCGCAATAACGCATGGATAACCAGCCCAACAAGCATGAGCAGCACCACGACGCCTGCGTAAATTAACCACAGCGGCCAATAATCTGGCGCATAGTGTAGTTCCGCTCCCCAGATAGTATTCATGCTTTACCCTCCTGATGGACTTCTTTACGACGGTACAGACTGACCGCGCCGCTACGCGCCTCCTGCTGGCGATAGACCTCTTTCTGACCGACCCAGCGCTGGATCTCGCTCTCATCCAGTCTGCCGAATTTCAGCGCGTCCGTTGGGCAAACGGATACGCACGCCGGAGACTGGCCAGCCGCCAACCGCGTGTCGGCACAGAAGTTACACTTGTCGGCGACGCCGGTTTGCGGATTCAAATAGCGCACATGGAAAGGACATGCGGCAACACAATAATCGCAGCCAATACAGCGCGATTTATCCACCTGCACGATCCCGTTTTCATCACGATATGACGCTCCGGTAGGACAAACGCTGACACATGGCGCATTTTCACAGTGCTGACAGGAGACGCGGACAAATTGAAAATGGGTTTGTGCGTTGGATGCCTGTTCAGGGGCGCGAATTTGTACCTGTACGCGGCTAAATCCCTCCGGTACGTCATTAAGCACTTTGCAGGCAACGGTACACGCCTGGCAGCCGATACAACGCTTTTCATCATGCAGCATGACGTACTGATTCGTTAAATGATTCATGGTTCCCTCCTCCCTCATGCCCGGCTCAGCGTCACGCCTGCGGTATGCACTACCGTACCGGATACCGGACTCGTCACGTGCGGCAGTAAATTTCCGCAGTGGATACCGTGTGTCGTCGCCGCCGTTTTGGCCCCAGCTTTAGCGCCAAATCCCATATAGACAAAAAGCGTGTCCGGGCGGATTCCGGGCGTCACCAGCGCCTTACCTTTCTCTTTACCCGTAGCATTTTCCAGCCAGATCTCATCGCCGGTCTTAATGCCTTTTTCTTGCGCCGTTTGCGGATGGACCCAGACCGCGTTATCCCACATTAGCTCGCTGAGTAAAGGTACGTACTGCGTCGCGCCATTGGTATGCACGGCCACTTTGCCCTGAATGAAGTAAAGCTCATTCTCTTTTTTAAGCGCAAAGTCACGAACGCGCGGAACGCCGTAGCCTGGGAGCAATTCATCCAGGGTTGCGGAATAAAGTTCGATTTTGCCGGAGGGCGATTTGAAGCGAAGCTGTTCGCCATAGGTGTTGTCGCTGTCCGTCGCGATAGCGCCGGGGTAACGTGCCGTAAACTGACGAACGGATTCTGGTTCGCGTAATAGCAGCGGAACGCCCCATTCGAGATACCCTTTCTGTCGCAGTTCCTTCGCTAAAGCATGGTCGCCGTTCAATTGATAGAGTTGGCGCGTCTGCATATCCTGCCACGGATAGTACTGCCCTAATCCCAACTGCTCGCCAAGTTCTTTCCAGATTTGCCAACTCGGACGCGCCTCGCCAATCGGCTCTACGACCTGTTGGCGCAGAGCGTAAGCCGGGTGCAGTCCCGACATATCCGATACCTCTTCGTCCCGTTCGAGATAAGTGCATTCCGGCAGCAGATAGTCGGCATACGCCGCGCTCTCGCTCAAATAGACATCGCAGCTAACCACCAGATCCAGTTGCTCAACGGTTTTTACCAGGTCCGAACGACAGGTGACGGTCTGGAAAGGATTATGCCGCGACATAATCCACGCCTTTATCGGGTAAGGCTTCTGAGTTAACGCCGCGTCAATAATGCTTTGCACCACGCCGCCGCCAGCAGCGATATATTTAAACTGCGGTGCGACCAAATCGATTCGTTGCGCCGTCGGTTTCGGCATATTTTTAATGTTGAGTTTCGCCAGCGTTGGCGCGACCTTTTCTCCGGCCAGTTTGTTGTAAACCGACGCGTTTTTTTTCTGATATAGCCCGCCTTCGCGCTCAATATTACCGAGCAGCACATTAAGCGTAAAAATCATACGCCGCATATCGATCTCTTCCTGCGAGAACGTCGCGCGATGACCAGGACTGACAATAGCGTGAGGCGCGCAGGCGGCCAGTTCGCGTGTCACCCGGACAATAACGTCGGCTGGGACATCGGCCTGCGCGGCGGCCCATTCCGGCGTCGTCTCTTTTACCGCCTGTGCTAACTGTTCAAATCCGCTGGTATAACGCTCAACAAAAGACGCATCGTAGAGTTGTTCATCAATCATGACGTGGCACATCGCCAGCAGAACCGCTAAATCCCCCCCGGGACGAATAGCGTGCCACTCATCCGCCTTGCTGGAAAATATCGACAGACGCGGATCGAAGCTCACCATTTTGGCCCCCTTCTCCTGCGCGGTCATTAACTCATGGGTATCGGCAACTTCAATCCCTTCATACAAATTGTGGCCAAACGAAACCAGATAGCGCGTGTTAGCGATATCCATCGCCAGATCGCCGCCCATCATCACTTTTGCCGCAATGGCTTTCCCGGCAGGGCATGTTGAGGCGTGAGTAAAGGTATTAGGCGAACCAAAGGCCGTAGCCAGATGGAAAAGATGGCTGGAGAGCGAGCCCGATTTGGAAGAGAAAGCCACGCTCTCGGGGCCATGCTGCGCTTTGATGGCATTCATTTTCGCCGCGATTTCCTGGTAAGCCTGCTGCCAGCTAATCACCTGCCATTCACCGTCACCGCGTGGCCCGGTGCGTTTCATAGGTTTTACAATCCGTTGCGGGTCATTGACCAGGCTGACGCCGCTCCCGCCCCTGGCGCATATGCGCGTCCCCTGCTGCGGCGCAGAAGGATTGCCCTGGATAAAAACGGTCTTGTTATTGACTACCTGCGCCTGAATAGGGCAACGAAAGGAACACATTTCGCACAAGCTTGGCGTTAGCGTGGTTTTACCGTTAATGCCGGCAATTGGGTTGCGCGCCAGCGCCCCGGGCGGAAAAGCGCCCAGCGCGCAGGCAGAGCAGCCGATGCCCACCCCCTGCAAAAAAGAACGACGACTAATGCTCATATAACCTCCTGTTATTAGATATAGCTGAAGATTATATTTAATTTGTATTATGAAATGTCGGCTTCAATCACAATTTGAAATAGTTGTTAAAATGAACACGCCAACACGATAAAACCTTTTATTTTATAAATATTTTACATTTCCTGAACACGCACATGGACTGTCATTGAATAATCAGCAGAATTACCAAACAACCCGCTGTTAATTATAAAAATGATACAATTCCAATAACACGTAATAATATTTAAAAGAAAACGATTATTTCCTGAAAAGCGATTTCACGCGCTTTACGCAGTTCTTTCTCATACGCGCCGGAATGTCCGCCGACGATATCCCGAATGCCGGTGAAAAACGCTGGTTGAGCATCGAAGCGGGTTTACTTTTGCGTGCACACGGGCTTCGTTACCCGACCCGCTCCCTTATGCCTTGATTTTTCCGCAGATACGTCAGCGTCCCACAATACGGTGACATGATGACAGGATGGACACTTTCTGAAAGAAACCTGCCAGATAACATGGTGAATTGTGATCTCCATCGCCATACCGACATATGAAGCTTACTTTTAAGGCGTTAAAAATCCAGACCGTTTTTCCATAATGATGTTGATAAGGAATTCTAATGAAGATATCATCAGGCGCAATTAATTTTTCTACTATTCCTAACCAGGTTAAAAAATTAATTACCTCTATTCGTGAACATACGAAAAACGGGTTCGCCTCAAAAATAACCAGTGTTAAAAACACGCATGCTTCTTTAAATGAAAAACTTAAAACAGGAAAGAGCTCATCGATTGAGTTCGCGTTACCACAAAAAATAAAAGACTTCTTTCAGCCGAAAGATAAAAACACCTTAAACAAAACATTGATTACTGTTAAAAATATTAAAGATACAAATAATGCAGGTAAGAAAAATATTTCAGCAGAAGATGTCTCAAAAATGAATGCAGCATTCATGCGTAAGCATATTGCAAATCAAACATGTGATTATAATTACAGAGTGACAGGTGCGGCCCCACTCCCCGGTGGAGTCTCTGTATCAGCCAATAACAGGCCCACTGTTTCTGAAGGTAGAACACCACCAGTATCACCCTCCCTCTCACTTCAGGCTACGTCTTCCCCGTCATCACCTGCCGAATGGGCTAAGAAACTCACGGATGCACTTTTACGACAGAAAGCCGGAGAAACCCTTACGGCCGCAGATCGCGATTTTTCAAACGCAGATTTCCGTAATATTACATTCAGCAAAATATTGCCCACCAGCTTCATGGAGCGAGACGGCGATATTATTAAGGGGTTCAACTTTTCAAATTCAAAATTTACTTATTCTGATATATCTCATTTACATTTTGACGAATGCCGATTCACTTATTCGACACTGAGTGATGTAGTCTGCAGTAATACAAAATTTAGTAATTCAGACATGAATGAACTGACTTTACAGTATTCAATTACTACACGACAACAGCCCTCTTTTATTAATACAACATTAAAAAATACGTTTATACGTCACAAAGCCAACCTCTCTGGCGTTATTTTAAATGAACCGGATAATTCATCACCTCCGTCAGTGTCAGGGGGCGGAAATTTTATTCGTCTAGGTGATATCTGGCTGCAAATGCCACTCCTTTGGAGTGAGAACGCTGTGGATGGATTTTTAAATCATGAGCACAATAATGGTAAAAGTATTCTGATGACCATTGACAGCCTGCCCGATAAATACAGTCAGGAAAAAGTCCGGGCAATGGAAGACCTGGTGAAGTCATTGCGGGGTGGCCGCTTAACAGAGGCATGTATCCGGCCAGTTGAAAGTTCGCTGGTAAGCGTACTGGCCCACCCCCCCTATACGCAAAGTGCGCTTATCAGCGAGTGGCTCGGGCCTGTTCAGGAACGTTTTTTTGCCCACCAGTGCCAGACCTATAATGACGTTCCCCTGCCGGCTCCTGACACATATTATCAGCAGCGCATACTGCCTGTGTTGCTGGATTCGTTTGACAGGAACAGCGCCGCCATGACTACTCACAGCGGACTCTTTAATCAGGTGATTTTACACTGTATGACAGGCGTGGACTGCACTGATGGCACCCGCCAGAAAGCTGCAGCGCTTTATGAACAGTATCTTGCTCACCCGGCGGTGTCTCCCCACATCCATAATGGGCTCTTCGGCAATTATGACGGCAGCCCGGACTGGACAACCCGCGCTGCAGATAATTTCCTGCTGCTTTCCTCCCAGGATTCAGACACGGCGATGATGCTCTCCACTGACACGCTGTTAACAATGCTAAACCCTACTCCTGACACTGCATGGGACAACTTTTACCTGCTGCGAGCCGGAGAGAACGTTTCCACCGCGCAAATCTCTCCGGTAGAGTTATTCCGTCATGACTTTCCGGTGTTTCTCGCCGCATTTAATCAGCAGGCCACGCAGCGACGCTTTGGGGAGCTGATTGATATCATCTTCAGCACTGAAGATCACGGGGAGCTGAACCAGCAGTTTATTGCCGCCACGAACCAGAAACACTCCACCGTGAAGTTGATTGATGATGCCTCAGTGTCGCGTCTGGCCACCATTTTTGACCCCTTGCTTCCTGAAGGCAAACTCAGCCCGGCACACTACCAGCACATCCTCAGTGCTTATCACCTGACGGACGCCACCCCACAGAAGCAGGCGGAAACCCTGTTCTGTCTCAGTACCGCATTCGCACGCTATTCCTCCAGCGCCATTTTCGGCACTGAGCATGACTCTCCGCCGGCCCTGAGAGGCTATGCGGAGGCGCTGATGCAGAAAGCCTGGGAGCTGTCTCCGGCGATATTCCCATCCAGCGAACAATTTACCGAGTGGTCCGACCGTTTTCACGGCCTCCATGGCGCCTTTACCTGTACCAGCGTTGTGGCGGATAGTATGCAACGTCATGCCAGAAAATATTTCCCGAGTGTTCTGTCATCCATCCTACCACTGGCCTGGGCGTAGTCCAGCCTCAACCCGCATGGAATTAAGGGACACAGCGTTGTGTCCCTCTGTAAATAGACCCGTTTTAGTCCATGCATTTTTGAGATCCCGGCCAGATTGACCCTGGCCTAAATTCCATACAGTACTAAATCAGAATCAGTAATTTCAGATGGACCGAAATATGGTTTACCATAGAGGGAGCGTAGCTTAGTGTCGCTGATGATCATTTTAGTATTTTGTACTCAATGATTTTAATGTTTATGTACTCACCATCGCATGTACGAACATTAGCAACAATATCAATTGGTGTACAAATACAATCCATCAACGACAAAATAAAAGAATAAAATATTTCATATACAGATAACATCAGGCGTGTACATCAAGTGACAGTTAAAAACGACAGCATACAGAGCACATTCCTCTTCCACGATTACGAAACCTTCGGTACGCATCCGGCCCTCGACAGACCTGCGCAATTCGCCGCGCTCCGTACGGATAACGACTTCAACGTTATTGGCGAGCCGGAGGTGTTTTACTGCAAACCCGCCGATGATTATCTACCGCAGCCCGGCGCGGTGCTGATTACCGGCATCACGCCGCAGGAAGCGCGTGAGAAAGGAGAAAACGAAGCCGCTTTCGCCAGACGCATTCATGCGCTGTTTACCGTTCCTAAAACCTGCGTTGTAGGCTACAACAATGTGCGCTTTGATGATGAAGTCACTCGCAATATTTTTTATCGCAACTTTTACGATCCCTACGCCTGGAGCTGGCAGCATGATAATTCACGTTGGGATCTATTGGATGTCATGCGCGCCTGTTATGCGCTGCGCCCGGAGGGAATTAACTGGCCGGAAAACGACGACGGCCTGCCCAGCTTTCGTCTGGAACATTTAACCCAGGCGAACGGGATCGAACACAGCAACGCGCATGATGCGATGGCGGATGTCTACGCCACTATTGCGATGGCGCAACTGGTGAAAACACGCCAGCCGCGGCTGTTTGATTATCTTTATAGTCACCGCAGTAAACATAAACTGGCGGCGCTGATTGACGTTCCGCAAATGAAGCCGCTGGTGCATGTCTCCGGCATGTTTGGCGCGTGGCGCGGTAATACAAGCTGGGTCGCGCCGCTGGCGTGGCATCCTGAAAACCGTAACGCGGTGATCATGGTCGATTTAGCAGGCGATATTTCTCCTCTTCTTGAGCTGGACAGCGACACCCTTCGCGAGCGGCTTTATACGGCCAAAGCCGATCTTGGCGATCACGTCGCAGTGCCGGTAAAGCTGGTGCATATCAATAAATGTCCGGTACTGGCGCAGGCGAATACCTTGCGCCCGGAGGATGCCGACCGGCTGGGAATTAACCGCCAGCACTGCCTGGATAACCTGAAAGTGTTGCGTGAAAACCCGCAGGTCCGCGACAAAGTGGTGGCGATTTTTGCCGAAGCCGAACCTTTTGCCACCTCGGATAACGTTGATGCCCAGCTTTATGATGGTTTTTTCAGCGATGCCGATCGCGCAGCCATGAAAATCGTACTCGAAACCGAGCCGCGTAACCTGCCCGCGCTGGATATTACCTTTGTCGATAAGCGCATTGAGAAGCTGCTGTTTAATTACCGCGCACGCAATTTTCCCGGTACGCTGGATGACGCAGAGCAGCAGCGCTGGCTGGAGCATCGACGTCAGGTGCTGACGCCGGAGTTTTTACAACAGTATGCCAATGAATTGCAGATGCTTTCTCAGCAGTATGCGGAAGATAAAACGAAGCTGGGGTTGCTGAAATCACTGTGGCAGTACGCAACCGAGATTGTGTAATTGACCAATGCCTGACGAGCATTGTTAATCCAGAGCGGATAAAGAGTGACGCCGCCATCCGGCAAACGTGCTGGATGACAGACAAAAAACCGGAGGCACTGCCTCCGGTTTTACTATTGCCGATAATACGCGCGATTACGCGACGTCTTCGTACTGTGGAACCGGGTTGCGGAAGCTTTTAGTTACGCACGCCAGATAAATCAGCCCGATACCCGCCCAGATCAGGCCCAGTACCATTGAGCTCTCTTCCAGGTTAACCCACAACGCACCAACCGTGAGCGCGCCGCACATCGGCAGGAACAGATACTGGAAGTGATCTTTCAACGTTTTATTACGCTTCTCACGGATCCAGAACTGCGAAATCACCGACAGGTTAACAAAGGTAAACGCGACCAGCGCACCAAAGTTAATCAGCGCCGTCGCCATCACCAGGTCAAAATTAATCGCCAGCAGCGCGATCGCCCCGACCAGGATGATGTTCATCGCTGGCGTACGCCATTTCGGATGAACGTAACCGAAGAAGCTTTTCGGGAATACGCCGTCGCGCCCCATTACGTACATCAGGCGCGCTACGCCTGCATGCGCCGCCATACCGGAAGCGAGCACGGTGATAGTAGAGAAGATCAGCGCGCCCACCTGGAAGGTTTTACCCGCCACGTACAGCATGATTTCCGGCTGAGACGCATCCGGATCTTTAAAGCGAGAGATATCCGGGAAGTACAATTGCAGGAAATAGGTTGCAAAGATGAAGATCAGGCCGCCAATCAGCGCGGTCAGGAAAATCGCACGCGGGATCACGCGTTCAGCATCTTTGGTCTCTTCCGACAGGTTACTGATGCCGTCAAAGCCGGTAAAGGAGAAGCACAGGATCGTCGCTCCCGTAATCATCGGGATAACGTGCGCATCGCCGGACCAGAACGGACGGGTGCTCGCCAGCGTACCGGCGCCTTCGCCTTCAAATACGCCATAAACCACCATGCCCAGAATGACCGCAATCAGCACCACCTGTAGCACTACAATCACGGTGTTGAAGTTAGCGACCGATTTGAGGCTGCGCAGGTTAAAGGCCGTCATAAAGGCCACCAGCGCCACGACAAACACCCATGACGGAATGGAGGGCACCAGCGCTTCAAAATAAATTTTCGCCAACAGAATGTTGATCATCGGCGCGAACAGATAATCGAGCAGAGAAGACCAACCCACCATAAAGCCAACGGTCGGGCTGATGGATTTCTGGGCATAGGTGTACGCCGAACCCGCGGAAGGGTAGCGACGCACCAGTTTCCCGTAGCTCAACGCCGTAAACAGAATCGCGATTAACGCGAATGCATACGCCGTCGGTACGTGACCGTCAGTGAGGCCTGAAACGATACCAAATGTATCGAACAGCGTCATCGGCTGCATATAGGCAAGACCCATCATTACAACCGGAACTAACGTAAGCGTTTTACGTAATTCCACGCGAGAGGTGTTTGGAGTAACGTTATGCGACATGGTCATTCTCCTTTACGGCGAATGCCGTCGCGTAAGCAAAAAATTGCCCCATTTTCTGGATTCCTCAGCGACAACAACTGTCGATTTTTAAGTAAGTATCTATCCGGTACGAAGCCCGGCCTCTTGGTATTGAATGATGTGTTTGAAGCAAAAAAATAACCGACGCGTATTAAAACGTCGGTTAGTGTCATTTTTTGCAAGCGGCGTATTCTGCCCTAAATTGAAGTGAAATGACAAGAGAATGCGAGCGCGTTCAAAAAATTATTTTTCATAAGCGATTGATTTTTAAACCGGCGATTTTGCATACACCCCAGCAATAGCATTATTTGCTAAAATTTCATCCCGCCACCAGCCGCTGGCCAGCCCGGCGGTCTGTTCATTCCAGCCAACCCACACCGGTTCATAGACGATTTGCGCTACAACTTTCTTCTCTATAAGGGCGCCGCTTTCCAAAAATCGCTGCGCCAGATAACGCGGTAAATAGCCGCATCCCAGGCCGCTAATTTGCAGCTCCAGCTTGGTTTTAAAATCAAACACGGTAATCGCTTCCTGAGCGTCGAGCAGTTCAGACCCTATTGATCGCGAGGAATGGACGCTATCGCCAACCACAATCGCGCGAAAACGTTTGATCGTCTGGCGGCTAAGCGGTTCCTCTTCATGAACCAGCGGATGATGCGGAGCGACAGCAAACACCAGTTCAAGATCGCCCAGTCTTGCAAAGCCAAAGCCGGTGTCAGGCGGCGGCGCGCGCATGGCGCCAACGATGATATCCGCCCTTCCCTGCGTCAGCGTCTCCCATGAACCGCCGAGAACGCCATTAACAAATTTAAGGCGCGTCACGCTGTGGCGTTGATAAAAAGCGTCGATAAGCGGGGCCAGAAGAGAAAAGGGAAAGGTATCATCCACACCGATGACCAGTTCGTTCTCCCAGCCTTCATGCAGTTTAATCGCCTGCTTTTCCAGCTCGCGAACGGTGTGCAGCACTTCACGGCCTTTTTCCAGTAGCATCTTACCGGTTCGCGTAAATCGCGCGCGGTGCCCGCTACGGTCGAGCAGTTGGATATTAAGATCGTTTTCCAGCTTATGAACGGTATAACTGAGGGCGGACGGCGTTTTAAATAATTTTGCCGACGCCGCCGCGAAGCTGCCTTCTTTTTCTAACGCATCAAGAATAATCAGAACGTCCAGCAGTGGTTTCATACTCGTCCCCTTGCGCTATATGGCGACCACCTGCTGGACAGCGACTCACTCCATCGGCATCACCAGCGGATCGGGATATTGATATTCAAATCCCAGCTCATTACAAATCCGGCTACCGTCGATAATCTTCCCTTTGCCGTTGTCCGGTGCGTCACGAAAATGCGGCGGCGCCATTCCCAGCAAACGCGTCATTTGCGGATAAAACACGTTGCGGGCTGGATGCGCCGGCGCACATATATTATAGATGTGCCCTCCTTTTGGCGCCTGTAGCAAGAGGGTAATTGCGCCAACCACGTCTTCAAGATGCACCAGATTGACCCCGTGTTGACCATCCGGCGCGGTTTTTCCAGCAAAGAAACGTCCGGGATGGCGCCCAGGCCCGACCAACCCCGCCAGCCGCAGAATATCCACTGACGTGCCCGGCAGATTATGCAGCCAATCTTCCAGTTCCTTCAGGGTACGCCCGCTGGCCGTGACCGGATTACGCGGCGTATTCTCTTTCACCACGCCTTGCGCATCGCCGTAAACAGACGTCGAACTGGTAAAAATAATACGCGGGATACGATAAGCCAGCGCGCTGTCGACCAGCTCCTGCATCGCCTGCAGATAAAAATCCTCTCCCGGACCGCTACGGCGCGCGGGCAGTGTTATCACCAGCGCATCGACATCCAGCAGAGCGTCAAGATCGTCCGCCTCACAGACCAGCTCCGGCTCCAGACGCAGCGGATAGCTTTCAATTCCACTCATACGGGCCGCTTCCACCCCGTCAAGGGTGGTTTTGCTGCCGGTAACCTGCCAGCCTCTCGCTGCCAGCGACATTGCCAGCGGCATGCCTAACCAACCTAAACCGACAATTGCGACCTTTTTCATCCATTTTCTCCTGACTTTAACGCCTTATACATAAGGCTACGCCAGCCCGCCGTGACTGACAATTCATACTATAAATGCGAAATGAAAAAAGCGCTTGCTTTAAGGCGTAAAAGTGGTTTAGGTTAAAAGGTATCAAATGAATAAGCATTCATCGGAATTTTTATGACACGCGTTCAATTTAAACACCACCATCATCACCATCATCCTGACTAGTCTTTCAGGCGATGTGTGCTGGAAGACATTCAGATCTTCCAGTGGTGCATGAACGCATGAGAAAGCCCCCGGAAGATCATCTTCCGGGGGCTTTTTTTTGGCGCGCGATACAGACCGGTTCAGACAGGATAAAGAGGAACGCAGAATGTTAGACAACACCCGCTTACGCATAGCTATTCAGAAATCAGGCCGTTTAAGCGATGATTCACGAGAATTGCTGGCCCGCTGCGGCATAAAAATTAATTGACACACTCAGCGCCTGATTGCGATGGCGGAAAACATGCCGATTGATATCCTGCGCGTGCGTGATGATGACATTCCGGGTCTGGTGATGGATGGCGTGGTCGATCTCGGCATTATCGGCGAGAACGTGCTGGAAGAAGAGCTACTCAACCGCCGCGCGCAGGGCGAAGATCCGCGCTATTTTACCCTGCGCCGTCTTGACTTCGGCGGCTGCCGTTTATCGCTGGCAACGCCGGTTGACGAAGCCTGGGACGGCCCGGCGGCGCTGGACGGTAAACGTATCGCCACCTCTTATCCGCACCTCCTCAAACGCTACCTCGATCAGAAAGGCGTCTCTTTTAAATCGTGTCTGTTAAATGGTTCTGTCGAAGTCGCGCCGCGCGCGGGGCTGGCCGACGCTATCTGCGATTTGGTCTCTACCGGCGCGACGCTTGAAGCTAACGGCCTGCGTGAAGTCGAAGTTATCTACCGCTCTAAAGCCTGTCTGATTCAGCGCGACGGTGAGATGGCACAGAGCAAGCAAGAGCTGATCGATAAATTGCTGACCCGTATTCAGGGCGTGATTCAGGCGCGCGAATCGAAATACATCATGATGCACGCGCCAAGTGAACGCCTGGAAGAGGTTATCGCCCTGCTGCCAGGCGCCGAAAGGCCGACAATTCTGCCGCTGGCAGGCGAGCAACAGCGCGTGGCGATGCACATGGTCAGCAGCGAAACGTTGTTCTGGGAAACCATGGAGAAACTGAAAGCGCTTGGCGCCAGCTCGATTCTGGTACTGCCGATCGAGAAGATGATGGAGTGATCTGACGCCTGATGGCGCTGCGCTTATCAGGCCTACGTAATGCGTTGATATTTTGGGTTCTGTAGGCCGGATAAGGCGGAACCCTGTGATGGAGTAAAGACCATGAGCTTCAATACCCTGATTGACTGGAACAGCTGTAGCCCTGAACAGCAGCGTGCGCTGCTGACGCGTCCGGCGATTTCCGCCTCTGACAGTATTACCCGGACGGTCAGCGATATTCTGGATAATGTAAAAACGCGCGGTGACGATGCCCTGCGTGAATACAGCGCTAAATTTGATAAAACAGAAGTGACAGCGCTACGCGTCACCCCTGAAGAGATCGCCGCCGCCGGCGCGCGTCTGAGCGACGAATTAAAACAGGCGATGACCGCTGCCGTCAAAAATATTGAAACGTTCCATTCCGCGCAGACGCTACCGCCTGTAGATGTGGAAACCCAGCCAGGCGTGCGTTGCCAGCAGGTTACGCGTCCTGTCACGTCTGTCGGTCTGTATATTCCCGGCGGCTCGGCTCCGCTCTTCTCAACGGTGCTGATGCTGGCGACGCCGGCGCGCATTGCGGGATGCCAGAACGTGGTTCTGTGCTCGCCGCCGCCCATCGCTGATGAAATCCTCTATGCGGCGCAACTGTGTGGCGTGCAGGAAATCTTTAACGTCGGCGGCGCGCAGGCGATTGCCGCTCTGGCCTTCGGCAGCGAGTCCGTACCGAAAGTGGATAAAATTTTTGGCCCCGGCAACGCCTTTGTAACCGAAGCCAAGCGTCAGGTCAGCCAGCGCCTCGACGGCGCGGCTATCGATATGCCTGCCGGGCCGTCTGAAGTACTGGTGATCGCCGACAGCGGCGCAACACCGGATTTCGTCGCTTCTGACCTGCTCTCCCAGGCTGAGCACGGTCCGGATTCCCAGGTGATTCTGCTGACGCCTGATGCTGACATTGCCCGCAAGGTGGCGGAGGCGGTAGAACGTCAACTGGCGGAGCTGCCGCGCGCGGACACCGCCCGGCAGGCCCTGAGCGCCAGTCGTCTAATTGTGACCAAAGATTTAGCGCAGTGCGTCGCCATCTCTAATCAGTATGGGCCGGAACACTTAATTATCCAGACGCGCAATGCGCGCGATTTGGTGGATGCGATTACCAGCGCAGGCTCGGTATTTCTCGGCGACTGGTCGCCGGAATCCGCCGGTGATTACGCTTCCGGAACCAACCATGTTTTACCGACCTATGGCTATACTGCTACCTGTTCCAGCCTTGGGTTAGCGGATTTCCAGAAACGGATGACCGTTCAGGAACTGTCGAAAGAGGGCTTTTCCGCTCTGGCATCAACCATTGAAACATTGGCGGCGGCAGAACGTCTGACCGCCCATAAAAATGCCGTGACCCTGCGCGTAAACGCCCTCAAGGAGCAAGCATGAGCACTGAAAACACTCTCAGCGTCGCTGACTTAGCCCGTGAAAATGTCCGCAACCTGGTACCGTATCAGTCCGCCCGCCGTCTGGGCGGTAACGGCGATGTCTGGCTAAACGCGAATGAATTCCCGACAGCGGTGGAGTTTCAGCTCACCCAACAAACGCTTAACCGCTACCCGGAATGCCAGCCAAAGGCCGTGATTGAAAACTACGCGCAATATGCTGGCGTAAAGCCGGAGCAGGTG
This sequence comes from Salmonella sp. 741265073_HBA, assembly GCF_046569105.1. Classification (NCBI taxonomy): domain Bacteria; kingdom Pseudomonadati; phylum Pseudomonadota; class Gammaproteobacteria; order Enterobacterales; family Enterobacteriaceae; genus Salmonella; species Salmonella sp. 741265073_HBA. Next base: position 180,838 of record NZ_JBKFRY010000004.1, on the reverse strand, counting down.
CTGGTCAGCCGCGGCGCGGATGAAGGGATCGAACTGGTGATCCGCGCCTTCTGCGAACCGGGGAAAGACGCCATTCTCTACTGTCCGCCCACTTACGGTATGTACAGCGTCAGCGCCGAAACCCTTGGCGTAGAGCGCCGGACGGTTCCCGCGCTTGAAAACTGGCAGCTGGATCTACAGGGGATTTCCGACAACCTTGACGGAACAAAAGTGGTATTCGTTTGTAGCCCCAATAACCCCACCGGGCAACTTATCAACCCGCAGGATCTGCGCACGCTGCTGGAGTTGACACGCGGTAAAGCGATAGTCGTCGCCGACGAAGCTTATATTGAGTTTTGCCCACAGGCCACGCTGACAGGCTGGCTGGTTGAATATCCTCATCTGGTTATCCTGCGCACATTGTCGAAAGCTTTTGCGCTGGCGGGTCTGCGCTGCGGCTTTACGCTGGCTAATGAAGAGGTGATCAACCTGCTGTTAAAAGTGATCGCCCCTTATCCGCTTTCTACGCCAGTGGCGGATATCGCCGCCCAGGCGCTGAGTCCGCAGGGAATAAACGCAATGCGCGATCGCGTGGCGCAGACAGTGCAGGAACGTCAGTATCTGGTGAATGCCCTGCAACAGACCGCCTGCGTAGAACACGTCTTTGACTCTGAAACCAACTATATTCTGGCGCGGTTTACTGCCTCCAGCAGCGTGTTTAAATCCTTATGGGATCAGGGCATTATCTTACGCGATCAGAATAAACAACCTTCTTTAAGCGGCTGCCTGCGGATTACGGTCGGCACCCGCCAGGAAAACCAGCGCGTCATTGACGCCTTACGTGCGGAGCCAGTATGAGTCAGAAGTATCTTTTCATTGACCGGGACGGAACCTTGATTTCCGAACCGCCGAGCGATTTTCAGGTAGACCGCTTTGATAAACTGGCCTTTGAGCCAGAGGTGATTCCCGTATTGCTGAAACTGCAAAAAGCCGGTTTTAAGCTGGTGATGATCACTAACCAGGATGGACTTGGCACGCAAAGCTTCCCGCAGGCGGACTTCGACGGACCGCACAACCTGATGATGCAGATTTTCACCTCACAGGGCGTACGCTTTGATGAGGTGCTGATCTGCCCTCACCTGCCCGCAGACGACTGCAACTGCCGTAAGCCCAAAGTGAAGCTGGTGGAGCGTTATCTTGCGGAACAAGCGATGGATAGCGCCAACAGTTATGTGATTGGCGATCGTGCAACCGATATCCAGCTCGCTGATAATATGGGCATTACTGGTTTACGCTATCACCGTGAAACGCTGAACTGGACGATGATTGGCGAACAGCTAACGAAACGCGATCGCTATGCGCATGTGGTCCGCAACACCAAAGAGACACAGATTGATGTCAGCGTCTGGCTGGATCGCGAAGGCAACAGCAAGATTAATACCGGCGTCGGCTTCTTTGACCATATGCTCGATCAAATCGCCACCCACGGCGGCTTTCGCATGGAGATTACCGTTAAGGGCGATCTCTATATCGACGATCACCACACGGTAGAAGATACCGGGCTGGCGCTCGGTGAGGCGTTAAAACTGGCACTCGGCGACAAACGCGGTATCTGCCGTTTTGGCTTTGTACTGCCGATGGATGAATGTCTGGCGCGCTGCGCGCTGGATATTTCCGGTCGTCCGCATCTGGAATATAAAGCTGAATTTACCTACCAGCGTGTGGGCGATTTGAGCACAGAGATGATTGAACACTTTTTCCGCTCACTCTCTTACACGATGGGCGTCACTCTGCATCTCAAGACTAAGGGTAAGAACGATCACCACCGTGTCGAAAGTTTGTTTAAAGCCTTTGGTCGAACGCTACGCCAGGCTATTCGCGTGGAGGGCGATACATTACCGTCCTCGAAAGGAGTGCTGTGATGAACGTCGTCATCCTTGACACCGGCTGCGCCAATTTAAGCTCGGTAAAATCCGCCGTGGCGCGCCACGGTTACACCCCGGTGGTCAGCCGCGAAGCGGAAATCGTATTACGCGCTGACAAACTCTTTCTGCCCGGCGTCGGCACGGCGCAGGCCGCTATGGATCAACTGCGCGAACGTGAACTGATCGACTTAATTAAAGCGTGTACTCAGCCGGTACTGGGTATCTGCTTAGGGATGCAACTGCTGGGTCGTCGCAGCGAAGAGACGCGCGGCGTGGATCTGCTGAACATTATCGAGCAAGACGTGCCGAAAATGACCGACTTTGGTCTGCCGCTGCCGCACATGGGCTGGAATCGCGTGTATCCGCAGGCGGGCAACCGACTGTTTCAGGGCATTGAAGATGGCGCCTATTTTTACTTTGTGCACAGCTACGCGATGCCGGTCAACCCGTGGACTATCGCCCAGTGCAATTACGGCGAGCCATTCACCGCGGCGGTACAGAAAGATAATTTCTTCGGCGTACAGTTCCACCCGGAACGTTCTGGCGCGGCGGGCGCTCAGTTGCTGAAAAACTTCCTGGAGATGTAATGATTATTCCGGCATTAGATTTAATTGACGGCACCGTGGTGCGTCTCCATCAGGGCGACTACGCCCGCCAGCGGGATTACGGTAACGATCCCCTGCCCCGTTTGCAGGATTACGCCGCCCAGGGCGCCGGGGTGCTGCATCTGGTAGATCTGACCGGCGCTAAAGATCCGGCTAAGCGACAGATACCGCTGATTAAAACCCTGGTCGCGGGCGTGAACGTGCCTGTTCAGGTCGGCGGCGGCGTGCGTACCGAAGAAGACGTTGCGGCATTACTGAAAGCTGGCGTTGCCCGTGTGGTCATCGGTTCAACGGCGGTGAAATCCCCTGACGTGGTGAAAGGCTGGTTTGAACGTTTTGGCGCGCAGGCGCTGGTGCTGGCGCTGGACGTTCGCATAGACGAACACGGCAACAAGCAGGTGGCGGTTAGCGGCTGGCAGGAAAATTCCGGCGTCTCGCTGGAACAACTGGTGGAGACCTATCTCCCCGTCGGCCTGAAACATGTACTGTGTACCGATATTTCTCGCGACGGCACGCTGGCGGGCTCTAACGTTTCGCTGTACGAAGAAGTATGCGCCAGATATCCGCAGATCGCCTTTCAATCCTCCGGCGGTATTGGCGATATCGATGATATTGCCGCCCTGCGCGGCACCGGCGTGCGCGGCGTGATTGTCGGGCGCGCGCTGTTAGAAGGGAAATTTACCGTTAAGGAGGCCATCCAATGCTGGCAAAACGTATAATTCCGTGTCTGGACGTTCGTGATGGTCAGGTGGTGAAAGGCGTACAGTTTCGCAACCATGAGATCATTGGCGATATCGTTCCGCTGGCCAAACGCTATGCCGACGAAGGCGCGGACGAACTGGTGTTCTATGACATTACCGCCTCCAGCGATGGTCGCGTAGTCGATAAAAGCTGGGTGGCGCGCGTTGCCGAGGTGATCGACATTCCGTTTTGCGTAGCGGGCGGTATCCGGTCAATTGACGACGCCGCCAAAATTCTTTCTTTCGGGGCGGATAAGATCTCTATCAACTCCCCGGCGCTGGCTGACCCAACGCTGATTACCCGTCTGGCTGACCGTTTTGGCGTACAGTGCATTGTCGTCGGGATTGATACCTGGTTTGACGACGCCACGGGGAAATACCATGTTAACCAGTATACCGGCGATGAAAACCGTACCCGCGTGACGCAGTGGGAGACGCTGGACTGGGTGCAAGAGGTACAACAGCGCGGCGCGGGGGAAATCGTCCTGAATATGATGAACCAGGACGGCGTGCGTAACGGTTACGATCTGACGCAGTTGAAAAAAGTCCGTGACGTTTGCCGCGTGCCGCTAATCGCCTCCGGCGGCGCGGGCACGATGGAACACTTTCTTGAGGCATTCCGTGATGCCGATGTCGACGGCGCGCTTGCCGCCTCCGTTTTTCACAAGCAAATCATCAATATTGGCGAATTAAAAGCGTACCTGGCAGGCCAGGGCGTGGAGATCAGGATATGTTAACAGAGCAACAACGCCGCGAGCTGGACTGGGAAAAAACCGATGGCCTGATGCCAGCCATCGTGCAACATGCGGTATCCGGCGAAGTATTGATGCTGGGCTATATGAACCCACAAGCGCTGGACAAAACCATTGAATCCGGCCATGTTACGTTCTTCTCACGCACGAAACAGCGTTTATGGACCAAAGGCGAAACCTCAGGCCATGTGCTGAATGTCGTCAGCATTGCGCCAGATTGCGACAACGATACACTGCTGGTGCTGGCAAACCCTGTCGGGCCGACCTGCCACAAAGGTACCAGTAGCTGCTTTGGCGACGCCAGCCATCAATGGTTATTCCTGTATCAACTGGAGCAGCTACTGGCAGAGCGCAAAACCGCCGATCCGGCCAGCTCCTACACGGCGAAACTGTACGCCAGCGGTACCAAACGTATTGCGCAAAAAGTTGGCGAAGAAGGTGTGGAAACCGCGTTGGCGGCCACCGTTAACGATCGTGTTGAGCTGACCAATGAAGCGTCTGATTTGATGTACCACCTGCTGGTGCTGTTGCAGGATCAGGATCTCAACCTCACCACCGTGATCGACAATCTTCGTAAGCGTCATCAATAAGCGTAAAAAAACCGGGCAATGCCCGGTTTTTTAGTGAGAAATTTTACCTTTCGAAGCCAACCCACCATCCGGCAAAGAAGCTTACAAGGCTTTTGGCTTATAGCTACGTAGCGCATTGCGCCCTAGCACAATCCCGGCGCCGATCATCCCACCCAGCAACACAGCCAGCACGAGGGTAATGGCTGTTTTCGGGCTATCGCGACGGACCGGCAGCGTCGGCTTCATCACATAACGATAGACGTGCACCGTATCGGCAGTCACTTTCAGATTTTTAATGTCCAGCAGTGTCTGCTTCGTCTGGTAATAGGCCGGAGAAAAGACCAGTGGACGCGTCGCTTCGTTCTGTATCATCGATTTCAGCGCATCGCTGCCCAGCAGGAACATCGTGTCCTGGGTAACATCCTGGGTTTGCTGAATCTGCGGCTGCGTGATTTTGGCCTCATCCGCATAGCGCAACGCTTCTTCGATTTGCTTAATACGCAGATCTTTTTGTTCCTGCGCCACAACTTCCTGCGTCTCAAGAGACTCCTGCAACGTTTTGGTTTGCAGCGTGATGTTATCTTTCAGGTCAACTTCCAGTTCCTTAGCGACCTCTTCATCCACCTGTTGGATATATTCCGCCAGCCGACGCTGCGCCCCTTCAGCGGTAGTACTCACATAAGAAACCGAGAGTGGCAGCGCCTGCCCCTTTACCGACTGTTCAATGGTGAGCTTTTCCCGCTCTTTCTGATTATCCAGCGCTTCCGATAATGCGGAAAACGCAGAGCTAAAGCGGCTTATAAAATTCGCCTGCACTTCAGAGATTTTGGGAGCATTCCCGCCATACAAGACGTTGAGCGCGTTGGTATAGGTGGCAACCTGCGCGGCATCAGGTTGGGTAATAATCGCCGTGGATGTCCATTTTTCTTTGGCTATCATCAGGTAGCCTACGGCCAGCAAAATGGCGATAACAACGGCTACAATAATGGTCATCTTCCCACGCCATAACTGTAGCAATAACTCAATCAAATCAATCTGTTCCGGATCGTTCCCACGCCCGGAAGACGTATTACTATCCACTGTCATAGATACCCTAACTAAAAAAAGGATGAAGCTGGAGACAGTGTAGTCATAAAGCAAATATATGCCATAGGATTAATGATAAAAATCAGACATTATTTCCATTTGGTCAATAAATCATCGGGACTCATCAGCCCCGATTGCCTTATTAATCACTACCGAAAAGATCGCGGGTATACACTTTTTCAGCGACATCCAAAAGATCTGCCGCCATCCTGTTGGAAATAATGACATCCGCCTGCTGTTTAAAGCAGTGCAAATCACGCTCAAGGCGAGAGTTGAAGAAAGTATCTTCTTCCATTACCGGCTCATAGATAATGACCTCTACGCCTTTCGCTTTAATACGTTTCATAATCCCCTGAATCGATGAGGCGCGGAAGTTATCGGAGCCACTCTTCATAATCAGGCGATAAATGCCCACCACTTTAGGCTTTCTGGCGAGGATAGCGTCGGCAATAAAATCTTTACGCGTACGGTTTGCTTCAACGATAGCGGAGATAATATTATTAGGCACCGACTGATAATTAGCCAGCAACTGTTTGGTATCTTTTGGCAAACAATATCCGCCATAACCAAAAGAGGGATTATTATAATGATTGCCAATACGCGGGTCGAGGCATACCCCTTCAATAATTTGTCGGGTATTTAACCCTAACGTTTCAGCATAGCTGTCTAATTCATTAAAATAAGCGACTCGCATAGCGAGATAAGTATTGGCGAAAAGTTTAATGGCTTCCGCTTCAGTGGAGTCCGTAAACAGCGTCGGAATCTCCTGTTTAATAGCGCCTTCCTGGAGTAATGCGGCAAATTCTCTGGCGCGCTCAGACTGTTCCCCAATCACGATACGGGAGGGATAAAGGTTATCGTAAAGGGCCTTACCTTCACGTAAAAACTCCGGAGAGAAAATGATATTTTCTGTCGCAAACTTCTGGCGCATTGCTGCCGTGAAGCCAACCGGCACCGTAGACTTAATAATCATCACGGCTGCGGGGTTGAAGCTGATCACATCCTGAATGACCGATTCCACACTGGACGTATCAAAATAGTTGGTTTTTGGATCGTAATCTGTAGGCGTAGCAATGATGACGTAATCTGCATTCTGGTACGCATCAAACTTATCCAGCGTTGCCCTGAATCTGATGTTATCTTCCTTTAAAAATTGCTGAATTTCTTTATCAACAATCGGAGATATCCGATCATTTAACAGTTCAACACGGGAAGGAACAATGTCTAATGCCACCACATCATGATGTTGTGCAATAAGCAAACCATTAGACAAGCCAACATAACCCGTCCCGGATATCGTGATTTTCATTATTCGCTCTCAGAATTAACTTAATTATGAATCATGATGTATTTCGCATCCTGATAAGATATTAAAGTTTTAACGCCTGAGTATATAAAGTGCAACGCAGACGAAAACAATTCAGATTATCTTCATTACGATAAACACAGATTATTAAGTTAATATTAAGTAAAAGCGATAAATCAATAAGAATAGAGATAAAAAAAAGCCCGGTATTAAACCGGGCTTAAACATTTTTGCAGAAATTACTCCAACCATTCGGTATGGAAAATGCCTTCTTTATCAGTACGTTTATAGGTGTGCGCACCAAAGTAGTCACGCTGCGCCTGAATTAAGTTAGCTGGCAGTACTGCGGCGCGATAGCTGTCATAGTAGGCCACTGCCGCAGAGAATGTCGGCACCGGAATGCCGTTCTGCACCGCGTAAGCCACAACATCACGCAGCGCCTGCTGGTACTCATCAGCAATTTTCTTGAAGTAAGGCGCTAACAGCAAATTGGCAATACCGGCGTTTTCTGCGTAAGCATCGGTGATTTTCTGCAGGAACTGAGCGCGAATGATACAGCCCGCACGGAAAATCTTAGCAATCTCGCCGTAGTTAAGATCCCAGTGATATTCATCAGACGCGGCGCGTAGCTGCGAGAAGCCCTGCGCATAAGAGACGATCTTGCCAAGATACAGCGCGCGACGCACTTTCTCGATAAATTCCGCTTTGTCGCCTGCCGGCTGCGCTTTCGGCCCGGAGAGCACTTTAGATGCGGCAACACGTTGCGCTTTCAACGAAGAGATGTAACGCGCAAAGACGGATTCGGTAATCAGCGACAGCGGTTCACCCAGATCCAGCGCGCTCTGGCTGGTCCATTTACCGGTCCCTTTGTTGGCGGCTTCATCAAGAATGACATCCACCAGGTAGTTTCCGTCTTCATCTTTTTTAGTGAAGATGTCTTTAGTGATGTCGATCAGATAGCTGCTCAGCTCGCCGTTATTCCACTCAGTAAAAGTGTTCGCCAACTCTTCATTGCTGAGGTTCAGGCCGCCTTTCAGCAAGGAGTAAGCTTCAGCGATAAGCTGCATATCGCCATATTCAATACCATTGTGGACCATCTTGACGTAGTGACCCGCACCATCGGCGCCGATATAGGTCACGCACGGTTCGCCATCTTCCGCCACAGCAGCAATCTTCGTCAGGATCGGCGCCACCAGTTCATAGGCATCTTTCTGACCGCCAGGCATGATAGATGGCCCTTTCAGCGCGCCCTCTTCACCACCGGAAACACCGGTACCGATAAAGTTAAAACCTTCCGCAGACAGCTCACGATTGCGACGGATTGTGTCCTGGAAGAAGGTGTTACCGCCATCAATAATGATATCGCCTTTTTCCAGATACGGTTTCAGCGAATCGATAGCTGCATCAGTACCTGCGCCCGCTTTCACCATTAACAGGATACGACGAGGCGTTTCGAGGGATTCAACAAACTCTTTCACCGTGTAATAAGGCACCAGCTTTTTGCCGGGATTCTCGGCAATCACTTCTTCGGTCTTTTCACGGGAGCGGTTGAAAACGGAGACGGTATAACCACGGCTTTCGATGTTGAGCGCGAGGTTGCGCCCCATCACTGCCATACCGACGACGCCGATCTGTTGCTTGGACATTACATACTCCTGTCAGGTGTGGAAACCCTGCCACAAACGGTCATGGCAGGTTAAAGGTGAATAGTATGTTAACTCAAAGATATGATATTAAGGTAGCGATTGATGCGTTCAGATTTTACGCAGGCTATTTTATACAATTATTATTCAGTACTTCTCGTTAAGCTTAATACGCACCATCTCGCCGCAAAACAACTTTCGCTGTTTTAAACAGAATGGCAATATCATTCCAAAGCGTCCAGTTTTTAACATACCAGGAATCAAAATAAACACGGGTGTCATAATCAACATCATTACGCCCACTCACTTGCCATAGACCTGTCATGCCCGGCTTTGCCATCAAATAATAATCAACATCATCACAATAACGCTCCAGTTCATCCGAAACGATAGGTCGTGGTCCAACCAGGCTCATATCACCTTTTAGTACATTAAAAAGTTGTGGCAACTCATCAAGGCTAGTTTTACGTATAAATCGACCTACAGCTGTGATTCGAGGATCATTTTTCAGTTTAAAATCTTTTTCCCATTCAGCCCTGGCAATAGGATCGTTAGCCAAAAGTTCTTTTAGTACCTCTTGAGAATTCATAACCATAGAACGAAATTTGTAGCATGGAAAAAGTTTTCCATGCCGACCTACTCGCTGGTGACCATAAATAGCCGGACCACCATCTCGAGTAACTTTATACCACAGATAAATCATAAGTGGTGATGCAATTATAAGAATCATTATTGAACAAACAATATCAAATGTCCGTTTGAGAAAACGGGACGACCTTTTAGCCAAGTTATTTTGTATCCTTAATAACATAACTTCATGGCTAAAGATAAAAGACATATCAGTATTATATAATGGCAATCCTCTAAAAGAGGGGACTACAGTAACAGAACGACAATGATGTTTTGAAAGTTCACGTAGCCAAAAATGTGTTTTCTCCAACTCGGTGTATTCATAAGCAAGGATATAATGGACATCACCTGTACGATTTAAATCCCAAATAGTCTCAGTGTCCTTTATCACCGGCAACATATTTATTTCAGCATCTGACGCATCCGTATCAAAAAAAGCGATAACATCAAACCCCATCATCTCCTCACTTTGCAGCGCAGAATATGCACCACGAGCATTCTGTCCGCTCCCCAGGATGATAGTTTTTTTCTTCCAGATACCTAGCTTGTTCAATAAATGCTTTGTAAGTGCGCGAAAAAAAGGCACCAGGATTATGGCAAAAGTCCAACAAAACACCCAGACATAGCGTGAAAACTGCCATTTTGTAAACGCTATCAAAGCCAAATCAAATATAGCAAAAATAACGATCGTACGAAAAATTTCTTTTAACTCATACCAAAATGGCTTGCGGTATGTATAATGTCGCAAACGAATCCAAAACCAACCGACACATACTACTGACAAAATAAAATGAGTAATAACTCTTGTATCTAATTGGTCTTGAGGAATAAATCGCTGTACTTGATCAAAAATAAAATAGACACATCCTAATGAAAACCATAAGGCTAAATTAAAAAAAATCAAATCCGATATAGCCAAAAAAATTTTACATAGCTGTGGATTATACTTATTATCAATATTATCCATTTAATCCTCACCCTCTGACCGTGCATAATGTAAATAAAATAGGCATATTAAGTAAATAACATTCAATTCTTTTACAGCAAGCATCGTTTTTTAATATTAGCAAGCGTTGTATTTACAAGATTCTGAGCTCTATTTAATAAATTAGCTTCTGCATAGCAGCGTAACTCAGGTGCATTACCAGAAGCGCGCAAATGCACAATACATCCATCACGTAAAGTAATTCGCATACCATCTGTCATATCTGTAGAAATTGCACCTTCATTCTCCAAACCAATATAACTTAAGAGGTTGCTCAGATTTTCTCTGCCCATACTAATTAAGGATTGACTTTTATCAGTTGTAATCCCCTGTAATCTGTCAGAATGGGTGTAACGAGTTGGGAGTTCATTGACTAAAGCGCTAATGCTGGTATTCCTACTTTTGTAAAGCAGCATTATTGCTGGTAATACAGCATCACGAGTTGGTAAGGCATGAAGATTCTGCTCGTTAATACAGATATCGCTTCCTAATAAAAAACCGCCATTGGCTTCAAAACCGACAATACGACTATAACTCCGCGATAATTCATTAAAAGCTTCGATAACATAAGGCGAGCCAATTTTTGTAAGCTTAACATGTTTAAAAAAGCGGCCAGAAGAAATTATGCTGTTACAACTAACAGGAATAGCGACGGCTTCTGCATCCAATGCAAGTGAACATAACAGACCTAATATATCGCCTCTCAACCACTCACCTACCTCATCAGCAATAAGAGGACGATCACCATCCCCATCTGTTGAGAATATGGCATCTAAATCGAACTCTTTAGCCCATGAGCGTGCTTTTTCCCGATCCTCTTTGCTTACAGCCTCTGTATCTATAGGTACAAAGTTATCGCTTCTACCCAAGCTAATGACTTCAGCCCCCAATGCAATAAATAAAGGCTTATAAAGATCACGCCCAGCGCTTGAATGTTCGTAAATACCAATACGCTTATTTTTCAGGAATGGAGTAGAAAATAAAGATGTATAACGAGATATATAATTAACAGCAGCCATTTCTGAAACTATGAGTTCTTTAAGCTCTAAATGGCTACACGTATCTTCAACACTAAGGATCGCAGCCTCATCATGTTTCGTGATTTCACCATCAGGACGATAAAACTTGAGGCCGTTCCGCTCGAATGGAATATGACTTCCCGTAACCATTATCGCAGGCATATTGTCAGACATAGACTGAAAGGCCAAAGCTGGGGTTGGTACCACTCCATAAAAAATACAGTTAACGCCTTTATCCGCCAATGCAGCAGCACACGCCTGAGCCATCCCATAACTACTTGGACGATTATCTATTGCCAATGCTACTGTATCAAAGGAAAAATGTTCCTGCATAACCGCAATAAATGAAACCGTAAAAGCAGCACATACCTGAGGTGTAAAATCTTTTACAAGACCGCGAGCCCCACTCGTTCCAAACACAATACCTGATGAATAAATAACATCACGGCTATTATTAACTACGTTCATTAGTCCACTCCTTCGAAAATCCAGAACGTTGTTCTAAACGAATAATATCATCCTCACCAAGATAGGTACCTGATTGAATCTCAATTAACTTCAGGGGGATCATTCCAGGATTTTCCAGCGCGTGAATAGTATCCGGAGGAATAAATGTTGATTCATTTTCAGAAACCATATAAATCTGCTCTCCCTTTGTAACACGAGCAGTCCCGGATAATACTATCCAATGCTCAGTCCGGTGGTGATGCATCTGCGCCACAAATTTCTCACCCGGCTTAACAGTGATACATCTAACGAGGTAATTTTTGCCGCTATCAATCACATTATATTTTCCCCAGGGGCGGAAAACTTCTTGATGTTGTTTATATTCGTTCCTATCATTTCGTTTTAAATAATCGACAATTTTTTTAACATCTTGTACTGTATCTTTATTGGCCACCAGTAAGGCGTCTGTTGTTTGAACAATGACAAGATTGCTTACACCAATCGCACTTATAAACATATCTTCGGAATAAATGTAATTATCATTACAAGCATGTGCGAAGATATCTCCTTTTAAAACATTTCTCTGATGATCTTTATTCGATATATCCCATAGAGAGGACCAGGATCCCACATCCGACCAGCCAGCGCTCATTGGTATAACCACGGCATGCTGTGTGTGCTCCATAACTGCATAATCGATAGAATCACTCGGGCATGACATAAACTCTTCTTTATCAATACGAATAAAATCAAGATCGGGATTTATATGACCTACCGCCTTTTCACAAGCTTTATAAATTTCAGGTGATAAGTACTTTAATTCGTTTAAATAAGAGCTTGCACGAAATAAAAACATACCGCTATTCCAGTAATATTTCCCTGATTTGAAATAGTCACCGGCGGTATCGATATCCGGTTTCTCCACAAATTCAGCCACTGCATAAGCGTTATTTCCTATCAACTCACCACGACGAATATATCCATAACCCGTTTCAGCATGCGTTGGAACAATACCAAAAGTTACAAGCTTACCATTTACGGCATATTCTTCAGCACGTCTGACAGCTTTCGTAAAAGCTATATCATCCTGGATCACATGATCTGCAGCAAGAACCAACAAAAGAGGATCAGCATTATCAGCATTCTGGAGCGCACAAAACGCGGCAAGAGCGATCGCTGGTGCAGTATTACGGCCTACCGGTTCGAGAATAATATTATTTGCTAACTTGTCAATTTCACGGAGTTGTTCAGCGACTAAGAAACGGTGTCTGTCATTGCAAATGACAACGGGTTCTTCTGTAGAAAGTGAAGCTAATCGCTTTATAGTATTTTGCAGCATTGATAGTTTACCTTCAACGCTTAGAAACTGCTTCGGATGATATTCGCGTGAAAGCGGCCATAAACGGCTACCTGTGCCGCCAGCCATAATTACGGGAAGAACAGACATTTATTTTATCTCTTTTGACGAAGAATACTGGATATTATTCCAATAACTCTTGTACATGCTAAAATAGCGACATGTAGACAACGGTAAAGATTGCCAATGCTTGCCTAATTTGTAACCCAGGAATTTAGCAAAAGTTGTTAATAAAGCTCTTGGAATCCAGAGCGGTGCATTTTTAAGCAGGAATTGAATCTCTGATTTTACGAAGCGGAAACCCTCACCACCGGCTCCGCCAAAGTCACGCTGAATCCACGGAGAACAAGCATGAAATACACCAGTATCAAAATATCGTTGAAACTCTTCTCGCGGGGTATAATTATGGGAGTGTCTTACCACCGCTTCAGCGCAGTAGGCGACCTTATAACCCGCCAGAATCATCTTAGCCGCCATAAACATATCCTCGGCAAGAATTGTATGTTCAGGAAACCCACTTAACTCTTCAAAAACGGAACGGCGATAGGCAGCAAAAGAATTGGACATAAATACAGTTTTAATACCCAATTTTTCTATATCTGCCTTACTTTTAACAATAGATTTTGAACTATAATTAAAATTTCTGGCATGCACTGCAAGGGGATTAGCATCTTTATGAGGAAGTTGTCTACCACAAACCGCTGCTATCAATGGATCTGAAAAATAATAAACCAAATTTTTAATTGCATCCGAATCCGCGAGAATTGCATCTTGCGTTAGAAAAATTATAACATCAGCGTCCAGAGTTTTTGCAACTGCTAAATTTCTGGTTCCTCCATGATTAAAATCTTTAGAGTCAATATTAAATATTGATATATTTTTCAGGTCTGAGGCTAACGGAACCGTTTCATCTTTAGAACCCGAGTCGATAACAATCAATTTATCCGGATATATAGTTTGCTGCTTAATCGCATCCAGAACATTAGGCCAAAGCGACCCTGCATTATATGTGGGAATAATTAATGTTATTTTCATTTATTTTGATTCCGCCAACCAATTGCCAACCATCTGCTTCATATTATCAAAGTCATACCGTGCGACATAGTTGTTAAATCGGGAAATTGCATCAGGCAACTGCTCTATATTTTTAATTGCACTCTGCCAACTTTTTTCATCATCCGGATTCACATATAATGCACCATTGGTTAACACTTCATGAAATACCGGTATATCGGACACTATAACTGGAGTATTTGATGCCATCGCTTCAATAGGAGGTATGCCAAAACCCTCATCAATAGATGGATAAACAAGCGCGTAGGCTTTAGAATATAAAATCTTTAATTCATTAAATGAGACTTCATGTAAAAAAGTCACTTTATCTTTTAGTTCCAGATCAACGACTATTTGTTGGAGAGACATTGCATAGTCAGTACGACCACATACAATAATTAAATTATAAGAGTCAGACCAAATTTTTTTATTTTTTATGAATGAATGAATATTTTTATGTGGCCAACTCGCTCCAACAGCTAAAAAGTAATTCTCTTTTTCTTTTTTTTGTATAAAATCAGATTTATTAACGCTGTTATAAATTACTGATATTTTCTCACTATCTACATTATAAGTTTTAGCAATGCTATCTTTAACGGTATAAGATACCGTTAAAATATGCTTACATCGCTTAACGGACATTTTTAATAAAAAACGAAAATACACTTTCTGAATAAAACTATCTGGATAATAAAAAGGTCTTATATCATGTACGGTTATCGTTTGGTTTCTCAGTAAGGGGATAGTGTGATGCGTAGTACACACCAATTTTTTATTACCAAACTTAATTAAAACCCTCAGCGCAAGCCAGTAACTATATACATACCATACTAATGGTCTAAGTCGCGATGTTTTTGATGTGTTGCTAACAATATTCGGAACAGTAACTACTGCATAACCGAGCTTTTCAAAATAATCAGCGTGTACCTTGCTACAGATTATTGCGTCAACATCAGCTATTTCTCGCAGTGCCGTTAAAAATTTAATCGAGTATTGCCACATTCCCGTACCACTTTTACCTAAACGTGATAGGTTTACGATCATTGAATAGCTCTCCGTTTTTCCATACGCATCTTTAAAGCAATAATTATAAGGATAAATAATATTACGAAGCTTACACTAGGTGTAATTGTTAATAATAGAGTTAATGTAATACCGGCAGTAAAACACCACAAAAATAATCATAAGGAAAATATATTATTATACTAACATTCCCAGAAAAAACATCTAAGTAGTTAAGCTATCCAAATTTATTTATATATATCAAATATAATTTTTCATTAAAAAGAAAAGTCAGTAACGTAAATCTAGCTGAATCCAGAAAGGTTAAATCTACATTTAATCTCAATATAATAACTTACTACTACTTAATTATCCGTTTAGTAAGATTCTTAAGCACGGTAATATTTTTCACTGCATATGCTAGTTTCCCAAATCGAAGTACAGTGTTAATCATATTTTTATTACAACCTAGCTTTGCATAAAATTCAGATAAATCTCTTTTTTCATCACTATTGCCATAACATGCCATAGCCAAAGTTGTATATAACCATGGTCTCTCTTTTAGCAAAACATTTTCAAATGCTAGTTTTAAAGATATATTTTTACTGTAAAAATCATTAGCTAATTTTAAATATGCAATAAAATCAATTAATATTCGTCTGGCCTTTCCTTTCTTCTCGAAACTATCATTATCTCCTCGACATATTACGAGTGGTTTTGATATATAATGCAAAAG
Source organism: Salmonella sp. 741265073_HBA (assembly GCF_046569105.1). Taxonomy (NCBI): domain Bacteria; kingdom Pseudomonadati; phylum Pseudomonadota; class Gammaproteobacteria; order Enterobacterales; family Enterobacteriaceae; genus Salmonella; species Salmonella sp. 741265073_HBA. The sequence continues at coordinate 165,004 of NZ_JBKFRY010000004.1, read as the reverse complement.
GCACCCAGGCGTATTAAATACGCTCATCATGATAAATACATGAGGATAGGAAGTGCCAATATAGGACGCATCAAAATCAATGGCATCCCATCGTTCTTTTTTTACTATTAAAGAACTTAGATAGCTAAATACACCACCAATAGATAAGCATCTACTGAGATAGATTTCCCTATCTAAATTATTATTAAACACATAAAGCTCATCATCTGTTCTGAGCCAGGAACGATGAGGATTTCTAATCTCAACTAAATCACAGCCGGTCTCTTTTCTGTCACATAAATATATATCTGCTTGAGAATCGAGATAAGTTTGTAATATCGCTAACGAGTCTTTTGCAAGAGCATCATCACTGCCAAATATCCAACAATAATCCCCATTCGCAAGGGATACTGAAGCAAGAAAATTCCTATCCGGTCCAAGGTTAACGCTATTACGCCGATATATTATTGGGAAATTATAATTATTCCTCCAAACATCAATCATTTCCTCTGTACCATCATTAGAGGCATTATCTGATATACATATCTCAATATCTAAATTAAATTTTTCCTGATTGTTTATACTATTCAACAACTCTTCAAGATATTCTTTTCTATTATAAGTTGGAATACAAAATGATATAAGCATATGATTATCCCTTATTTGCCTTAATTAAGTAAGTTAGTGGAAGCCCCCAAAAAACAGTTAAAGCAAAAGATATAATCAAGCCAAGCAGCACTCCACTGATTCCAAGCGTACTAGAAAAATACCATTGTGCTATTCCACCAATTATTGCTTGTAGTGGTACTAATATCCAAAGTATTTTTAAATAATTCATACTTTGCAATAACATTGCATAAGTGTCACACCAAACGCGAATACAGAAATATATGCCAATTAACATAAAAGATAAAATAGAAACTTGATAATTAATATCTTTGGCTATTACTGAAAATATCTGTTCTTTAAATAAATAAATAAATATTGTACATCCAACAACATATAGTGAGCCAAGCAAAATATTGACACCTATCATTTTGTTAAGTTTTTTCCATTGCTGTTTGACTCTCAATTCAGCACATATAGGCCATAATGCTTGCAAAATAGCAGTATAAATAAAAAAGACTAAACCAAAAATTTTCATCGTTACTGTATATTGGACAATATCAGCAGGAGTTAGCCTTTGAGAAATGACCATATAATCTGTTTGAAGCACCACTATCGATAATAAAGTAAAAAGAAAAAACCCTGAAGATCTACGTAAAATCGCTATATAATGAGATTTTGTTGTTTTAACATGATAAAGCTTTATGTATCTATATACAATATAGCACAATGAAATCATACCCACTGGAAGATACAGGACTATTAGTGATAATTTTATGTCAACTGAGATCCCCCTATAGTATATATATAACAAGCCGAGCATACCTATCATATAAGATAATGCGTTTAATAGATTAGCTTTCCACCCGACCAATTCGGCAAAAAGTATTTTATAAGCAATAGCTCCGATTCCAATAGAACTGAAAACCAGACATGAGGTAAAAAAGAGCATTCTGGTTTTGTCCTGTAATATCTCATGAAAAGAAGAAAGATATTTAGCGGAAATTACCCCAGAAAAAATATAAAATAAAGCAATAAAAAAAATAATAGCTATAAAGCTTAGATGTAATGCTGATTTAATATATGCATCATAACTTTTGTTTTTGGCTCTGCATTCTGATATATAATTTTGCAGTCCTGTACCTATGCCAAAATCAACAGCGCTACACCATACTAATAAACCAGTTAACAAACTAAAGATTGCATATTTCTCTTCACCTAGTATAGAAATAAGATATGAAATACTTGCTAACTGCACCCCGGCAATTATTATTTTGGATAACCATGATGAACCTGCAACAATTAAATGACTCGGAATTTTTAACAATTGAACTTTCACTATGCAATTAAACGACTTAGTTTTTACAACATAACGCGACTAATTTGTTAACGATTTATTTATTAAAAGATCATGAAAATCTCATAACCGTTTCAGTAGTTCTTCAATTCCTTTTTTATAATCGAAATTTGGTTTCCAGCCCATTGCTTTTAAATTTTTATTATTTGCTACAGAGAACATTATTTCATTATCTCTTTGCTCTATCGCACCAAATTCAAATATACTCGATGAACCTGGCATCATAGTATTTTGCAAATAAACCAGAAAATCTTTCAAACTTACCCCAGCACCAGTTCCAACTTGATACTCAGTATATGAAGGTACTTCTTTTCTATTTTCTAATATAGTTAAATAAGCATTTACCACATCATCTACAAAAATAAAGTCTCTTATCTGTTCGCCTGTTGTGCATTTCACGCAACTCTGTTTTTTATTTAAGCAGTCGATAATGTATGGAATAAATTTATTTTCACCATCCCCAGGCCCATATACATGCTCTAATCGCATGTTTACAAATGAAATGTCATGCATATTAGCATAATAATGCCCAATTTCATCAAAGTGTCTTTTAGTAATTATATAAGGCCGCATATGTTGATAATTAAAATCTTTCTTGGCAAAAAAACTATCTGTATTTAAAAAGATATCCGCCCGATATTTTATTGCCAAATCAAGAAGCTTTAATGGTTTTATAACATTTGCATCTTCAATATTTATGAGAGATGATGTTTTATGCCCATATTCTGTTGCCAAATGAATGATACCAATTAATGCAGAATCAATTGATAACTCCTCGACTAATAATTCGATATTATCCCAACTGCACCATCTAACATTAGCTAATGCATTACTATTATTTTTTATTACATCTCGAGTGATTGCGACAACTGAAATCCCCGATTTTTTTAGAGCTTCGAGTAAATGCTTACCAATAAAGCCGGAAGCCCCACTGACAATTACATATTCTTTCAAAAAGGTCATCGCAATCACCAGATAGAATAAATTGAATTAGAAATTCAAACCAAAGAACTCTTCAAACTTGCTAACTACATAATCTAAATGCTCTGTAGTCAAGCCTGGATAAATACCAATCCAGAACGTTTGATTCATTATACGGTCGGTATTTGTCAACTCACCCACTACACGATATTTCACATTAGCAAAATACGGTTGGCGAATCAGATTTCCAGCAAACAGTAAACGTGTACCGATTTTTGCTTCATCAAGGAATTTCACCAGTTCGACACGGTTAACACCGCTAGTTTCTTTCAGGGTGATAGGGAAGCCAAACCAGGATGGGTCTGATTTCTCTGTTGCTTCTGGTAATTCGAGGAATTCAGTGCAAGATTGCAAGCCCTGTTTCAGATAGGAAAAGTTAGCTTTACGCTGCTCTACAAACTCTTCTACGCGCTCCAACTGAGCCAGACCACATGCTGCCTGCATGTCCGTGATTTTGAGATTATATCCGAGGTGGGAATAAGTATATTTGTGATCATAGCCTTGAGGAAGTGATCCCAATTGCTGACCAAAACGTTTACCGCAGGTGTTATCGCATCCTGGCGCACAATAACAATCCCGGCCCCAGTCACGGAACGACTCAATAATTTTCTTCAGTTCACCTGACTTGGTGAATACAGCACCGCCTTCACCCATTGTGATATGGTGAGCCGGATAAAAACTAACGGTTCCGATATCACCAAAGGTACCTACCATCTGGCCTTCATAAGTCGTCCCAAGGGCATCACAGCAGTCTTCAATCAACCATAAGTTATATTTATCGGCAATCCGACGAACTTCACTCAGGTTAAATGCATTACCGAGTGTATGAGCGATCATTATCGCTTTTGATTTCTCAGTAACTGCAGCTTCAATGAGAGAGGCATCGATATTATATGTCGGGATATCAACATCCACGAATACCGGTATTAAACCATTCTGGATCGCCGGGTTAACTGTAGTCGGGAAGCCAGCAGCGACAGTAATAACCTCATCACCAGGTTTGAGAGCACGCTCGCCTAATTTTGGGGAAGTCAGCGCAGTCAGTGCCAGCAAGTTTGCCGAAGAGCCAGATGTAGTCGTTAAAACATGAGGAACCCCAATAAATTCCCCAAGTTTTTTCTCAAAGGCATCATTGAAACGACCAGTAGTTAGCCATCCATCAAGAGACGCCTCAACCATCAATTGTAACTCTTTGGCACCAATAACCTTCCCGGAAGGAGGCACAACGCTTGTACCTGCAACAAAAGGTTTCGGGCTCAATGCCTCATTCGCATACTGAGCGACAAGCTGAGAGATTTGCTCACGCAGGTTATTTGCTGTCATTACTTTGATTCCTTAAACTTATTTTCTTAACGAGTAGTTGCAGACATATAGTCGCTGATTTCACGCTTTGAACAAATCAACATATCTTCGCCGCGAATCCATGCTTTATGCCATTTTACGATGCGACCAAGTGTTTCAGTCAATCCCCAACGCGGATGCCATCCTAATTGCATATTTGCTTTAGAGCAATCCAGTTTCAGGTAATGTGCCTCATGAGGATGATTCTCACCATCCAGTAACCAGCTTGCATCATCACCCCAAAGCGTGACCATCTTGTCAACAATAAATTCGACCGTCTTCGCATCTTCATCACGCGGGCCGAAATTCCATCCTTCAGAAAACTTAGCACCTTCTGTATATAAACGTTGCGCCACCACAATGTAACCAGAAAGAGGCTCCAGTACATGCTGCCAGGGACGGATAGAATATGGGTTTCGAATAATAACCTGCTGGTTATTTTCAAATGAGCGCAGAATATCGGGAATTAAACGGTCTTTAGCCCAATCGCCTCCGCCTATGACATTACCAGCCCTCACAGACGCCAAACCAACGCCATGTTGCTCATAATTTGCAGGATTGAAGAATGAGTTCCGGAATGCAGACGCGACTAATTCTGCACAACCTTTACTATTAGAGTATGGATCGTACCCTCCCATGGGTTCGTTCTCACGATAGCCCCACACCCACTCACGATTGTCGTAGCACTTATCACTGGTGATATTTACGACTGCCTTTATGTTACCTACTTGCTTAACTGCTTCAAGCAAATGGACAGTACCCATAACATTTGTTGAGTATGTTTCGATTGGCTGTTCATAAGATAGGCGCACTAAAGGCTGGGCTGCCATATGGAAAACAATTTCTGGCTTAAATTCTGCAATAGAATTGCGCAGCTTTTCAAAATCACGAATGTCGCCAATATGAGATTCCATAAGATCATTAAGACGCACTATCTCAAATAAACTTGGAACAGTTGGCGCATCAAGTGCATAGCCTTTTACAATTGCACCCATTTCAGTCAGCCATAGCGAAAGCCAGCTTCCTTTAAAGCCAGTATGGCCGGTAACGAATACACGTTTACCTTGCCAAAAATTTTTATCAATCATCTAGTTACTCCCAGGTTTTCCACGGAGCTTTACCTTTTTCCCACAGCCCTTCGAGGTAAACTTTATCACGTAGAGTATCCATCGGCTGCCAGAAACCAGGGTGTTCAAAAGCCATTAACTCCCCCTGTTGTGCCAATGTCATTAATGGCTCTTGTTCCCAGGTTGTTGCATCGTTATCGATGAGATCGATAACCGATGGATTCAACACAAAGAAACCACCATTGATCATTGCCCCATCGCCTTTCGGTTTTTCCTGGAATGACCGGACCTGACCAGCTTGGATATCTAATGCGCCAAAGCGTCCTGGTGGAAAAGTAGCTGTTAAAGTCGCTTTCTTACCGTGAGCCTTATGGAAATCGATAGTCGCTTTGATATCAAGGTCGGCAACGCCATCACCATAAGTAAACAGGAAAGCCTCGTCATCTTTTACGTATTCAGCAACACGTTTCAGACGACCACCAGTCATTGAAGAATCACCCGTATCAACCAATGTGACATTCCATGGTTCAACACGTTTATGGTGAACTTCCATACGGTTTTCAGCCATATGGAATGTTACATCTGACATGTGAAGGAAGTAGTTCGCAAAATATTCTTTAATCACATATCCTTTATAACCACAGCAGATAATAAAATCCTTGATACCATGCACAGAATACATTTTCATAATGTGCCAAAGAATAGGCTTGCCACCAATTTCTACCATCGGTTTTGGTTTTACAATTGTTTCTTCACTTAGTCTGGTACCAAGTCCACCAGCCAGGATGACCGCTTTCATAAATTATCCTCAATATTATTTAGATGCGGTAAATGCATCAGAATAGAAATGTTCTACAGAGAGATTTTTCATCATAAAGTCCTTTTTACTGGCATCGATCATCACAGGTGAACCACATGCATATATATCGAAGAACTCTAGAGAATCAAAATCATCCATCACGGCATGATGGACAAATCCCTTTCTTCCCCCCCATTCGGCGTCATCACCAGAAACAACAGGGATATAATGAACGTTGTCGTGCTGTTCACTCCACTGCTGCGGTAATGCAGAGTAAAAATCTTTACTATATTGCATTCCCCAGTAAATGTAGATCTCACGACGACATTTTCCCTGAATGAGATGCTCAACCATTGATTTAACTGGAGCGAATCCAGTACCGCCTGCAAGGAAGATTATAGGTCTGTCACTTTCACGAATAAAAAATGTTCCGCAAGGCCCTTCAATGCGCATAAGAGTATTTTCTTGTAACTCCCCAAAAATGAGCGAACTCATCTGACCATTGGGAACATTCCTTACATGCAACTCAATACCATTCGACTCATCACTATTAGCGATAGAATAACTGCGAGTTACACCTTTATAATGTAAATTGATATACTGCCCTGGAAGGAAGCCAATTTTTGCTGTTGGTGGTGTGCGTAACTTCAAAGTCATAACATCGCCTGAAACCAGTACAGCACTATCTACCTTGCATGGGACAATTTTTTTTGTCTGCCCAGCTAGTTCAGGAAAAAAATGCGCATTTAGCTCAAGGGCGGTTTTAGGTTTACAGCAGCAGGTTAGTATTTTATCACCCTGTCCAAAAATATTACCTTTGGAGTCAACAACTTCTCCCGCCAACAAATCGGACTCACAGATACCACAATCACCCGCTTTGCAGCTATGTTCAAGATGGATGCCAGCCGATAGCGCAGCATCGAGGATTGATTCATCCTCTCTACCGGAAAATTCAATATTTGATGGAAAAATCTTAATAATATGAGACACGATGCTTACTCTGTTAACAAGGCTTGATGCAGTAAAGGCGCTGCAGCATCTTTTGCTGAAAGCTCAGGCAGCTGAGAAAAAGGCCATTCAATACCTATTGTCTCATCATTCCATAGAATGCTACCTTCCGATGAAGGTGAGTAATAATTAGTTGCTTTGTACAGAAACTCTGCATACTCACTAAGAGTAACAAAACCATGAGCAAAACCTTCTGGAATCCAAAGCTGTCGCTTATTCTCAGCAGATAGATTTACGCCAACCCATTGACCAAAAGTAGGCGATTCTTTTCGGATATCGACCGCAACATCAAAAACCTCACCGACAGCACAACGAACTAACTTCCCCTGTGCATTTTCTCCTCTCTGAAAATGTAGCCCTCTGAGTACGTTCTTTTTGGATTTTGAATGATTATCTTGAACAAATGTAACTTTACGTCCAATCAACTCTTCAAAGGTCTGCTGGTTATAACTTTCAAAAAAGAATCCCCTCTCATCGCCAAAAACTTTAGGCTCTAAGATCAAGACATCTGGTATTGCTGTTTTAATCACAATCATCACTTATAAACCTTTCACCATCTTCAGCAAATATTTGCCATAATCATTTTTTGATAATGGCCCGGCCAGTTCTATAACCTGTTGTGCATTTATAAAATTTTTACGAAATGCGATCTCTTCCGGGCAGGACACTTTTAGTCCCTGGCGTTCTTCGATGGTTGCAATAAAATTACTGGCCTCTATCAAACTCTGATGCGTCCCTGTATCCAACCAGGCATAACCGCGCCCCATCATAGCGACAGACAATCTTCCCTGATCCATATAGATACGGTTAATATCCGTGATTTCTAACTCACCGCGAGCGGAAGGCTTAAGATTTTTCGCCATCTCCACCACGCTATTATCATAAAAATACAGCCCCGTTACCGCGTAATTACTCTTCGGTTGTAACGGTTTTTCCTCCAGACTAACGGCTGTGCCACTTTGGTCAAACTCAACCACACCGTAGCGCTCTGGATCGTTTACATGATAAGCAAAGACGGTAGCACCACTTTCTTTATTAACGGCAGCTTCCATTAACTTTGGTAAATCATGACCATAGAAGATATTGTCACCCAGCACTAATGCACAATCATCATGACCAATGAACTCTTCACCAATAATAAACGCCTGTGCTAAGCCATCCGGGCTTGGCTGTACTTTATATTGAAGATTCAGCCCCCACTGACTGCCGTCTCCCAGCAGTTGTTGAAAACGCGGCGTGTCCTGTGGCGTACTGATGATTAGGATATCCCGAATGCCTGCCAGCATAAGCGTGGAAAGGGGATAGTAAATCATCGGTTTATCATAAATTGGTAGCAATTGCTTACTAACCGCCATAGTCACCGGATAAAGACGAGTGCCGGAGCCCCCCGCTAAAATAATGCCCTTACGCGTTTTCATTTCCATTTCTCATTCATAGAAAATGCCCTGATGGGCATTTAAATTTATCAGATGGTTGTCGTCGTAAACATTTCAGTCAGCATACGCTTAACTCCTAATTCCCATTGCGGCAGAATAAGGCCAAAATTACGCTGAAACTTTTCAGTATTGAGACGCGAATTGCCTGGTCTGCTCGCCGGCGTCGGGTAGGCACTGGTCGGCACAGCATTAAGCTCAGTCAGCGCAAGCGTTATCCCTGCCTTGCGCGCCTCGTCAAAGACTAAGGCCGCGTAGTCATGCCAGGTTGTGGTTCCCCCGGCAACCAGATGGTAAAGACCTGCGACTTCTGGTTTATTTAACGCCACACGGATCGCATGGGCCGTGCAGTCAGCCAGTAATTCCGCACCGGTTGGCGCACCGTACTGATCGTTAATGACTGAAAGTGTCTGACGCTCTTTCGCCAGACGAAGCATTGTCTTTGCGAAATTATTGCCCTTACCTGCATAAACCCAACTGGTGCGGAAGATAAGGTGCTTAGGGCAGTTATCCTGCAGGGCCTTTTCTCCCGCCAGTTTGGTCTTGCCATAGACATTCAGCGGCGACGTAGCGTCCGTTTCCTGCCATGGGATATCGCCGGTACCAGGAAATACATAATCGGTTGAATAATGCACTACCCATGCGCCAGTTTCGTTGGCCGCTTTAGCAATGGCTTCCACACTGGTGGCGTTAAGTAACTGCGCCAGTTCTGGTTCAGACTCTGCTTTATCTACTGCAGTATGGGCTGCTGCGTTAACAATCACATCGGGACGAAGCTTACGAACGGTTTCAGCAACGCCTTTCGGATTACTAAAATCACCGCAAAACTCTTTTGAATGGACATCCAGGGCAATCAGATTCCCCACTGGCGCCAGAGAACGTTGCAACTCCCAGCCTACTTGCCCTGTCTTACCAAAAAGTAAGATATTCATTACTGGCGTCCTTCATAGTTCTGTTCTATCCAACTCTGATACGCCCCACTTTTAACATTGTTTACCCATTGAGTATTTGCAAGGTACCATTCCACTGTTTTACGAATACCGCTTTCAAAGGTCTCCAGCGGTTTCCAGCCTAATTCACGGCTAATTTTACCTGCATCAATGGCATAACGACGATCATGGCCCGGACGATCCGCGACATAAGTGATTTGTTCACGATAAGAAGTCGCTTTGGGTACAATCTCATCCAGCAGATCACAGATAGTAAATACCACATCGAGATTTTTCTTCTCATTGTGGCCACCAATGTTATAAGTCTCCCCTGCCTTGCCTTCAGTCACTACCATATGAAGCGCGCGAGCGTGATCTTCTACATATAGCCAGTCGCGAATCTGATCCCCTTTGCCATAAATTGGCAAAGGCTTTCCTTCCAGTGCGTTCAAAATGACCAACGGAATCAGTTTTTCAGGGAAGTGATAAGGGCCATAGTTATTAGAACAATTGGTAACGATCGTTGGTAGACCATAGGTACGCCGCCAGGCACGGACTAAATGATCGCTGGATGCTTTTGACGCAGAATAGGGGCTACTTGGCGCATATGCCGTCGTTTCAGTAAATAACGGCAGCGTAACGCTGTTTTCAACTTCATCAGGATGCGGTAAATCGCCGTAAACTTCATCAGTGGAAATATGATGAAAACGAAAACTATTTTTTTTATCTTCGCCAAGCGCAGACCAGTATTTACGCGCAACTTCAAGAAGTACATAGGTACCGACGATATTGGTTTCAATAAATGCTGCCGGCCCGGTAATCGAACGGTCCACATGACTTTCCGCAGCCAAATGCATCACCGCGTCCGGCTGGTACTGCTCAAAAATACGCGTTATTTCAGCGGAATCACAAATATCCGCGTGTTCAAAATTGTAGCGATTACTTTCAGAAATATCAGAAAGGGATTCAAGATTACCGGCGTAGGTTAATTTATCAATATTAACTACAGTGTCCTGTGTATTCTTAATAATATGGCGGACAACAGCTGATCCAATAAAACCTGCCCCGCCAGTAATAAGTATTTTCACTTTTCTATTCCATAAGGCGTATTTAATGTGGTATTTAATTTGCCAATAAAAATTAATTGCTCAAGTCGTTACACACGCTACCGCCCCTGGCTCATCAGCTACCAGTGCACTGCGTACATATCGACTTGTTACAAACCTCGCCCAGCAGGGCAAAGCTCACTAAAACTTAAACGCTAATTGTCTTATTAATTGCATCCGGAAACAAGGATTAATCTTATAAAATCAGCATTAAAATGCTCCAGATAACTCCTTGTTACTTAAGTCCTTTATACAAAACTAAAACGGCAGTCAACACTCGTTTCAGCCAACTTGCCGCTTCGAATGTTCACTGCCGTTATTATGTTTATCACCAACCATTTATCACGGTTGTTAATACTTATTCATGCAGAAGCTGCTCTATGCTCTTACGGAACTTCGCTCCTTCTTTCAGGTTGCGCAGCCCGTACTTCACAAATGCCTGCATGTAGCCCATTTTTTTACCGCAGTCATAGCTGTCACCCGTCATTAGCATCGCGTCAACCGACTGTTTTTTCGCCAGTTCAGCAATGGCATCGGTGAGCTGGATGCGGCCCCAGGCGCCCGGTTCGGTTCTTTCCAGTTCCGCCCAGATGTCGGCTGAAAGCACATAACGGCCTACCGCCATCAAATCGGAATCCAGCGTCTGCGGCTGATCCGGTTTTTCGATAAACTCCACAATCCGGCTGACTTTGCCTTCATTATCCAGAGGTTCTTTCGTCTGGATAACGGAATACTCCGATAAATCACCTTTCATGCGCTTCGCCAGCACCTGACTGCGACCCGTTTCATTGAAACGCGCCACCATCGCCGCAAGGTTATAGCGCAGCGGATCGGCGGTAGCATCATCAATAATAATATCCGGGAGTACCACAATGAAAGGGTTATCGCCCACGACCGGACGCGCGCACAGAATAGAGTGCCCCAGCCCTAACGGCTGCGCCTGGCGAACGTTCATAATCGTTACGCCCGGTGGGCAGATAGATTGCACTTCCGCCAAAAGCTGACGCTTAACGCGCTGTTCAAGAAGTGATTCAAGTTCATAAGAGGTGTCGAAGTGGTTCTCAACGGCGTTTTTAGACGCGTGAGTCACCAGTACGATTTCTTTGATCCCTGCAGCCACAATCTCATCGACAATGTACTGAATCATTGGCTTGTCGACGATCGGTAGCATCTCTTTTGGGATTGCCTTGGTGGCAGGCAACATATGCATACCCAAACCCGCTACCGGTATAACTGCTTTCAAATTCATCATTGTTTCTTCCACCTGTAAAATGGTTGCTGAATTATAGCTCTTTAGCTTGTTTTCGCCAGCATGAATTACTCTGCTGCCAGGGATAATGATGGCACGCTCTACATTACGTCTTAGTCGGCACCATAACATTAAGTATGAACAACTTTTTCCCAGGAATTTTCGTAAAAATAGCGGTACTTACCCTCCCCGCTTCGGCAGCGGAAAATTCACCGCTTCGACATTCACGGTTTGGTGATTAATCCTGTCGATATCCACGGAACTCTGCCCGTTTTCATTGATGGCATGAACATTAGCGAGGGAAAGCAGCGTGTCCTGGCGGGCCATAAATTGACCACGGACATCTTTACGCAAATCGAAGCGCATTTTTAACGCCGGGCCAATGACTGAAGTTTGCATCACGTCGATATTACGCAGAAAAAGATGCTGTGGTTGATTATGCAGTTCCAGCGTAGCACGCGTCATCCGTACGTTGGTGATGGCGACAAAAGAGGGGGCGTTACCGGAGGAAATTTGAATGCCGCGTAATTTATAAGCAACCTGGCGATTATCCAACCGAATAGCGTTTAATTTAAAGTTTTGCGGAATTGACAGGTATTTGCCTTTAACGACGCCATAGCCGATGAGCATCCCGGCACTATTCGTCATATCAATATTATCAATGACGAAATTATCACAGCCATAAATTGCGATCGTTGCGTTATCAATACCCGCATTTTTACTGAAATCGGGCGTGATGTTTTTGGCTTTGACATTGCGAATGACGAAATGTTTGCCATTTTCTACGTGCACCAACTGTCGGCAATCAGATCCGGTAATATTGGCCACCACAAAGTTTTTTACTGCCTGGTCTTCAGGATAACTGTTGTCATAGGTGCTACCCGCCAGCCCGATGCCGATCCCCCAGTTGATTTTGCCATTGGTACAATCAATGCGTTCGATGACATGATCGGAAATCAGGATATCGCGGTCGTGAATCGCGACATTCCACTCAATGGCGTCCCCCTGCAAATCGCTAAAGCGGCTATGCGTAATCCGCGCGCCATCCATTTGGTTATGAAATCCCTGGCGGAGAATGGCGTAGTTGGCGTGGGTAACGGTGATGTCATCGATAATGAGATTACGCATCACCTGCGGTTCCTTACCACCAATGAAAATTTGCGCGACGGGGCCAAAGCCGCTCATCGTCACGCCTTTAATCACACAGTCCGACCCGCGAACATCCAGCGTCACATTGTGCAGACTGCCGCCCTGCTCCCCCACCACCTGACACCCGTCCTGCAAAATAAACCGTCCCCGGCCATTCCCACGCACCGCGCCCTGTATCCGCAGCGTTTTTCCCGCCGGAATCGTTATCGCCGCATTGATATTTTCACACACCCATCCTGGCGGTACGACCACGGTCTGCCCGTCGCCGAAGGCCTGTTTGAACGAGGCGATACCGTCATCCGCCGGATAATCCTTAATATCGACGGTCTGGCGAGGTTCACGCGCCTGTACCGGCAAGGCGCGTAGAAAAGGGAGAACAGCAAGCGCGGAACCTGCCGTCAGGAGGGTACGTCGGGAGAATTTAGTCGTGGGCATACCACCTCGTTTATATCGTTTGTAGCAGGCTGGCTAACTGGCGATTAATCGCCTGCTGATTAAAATCTTGCGCCACTTTTTCACGGGCGCGCGTGATCACCGACTCCAGCGTGTCGTGGTCAATCCGGCTGAACTCAGCGAGTCGGGCCGCCAGCGCCTGCGCATCGTTTTCCGGCACCAGCCAGCCGGATTTGCCGGCCTCCACCAGTTCCGGAATACCGCTATGCACGGTAGATACCACGGGAATCCCTACCGCCATTGCCTCCATCAGCGCCACCGGAATACCTTCCATATCGCCATCCGTACCGGTAATCGACGGCAGCAAAAAAACATCGGCGTCATCCAGCATCGCCTTCACTTCATGGCTCGGTTTAAACCCCGGCATCTCAATGACATCCTCTAGCTGATACTGCTCGATGAGCGTGCGCAGCCGACGTTCCCACGGGCCAATCCCCAGAATGCGGTAGCGAAACGCCACGCCCTGCGCTTTCAGTTGCCGACAGGCTTCAATCGCCACATGCAGGCCTTTTTTCTCGGTCAGGCGCGCGACGGAAATCATCTCCAGCGGCATCCCTGGCGCTTTCACCGGACGATGAGTAAAACGCGTCATGTCGACGCCCATGCGCGAAACGGCAATCTTTTCCGGCGGGCAGCCCATACTTTTCAGGCGACCGGCCCACAGATCGCTGATGGGCAGCATCAGATCGCCACGACGAAACAACTGCTGATACTCCGGCGTGTAATGCCTGAGCACCTCGCGGCTGGAGATATCAATCCCGTGGAAAATAGTCGCGATTTTGCCGCGAAGCACGCCCAGTTCGCGTAGTTTGGCCGCCGTCACGCCCGCCGGACCAAAGTGCGCGATGAACACATCCGCCACAAAAGGCTGGCTCACCTGCGCGCAAATCGCGGAAAGGATCAAATTGCGTGATTCATCGCCATAGCGGGTAAAATTGAGCGCTTTCCAGGTCGCCGCCCGATGCAGCCCCGGCAGCGTTTTACATGCCCGGTAGCGCAGTTTCGCCAGCCGTCCCTGGGGCTCATCCTGTAACCAGCGGGTTTTCGCCGCCAGGCCATACTTCTCCCAGGCGGCGTGAGTATGTTGGGTATCGCCTTTTTGTAACGCGACAATCTCCACCTCATGGCCCATATCAATAAACGCAGTAATCTGATTCAGCACAAAGGTTTCCGATGAAAGTGGAAATTTCAGCAGAAAAAAGCTGACTTTCATTGTTCCTCCCGAATTCTGTCGAGAACGGATTTGATCATCGTGAACCCTTTCGCCCGCTCCTCGGTGACGGCGTTAGCCACTTTTGCCTTTAGCGCAGGCAATTGATTGAGCGTATCGGCCACCACGCTTTGTAATGAACCGTTCAGCAAGTGACGGATATCAATAGCCAATTCCGCCAGGCCTAGCTGCTGCATAATCCCGGCGGATTTATGTTCATAATTAATGGCGATAGCGGGTGTGCCAAAATTCATGGAGATAATGGCGGAATGCAGGCGCGTCCCGATGGTCAGTACGCAGGATGCGAGGATCTTTCCGATTTCCACGTCATTGAGTTCGTCCATCGCGATATGGAAATGCTCTGAGTCGTTTACATACTTCGCCATCCGTAACGCAACCATCCGGTCATCGCGGTTATAGCGATCGATACTGGTGCAGGTCGACAGCGCCAGTACCTGATAACCGTCCGCAATCAGGCGATTCACGACCTGGGCAAATGCCTGCTCATAGGCCTGCTGAGTGGTGCCCAGGCGTTTATCAAACGGCTCCAGATCGCGCAACGTAATCGCGACGGTTTTGCGGCGCGCGGTGACGTCCAGCCAGTGCTGGACAGCATAACTGGCAACAAACTCGTCGTGACGGCGTTCGACTAACCAGGCGGTATCCACCCCCTGCTCCACTTTCCGGGTATCGATCTGCGCGGCGGTCATCAGATCGCGGCTGACGGTTTCACGCAGGATCAACGCACTGGTGCGTCCAAAAATATAATTGGCGAGCTGGTTAAAGTCAGGGTTCTGGAAAGGGCCGACGCTATGTCCCACCATATAAATTGGTTTGTTCGCCATAAACGCGCACAGCGGATATTCAAAGTGAGTCAAACCGTATAAGTCGACATAGTTTGAACCGCCCACCTGAATGACGGCGTCATACTGCGCAATAAATTGCGCGAATTCGGCAAATTCCGGCGCGATAGCAAAATTACGCAGCGATCCTTCCTGGGCGACTTTAGACAATAAAATTTTATGCTGAAAACGACGGCGTAATACTTTTTTCACCCGACCGTTAAGCCCTGCCGCCGCCTGCTGTTTCTGGCTTAACTGATACAGCGGGTCGGCAATAATCGGGCGCCCCTGCAACCAGGCGGAACTCACCGGGAAACGACTCATTACATCCATTTCCGCCTCTGGCGCCTGTTGACGGATGGCATCAAGCAAACCGCGCATAATGGCGCTATCACCACGGTTGCCGCATGTGTGGTTGCCTAAAATTAATAATTTCATAAATAGCCTCTTATATCCCCGTCATCCGACACGTAATAACTTTTTCATTTTTGCACTGCCAACAAGCTGATTTTTAATTTCCATCACCAGCGCATTGCGTGAAAAAATAATCATTAAAATAAAACTCAAAATACCGACCATAACCTGTAGCGCGAATACCCCCGACAACGGTAAATAACCGTCGACCAGCTTTCCTGCGCCGTAGCTGGTAATAAATGTTGGCAATGAGAGATAAAACGGTAGCCACAGGCTGAGAATATACTGACGATAGCTGGAGCCGAGTACCGGCTTAATCATCACGAAATAGCTCAGAATGGTGTTGATGATTTGCACCACCAGGAACCCCAGCGTCACGCCAATCGCCCCCGCCAGATGGCCGCCAATGAGAATTGCCGGGATAAACAGAAACGTTTTAAAGACGTTGAACTTAAAGCTGATATCCACGCGCGCTTTCGCCATCAGCAGCGAACCAATCGGGTTGCCGACCGAGCGCAACAGCCCCACCACGCACAGCAATTGCAGGATCGGGATAATGCTGTTCCACTTCTCGCCAAACACTAACGGCACAAAATTGTTCGCCACTACCATCAGGCCCAACAGCGCGGGAAAATTGATAATTCCCACCACGGAAAGCAACTTATAGAAGTTGACGCGCAGCTTCTCGGTATCGTCCTGGATTTTGGCGAATGCCGGAAATAGCACGCGAGTAATGATGGGGTTAAGCTTCGCCGGCGGCACAACCGCCACGTTGTACGCGAGGTTATATCCCCCGGCGACGCTTGCGCCGAGAATTCTCGCCAGTACCAGCGTCGATAAATTCGTGTTGATGTAATTGACGATACTGTCTGCCGTCAGCCACGCGCCAAAACGCAGGTTCGTGGACACCGATGCCAGCGAAAAATGCAGCCCCGGACGGTAAATCTTGCGGCCAAAGAAACCAAAGAGCAGCGTTCGCACCGCACTGTTCACCAGATAGCCGAGAATCGCGGTTAACGCCAGCGGCCAGTAATGGGCGCTAATCACCGTAAAGGTGAACCCCGCCAGCACGGAGGTCGTTTCGATCATGCCGATCTTATTGAACTCCAGCTCTTTTTGCATCAGCGCGCGGAACTGCTGCCCGTGAGGGATCACAATAAACGCCAGCGACAACGTTTTGATTAACGGCGCGAGATCCGGGTTATGCAAAACATGGGCAATCGCATCGCTCAGCCAAAAGACCACCGCAAATACCACAATCCCAAGCCCAACGTTTAGCCAGTAGAGCGTGGTCAGCTCCAGATGCCCAATCGTTTTACGCTGGATAATCGAGTTCGCGATGCCAAAGTCCGAGATCGTGTCGGCCAGCGCGATAATCACCAGCGAGACGGTCAACAGGCCAAACTGGTGGTTGTCGATGATCCGCGCCAGCACCGTCATCTGAATTAACCCCAGACCGATAATCACTATCGTGGCGATAGCCGACCATTTAGCGCCACTGATCGTTTTTTGTCGTAAACTCATTCTTTTCTCCAGAACCTGTTCACAAGGCGTCATTGGCGCAGCCAGATTGAGCACTGCCCTGGTGCAATATGGCAAGTAAAATAGCCTTGTGGGTCAGGTTCTTAATACGCCGCTTTATTAACAAACCCTTTAAAAATCGTCAGAAAAACGATTTTGATATCGAACCAAATACTCCATTCGCGGATGTATTCCAGGTCGAATTCCACGCGTTTTTCCATTTTCTCCAGCGTATCGGTCTCACCGCGCCAGCCATTAATTTGCGCCCAGCCGGTGATGCCCGGCTTCATCTTGTGGCGTAGCATGTAACCTTCAATCAACTGACGATACTGTTCGTTGTGCGCCACCGCGTGAGGACGAGGACCGACGATGGACATCCCGCCAGTTAATACGTTGATAAACTGCGGCAATTCATCCAGCGAGGTACGACGCAAAAAGTTACCTACCCGAGTGACGCGCGGATCGTTTTGCGTCGCCTGGGTAACGACCTTATCGTTCTCCATCACCTTCATTGAGCGGAACTTCCAGACTTTGATCGGCTTGCCGTCCATCCCGTAGCGCGTCTGACGGAAAATCACCGGCCCGGGCGAGCTCAATTTGACCGCCAGCGCAATGCAGCACAGTACCGGTGAGATGAGCAGCAGAATCAGCGACGCCAGCACGATATCTTCTGCCCGTTTAAGCAGACGGTTAATCCCTGACAGCGGCGTGTCATACAGCGGAACGACCGGAACGCCGCTCATCTCCTCCACGCGCGAGTGGAGAATATTAAAGGTGAACACATCGGGAATAAGGATCACCGAGCAGGTGGTGTCGGCCAGCTCGCGCACCAGTTTTTTCACCATGGCGCCGTCGCTCATCGACATGGCGATATAAACATTGTGAATTCGCGAGGCTTTCGCATCGTCAATTAACTGCTCGAAGTTCCCGGCCCAATCAGCAGAGACGCCGCCCGGTTTAGGATCGTGATAGACGCCCACCACCTCAAAACCCAGCCACGGCTCATTACGGAAGCTATCCAGCAACGTCTGGCCCGCAGGCAAATCCCCGGCGACGGCGACCCGGCGAGTGTTATAACCACGATTGCGTAGCCAGCCCGCGCCGAAACGAATAAATGAACGGCATAACACTAAGCCCAGGCTGGACAGCGCATACCAGGCCAGCCAGGTGGCGAGGCGGTTGTCAAAGTCATCATTAAACGCCACCAGACCGGCGCTGAAGATCAGGCTCAGCGTCCAGTTTTGCAGTAACAGCGTTAACTCTGTCGACATTTTGACGCCGCGCCAGGAGCGATAAAAATCGGTCATCCCGCCCAGCATTTGAAAAACAACCAGCGTAATCAGCGCCACCAACAGGTGCATGTACAGGAATGGCAGTCCACTGACTTCACAGATGAACCACAGCCCGCCAAACATGATGGTGATATCTGAAAAGCGTTGCACCATAGAGATTAACGATGCATTGGTTTTGGCTCGTTCGCGCTTTTTTAGATTTGTCATCGTTGTTCCTGTGATTGGCCCCTTACCCGCAGGCGGTAAGGGGAGATCTGACGTTACTGATTCAGCAGCGCCAGCAGAGTGCGTGTTCGCGCTTCCATCAGCGGAATATCGCCGCGTGATTCCACATTCAGGCGCACCACCGGTTCGGTGTTCGACGAGCGCAGGTTGAAACGCCAGTCCGGGAATGACATGCTGAGACCGTCCGTGCGATCCACCGCCTGCGCCTCTTCCGCGAAGTGCGCTTCCACCCGCGCGATGGCCGCCGCCGGCTCCGCCAGCCTGCTGTTGATTTCCCCGCTCGCCGGGAACGCCGCCATCCGGTCACGGACCAGTTCACCCAGCGACTGCCCCTTCAGGCACACCAGCTCCGCCACCAGCAGCCACGGGATCATCCCGCTGTCGCAGTAGGCAAAATCACGGAAATAGTGATGCGCGCTCATTTCCCCGCCATAAATGGCATCCTCCGTACGCATCCGCTCCTTGATAAAGGCGTGCCCGGTTTTTGACATCACCGGCGTCCCGCCCGCCGCCGTCACCACTGCCTCCGTGTTCCAGGTCAGGCGCGGGTCGTGGATAATCTTCGCCCCCGGATGTTTTTCCAGAAACGCTTCCGCCAGCAGCCCGACGATGTAGTACCCCTCGATAAACTGCCCTTTCTCATCGAACAGGAAGCAGCGGTCGAAGTCGCCGTCAAAGGCGATGCCCATGTCCGCCCCGTGTTCAATAACGGCCTTGCGGGTGTCGTCGCGACACTCCGGCAGCAACGGGTTGGGAATGCCGTTCGGGAAGGTGCCGTCCGGGGTGTTGTGGATTTTGATGAACTCCACCGGCGCGCCCAGCGCCTTCAGACGCGCTTCGATGGCGTCAATGACCGGCCCCGCCGCGCCGTTGCCGGAATTCACCACCAGCTTCAGCGGGGTGAGATTGCTGACGCTGATATAGCCCAGCAGGTGGTCGATGTAGGCGTCGCGCAGGCTGATTTGTCTGTAGCTGCCGCGCGCGGCCTCGTTCACCGGCGGGAAGTCGCCCGCTTCCGCCAGACGCTGAACGTCGCGCAGACCGGTGTCGCCGCTTATCGGGCGGGCGCCCTCGCGCACCAGCTTCATACCGTTGTAGTCCATCGGATTATGGCTGGCGGTCACTTCAATACCGCCGTCCACGCCGAGGTGGAAGGTGGCGAAGTAAATCTCTTCGGTGCCGGACATACCGATATCCAGCACGTCAACGCCCGCGTCCTGTAACCCTTTTGCCAGCGCCATCTTCAGCGCCTCGCTGGTCAGGCGCACGTCGCCGCCCAGCACGATGGTTTTCGGTTTTAAATATTCGCCATAGGCGCGGCCAATCCGCCACGCGATATCTTCATTGAGCTCTTCGCCCAGCCTGCCGCGAATGTCGTAGGCCTTGAAACAGGTTAATTTTGTCATGTGCTTACCCTTCTTCAGGCAACAGTTAGCCCTGACCGTAAATGGCCAACATCGTTATTGTTGTTCATTGCCGGATGGCGCGTTGCGCTTACCGGGCACCATTGCAGGCGTCAGACCCGCCCGTAACGATCCTCGAACCGCACCACGTCGTCCTCTTCGAGATACGAGCCGGAACGCACTTCAATTAAATCGAGCGGTATTTTTCCCGGATTTTCCAGGCAGTGGGTCGCCCCCAGCGGAATATAGATGGACTCATTTTCACCGAGCAGCTTAACCTCGCCGTTGATGGTGACTCTGGCGGTCCCCGCCACCACCACCCAGTGCTCGGCGCGGTGATGGTGCATCTGCACCGACAGTCCTTCCCCCGGCTTGACGGTAATGCGCTTCACCTGATAGCGCTCGCCCGCGTCGATGGAGTCGTATTTGCCCCACGGACGGTAAACCTCGCGGTGCATGTGGTGCTCATGGCGTCCGTCGGCCTTGATCTTCTCCACCACCTTTTTCACGTCCTGCACCGCGTGGCGATCGGCAATCAGAACGGCGTCTTTGGTCTGCACCACCACCAGATCCTTCACACCGACGGTGGTCACCAGGCCGGATTCGGCGTAAACGTAGCTGTTTTCCGTTTTATGGCTGATGACGTCGCCGTGGTGGACATTTCCCTCCGGGGTGTGGGCGCTGATTTCCCACAGCGAGGACCACGAGCCGACATCGCTCCAGCCCGCGTCCATTGGCATCACCACCGCGTCCGCCGTCCGCTCCATCACCGCGTAGTCAATGGACTCTTCCGGACAGGCGAGGAAGGCCTCTTCATCCACACGAATGAAGTCAAGATCCGGATCGACGCCGCGCATCGCCTGTTCACAGGCGGCCAGAATATCGGGGCGGAACTTTTTCAGCTCTTCCAGATAGCGTCCGGCGCGGAACAGAAACATGCCGCTGTTCCAGTAGTAATCGCCGCTGGCGACGTAGGCCTGAGCGGTTTCCAGCCCCGGCTTCTCAACGAACTGCGCCACCTCAAAAGCCACCGCATCCGTCGCGCCCGGCACGACATCACCGCGCCGGATATAGCCATAGCCGGTTTCCGGCAGATCCGGCACGATACCGAAGGTCACCAGTTTGCCCGCGTCGGCATAGGGCATGGCGCCGCGCACCGCGTCGCGGAAGGCCTCTTCATTGGCGATCGCATGATCCGCCGCCAGTACCAGCATCAGCGGATCGCAGTCCGTATGCTGGCGAGTCGCCGCCAGCGCCGCCAACGCAATCGCCGGCGCGGTATTGCGCCCGGCGGGCTCAAGAATAATGTTCTCCGTCAGCTTATTGAGCTGGCGGAGCTGTTCGGCAACGATAAAACGGTGCTGTTCGTTGCAGATAACCACCGGGCTTTCGCACTCCACGCCGTTCAGACGGCAAATGGTGGTTTGCAGCATGGTGAGATCGCCTTTCAGGCACAGAAACTGTTTTGGATAAAGCACGCGAGAAAGCGGCCACAATCGGCTACCGGAGCCACCGGCCATCACAACCGGGTAAAGTTTTGTCTGACGCATTATCATCCCCGAATATCTGCAATAAATTGGCGTAGCACGTTCTCTTTATTGAGCGTGCGTTCGGCGTATTCACGTGCCGTCGTGTTGTTTTTCGGCATGGCGAGCGCCTGGCTAATCCCGTTAACCAGCGCGTCGGTCGACTCCGGTTCCACGCAAACGGCGATGCCCGGATAACGCGCGCAAAGTTGTCCTAATTCGGTGTGCGGCTCAGCGGTAATCACCGCATTACCGCCAACCGCCAGAATGTTAGTCAGCTTGGAGGGCAGTACCGCATCCGCCGCGCCGCGCTTTTGCACCACCAGATGGCAGTCGCCCATTTTCAGCAGCGCGGGTAAGGCGTCGTAAGGCTGCAGCGGGAGGAATTTAATATTTGGCAGGCCGCGTTCGCGGGCCATGTTCTCCAGCCGCGCCTTGCCGCCCCCCTGGCCGACAATCGCAAAAATCAACGGTCGATCGCGTAATCGTTCCGCGGCGTCAATCACCTTTTCCAGCCCTTGCTTTTCGCCGATATTGCCGGAATAAAGCACGATTTTTTTACCCTCTGGCAAGCCAAGCTGCTGACGCAAAGCCGTCACGTCAGCGTCATTAACGTCCTGAAAGCGCGCCACTTCCGACCAGTTCGGAAAAAAGAGGATTTTTTCCGCCGCGACGCCCTTTTTCCGCGCTTTATTCATCATGGAGCGAGAGATGGTCGAAACATTATCAACGTTACGCAGCGCGCTACGTTCAAAGGCCGTTGCTAACCGCGCTACGCTGCCGCGCTTACCTTTTCCCGCCATTCCTAAGCCGAGCATGGCATCCACTTCGTAATCCTGAATATGCAGTACGGTACGCGCGCCGGAGAGTGTCGCCAGCAGGCGCATTCCCGGCGTACAAAAGAGCGTCGGTACAACGCCGATAATCCGATCCGGCTTCCAGCGACGCTGCGCCATCAGTGGGAAAAAACTGCTCAATGCAAAGCTCCCCAGATGAAGCAACCGTTTTAAGGTGGAGGGCTGTTTCGGCACATACAGCGGGCAACGCCAGACGGTAGCCTCGCCCTCTTCCCGGCGATAGCGCCAGGCGGAATAGCGCTCGCCGACCTTCCACTGCGGGTAGTACGGCGGCGCGGTGATTACCCGCACCTCATGGCCTTCCCGCGCCATCCACGCCACCATTTCGCCGGTATATTTGCCGATACCGGTCAGTTCCGGCGAATAGTTAATGCCATAGACCAGGATCTTCATAGGCCCACCGCCGGCGCGTCAGGAAAGAAGTAGGCCCGACTGTTCTCATGAACATTATCGCCTGCCAGAAGCTGTTCCGGCGTCAGCCAGCGGTAACTGCCATGCTGGGTATTAGGCAGATGTAAATCGCTCTCCGCCACGCGCAGACGAAAGCCGAGCACGATGTAGTGAGTTGAAAAATCCTCACCGGAAAAGTTGTCGTCATAGAAGTGCTGCCAGACGCCATAAAACGTCCCTGCCGCCAGCGGCAGACGCACGCCCAGTTCCGCCTGCGTCAGGCGTGCAAAGGCGGCCTCCAGCGTTTCGTCTTTGCACACCCGCCCCCCCGGCACAAACCAGTAGCCCTGCGCCGGACGGTTGAGACGCTGGCCCAGTAAAATTTCCCCCTGGCCGTTTTCCACAATGAAATCGAGGGAGATGAGGGGCGTGGTCCGCACCACGGCGGCGAAATCTTCCTGACGTAAAAACATTGTCACCCCCGGAACCGTTGCTGATTCTCAAGGAACCACTGGTAAGTACCGGCAAGCCCTGCCTCCAGTGAAATTTCGTGATACCAGCCAAGCTGATGCAGGCGCGTGACGTCGAGCAATTTACGCGGCGTGCCGTCCGGCTTCGCGGCGTCGAACACCACCCGGCCCTGGTAACCCACCACCTTTGCGATGGTCTGCGCCAGCTCGCGGATGGTGCAGTCCACGCCAGTGCCGACGTTAATGTGCGACAGCATCGGGGCAGTGTTCTCCTGCCACACTTCGCGCGCCAGCTCCATCACGTGAATACTGGCCGCCGCCATATCGTCAACGTGCAGAAATTCACGCATCGGCGTGCCGCTGCCCCACACCACCACCTCCGGCGCGTGGCTCTGCGCAGCCTCATGAAAGCGACGCAGCAGCGCCGGGATCACATGTGAATTGTCCGGGTGGAAATTGTCATGCGGGCCGTACAGGTTGGTCGGCATCACCGAACGGTAGTCGCGACCGTACTGCCGGTTGTAGGACTCGCACAGTTTAATCCCGGCGATCTTGGCGATGGCATACGGCTCGTTGGTCGGCTCCAGCGTCCCCTGCAGCAGCTCGCTTTCCGCCATCGGCTGCCTTGCCAGTTTCGGATAGATACAGGACGAACCGAGAAACAGCAGTTTGTTCACGTTGTGCAGGTGCGCGGCGTGAATAATGTTGCTCTCTATCATCATGTTTTCATAAATAAAATCCGCCGGATACGTGTTGTTGGCGACAATGCCGCCCACTTTCGCCGCCGCCAGATAAACCTGGTCGATACCCGCCCCGGCAAAGAACGCCTGTACCGCACGCCCGTCGAGCAGATCCAGCTCATCGCGGGTGCGCAGTACCAATTCCACGTCGCCGCGCTGCGCAAGCTGCCGTACAATGGCGGAGCCCACCATCCCGCGATGGCCCGCCACAAAAATTCGTTGCTTATTCATTCTCAGGACTCCAGCGCGATGGCCACCTCGTAACCGTGAGATTTCAGCAGTGAGTGTTTTTTCGCGGCTTCCAGATCGTTCGCCACCATCTCGGAGACCATCTCCGACAGGGTGATTTCCGGTTTCCAGCCCAGTTTCTCATGCGCTTTGGACGGGTCGCCCAGCAGGGTTTCCACTTCCGCCGGACGGAAATAACGCGGATCAACGGCCACAATCACATCCCCCGGTTTCACGCCCGGCGCATCGTGTCCGGTAACGGATACCACGATCCCTTTCTCATTAATGCCTTCGCCTTCAAAGCGCAGTTTTATCCCCAGTTGCGCCGCCGCCAGCTCCACAAACTGGCGTACGGAATACTGCACGCCGGTGGCAATCACGAAATCTTCCGGCTGCTCCTGCTGTAACATCATCCACTGCATCCGCACGTAATCTTTCGCATGGCCCCAGTCGCGCAACGAGTCCATGTTGCCGAGATACAGGCAGGACTCCAGTCCCTGCGCGATATTGGCGATGGCGCGGGTGATCTTACGGGTGACGAAGGTTTCGCCGCGACGCGGGGACTCGTGGTTAAACAGAATGCCGTTACAGGCGTAAATACCGTAGGATTCACGGTAGTTGACGGTGATCCAGTAGGCGTACAGTTTCGCTACCGCATAGGGGGAACGCGGGTAGAACGGCGTGGTCTCTTTCTGCGGAATTTCCTGCACCAGACCGTACAGTTCAGAGGTGGAGGCCTGGTAGAACCGCGTTTTCTTTTCAAGACCGAGGAAGCGGATCGCCTCCAGCAGGCGCAGCGTGCCCATCGCATCCACATCGGCGGTATATTCCGGCGACTCAAACGACACCGCC
This sequence comes from Salmonella sp. 741265073_HBA, assembly GCF_046569105.1. Classification (NCBI taxonomy): domain Bacteria; kingdom Pseudomonadati; phylum Pseudomonadota; class Gammaproteobacteria; order Enterobacterales; family Enterobacteriaceae; genus Salmonella; species Salmonella sp. 741265073_HBA. Next base: position 139,577 of record NZ_JBKFRY010000004.1, on the reverse strand, counting down.
ACGTGGCTCATCGCGCCCAGGTTGTAGACCTCATCCGGCTGCACTTCCTGTAAAATGCGGGTCAGGTTGGAGGCGTCGGTCAGGTCGCCATAATGCAGATGAAATTTCGGGTTGCAGCTGTGCGGATCCTGATAAATATGGTCCACGCGCTCGGTATTAAACGATGACGCGCGGCGCTTGATACCATGCACCTCATACCCTTTTTCCAGCAGAAATTCTGCCAGGTAAGACCCATCCTGTCCGGTTACGCCAGTAATGAGAGCGACTTTTGACATTTTCATTTCCTCAAATAGTCCCGTTAGGGAGTAACTTTCTGAACGCGCTGGCGCGTTACCACTGCGGGATTGCCCCGACAAATCGCATTTGCCGGTAATGATTTAAATACGCTGCTGCGCGCGCCGACGACGGTGCCATAACCTATCGTCACGCCGGGCGCGACAAAAACATCGGTCGCCAGCCAACATTTTTCGCCAATAACAATCGGCGCGGCATTAATATCGAAATGGGCGCTGGTATAATCATGGCTACCGGTACACAAATACCCTTTTTGTGAAATGACCGCATGTGCGCCAATATTAATTTCACCCAACGTATATAACACAGCGTCGTCGCCTACCCAGGCATAATCGCCGACGGTTAATTTCCACGGATAGGTAATTTTTACTGACGGTCGGATAACCACATTCTTTCCAATTTTGGCGCCAAACAGACGCAGCAAAAAGGCTCGCCAGCGATACAATATTTGCGGCGACCCGGCGAATAATGTCGCCTGTACCGCCCACCATAATTGTACTTTTAGCGCATTAGCGCCGCGGAACCCTTTCGGCACCGAAAAGCCGCTAAGATCCTGCATAATAACTCCCGGTGATTAGACTTTGTTATACCGCGCTTTTGTTTTACCCGTCGTTTTCAGACGTAATAAATAGGATAATTGCGCCCAAAATCCTGGCACACGTAATATTTTTCGCTGTACATTTTTTGCATCCTGACATAATTCCAGATTATTCGAGGTTGACACGCCGCCCATCGAAAATTCAGATACCAGTCCGTTAATTCGCCGAAAAGGATAGCCTGCTTTATAGAGACGGGCCGCCAGCGCATAATCTGAAGAGACATGATATTGCAGATCATAAGGATACTTTTTTAACGCTGCCGTCGGGAAAAATATCGCCTGATGGCTGGCTGGCAAACTATGGTAGATATAATACCCGGGTTTAGCCTTCCGGCGTATTTTATGCCCGCCGCCGAAATCCAGCAGCGCGTCGCCAATATACATCGCCTCGCCCTTTTGTCGCGCCAGTTGGCGGACAAACAGCGCGGCATCATCATGGAACGCATCACCGGAATTAAGAAACAGGGTATAGCGCCCCTGCGCCAGCGCAATGCCTTTGTTCATGGCATCATAAATACCGCGATCCTTTTCACTGATAAAACGCAGGTTAAACTCACCGTGACGTTTTTGCAGAAATTCGCGCGTGCCGTCCTCCGAACCGCCATCCACTACGATCCATTCAAATGACAGACCCGGATCGCGCGCCAGATTGCGCAGCGAGCGCCAGGTTTTTACCACCCCTTCGTAATTGCGAAAGGCGACGGTAACGACGCTTAAAAACATGCCACCACCCCGTTATGAAATTTTTAACGCCTTGCGCAAAATGAACGGACAGACGATTAAAAAAGCATATTCCGGGCTAAATATTGAACCGGTAAAAAACAGCGACACCGGCGTAAAAAGATAGAGCTGTACCCGAAAATTGCGATTATCGCCAAACGCATTTAGCGCCATTTTTAAAACTTTCCCCATATACCACAGCGTCATTAGCACTGCGAACCAGGAAAAATAAATAATCAGCAGATACAATCCATTGTCTATGGTTTTCCCGACATCCGCACCGTTAAAGATTCCGAATGATGCGACATATTCATAAAGTGAGCCAAATCTGACTACACCATCAATATGGGTCAAGGAATATCCGACCATGACTAAGGGGCCCACAATACGATAATAAGAAGATGAGCCTTCCGTCCCTAAATCGCCAAGTCGTGTCGCGATATAAGGAAATGCAATAATTACCCCAACCAAAAACAGGGTTAATGAGACCAGCGCCAGTGGAAGTTTTTTCTTTATCGCATCCTTATTCAAATATTGGAACGCCCACTCCAGAAGATAAAACAGGATAAAGGTCATTACCCCTGAAAATGATCCTGATAATATTATCCCTGCCAGAATCATAGCATCGCTTTTCGGTGTTTTGATACCAAACTGTTTGATGCTCAGCCAAATTGAGATTAGTGCCAAAGCGAAAAATGCCGGTTCAAAATAAAGCGCAGTGGTACGCTTACCGCCAAATTTTATGAAGTTCAGTACGTAGCTATTACTGTAAATGAGATATTTCGAAATTCCTTCCATAATACTGCTGCCGCCGGTAAGGATAATTTGCGCCATCTCAACCGCGGCGAGCGCGACCACTATACCCACCACCAGATAAAAAAAACGCAAAATCTTTCGGTGGTTATGCGCGGAAATGGTTTTGAATCGGATACTCCAGACCATCCCGATAATGACCACAATATAGACAAACAGCATCGTGGACGTGACATATTTACCGGCATTCAGCGACTGGCCGAACAGGAAGTTAAATGCCGTAAGCCCCGCGCCGATGCCTAAGGCGATCATCAATTTTTTTACGCTAATGCGTTCCACAAATAACAGCAGCAACAGCGGTAAAAAAGTGACGATGGTAATGGGAAAGCTTTCCCCCAGTTGGGCAATCTTGACATTGACCAGTAGGTAGATCAGCGGCAGCAGCAGGTAGCTACAGATTCTGATAGAACGAGACATACTCCTCCAGCATCTGTTGACCGCTGTACGCGACGCGGCTACGCATACAAAAGGCGTCCAGCGTTGAGCCGAATACCGCCTGAGCAATCTCTGGCTTACGCCGCTGCGCCAGGCGCAGTACATCTGTAGCGGCAAAAGTCTGGCCGCCGGATTTCGCCAGCACCTCCTGCGCCGCCTCGCTGTGGGTAGCGAGCACCGGTACGCCGATCGAGAGCGCTTCACACAAGATCAGCGGATAGTTATCGACCCGCGAGCTAAAGACCAGCGCATCCATCTCATTGAGCGCGCTCATTAATTTGCGCTTATCGGTTTCAAAACCGTGATTAACAACGTTTTGGCCAGTAAAAGGCGAAAATTTACCGAAGGTATGCAGTTCAATTTTTTCGCCCAGCGCCATCATGTCGTGTACCAGACGCTGGTCAGTTTTGCCGTCATAACGCAAGTCATGCGCCACAATGGCAATTCGCGGTTTTCCCGGATTCAGCGGCACAGGTGATAGCTGCGCGAGAATCGCCTCGGTCGCCAGATCGATACCGTTGTTAATAATCTGGCAGCGCCCCGCGCCATAAACGCTGTTAAAGGCCTCGGCCACGTGCTGGCTCGGCGAAATAAACCGGCAGCCCAGCCGCAGCATGTCCCGAAAGCGCTGACGTTTGCCGCCAATAAGCTGGTGCGCCCGATCCACCCTGACCGGCGGATAATTGCTTAGGGTCGGACATTTTTGGCAGCCGCTTTTCCAGCCCTCGCAACCGTCGGTGAAGGCGCAACGCCCGGTGACGCTCCAGTGATCGTGCAGCGTCCAGACCAGCGTGACGTCTGGTTTTTGCGCTTTGACTTTTTCGCAAAACGTCACGATGTCCGCCAGGTTTAGCCAGTAACTGTGGAGAACATGAAAATGCAGCACCAGCGGGCCGGATGTCTGGATAACCGTGCGGTAAAGATTGTCGAGATTGCCAAACAGATCGCGATTCAGGAAACGAAACAGCGCGATATTAGCGATTGCCGTGCCGCGCGGCGTCTGTTTTATCACCTGCGGATAACGGTGGTGGCTGACGCTTTTTTTTCCGCCTTTGCCATAACCATAGACAAAACGTGACGTCAGCCCTTTTTGCAGCGCCCGCAGATGGAGATCCAACGCCACTCCCGCCGCGCCGCCTTCCGCCAGCCGTACATTAAATTGCAGAATATTCATGTGCTGACCTTCACCCGTGCTTTTTCTCCCACCACCAGCGCATGGTCCGGAATACTGTCAAGCACCACGCTACCCGCGCCAATCGTGACGTGATTACCAATAGTAATATCGCCAAGCAGGATGACATTCGCCCCCAGCTCAACGCCGTGACCAATCACCGGACAAGCCAGGCTGTCCGCGCCGCGATTGCCAATGGTGACGCCGTGGCGAATGGTAAAATCGTCGCCGGCGACGACATGTTTGTTGATCACTACCGCGTAACCATGATGGATAGTGAACCGCCGACCAATGGTCGCGGCGGCCTGGATTTCATACCCGAACAGGCATTCCGTGATCACGCGATACAGCACCAGCACCGGCGCGGCCCACAGATTATTCAGCACATTCTTTTTGCGCCAGACGGAACAAAAATGAGCGATACGGTAGGCCAGCACCATGCAACAGGGGCGTAAGCTCCAGCTATTCGCGCGTAAGTCTTCCAGCATCGTTATCGCCCCCGCAGCCCGGCCGCCAGGCGTTTGCTGTTACGCACGGAGAGCAACGTCAGCAACGTGCGCCAGGTCATTCGCTTATTGCGAATTTGGTACAGGGTAAAAAGCTGGTATTTTTTGCTGGCGCGATCGAATTTATCTTTGTGCTTACGATAAAAATGGAAATAGCCGGAGAACTTTTTCGGCGAAGAGGTAATCTGCATCTCGCCGTGGTTGATATGTAAAATTTGCGTCGCCTCTTCGACTTTCCACGGTTCGCCATATTCCACCACCATACGCAGAAAAATGTCGTAATCCTGCGCCGCCTTGAGTTCGGTATCGAACAAACACGCTTTAAAACGCCAGGCCCAGGTAAAAACCTGATTGCCAATAATATTGCGCTTGTAGAACAAGCGGCGCGAATAAGGGGATTTCGGATACAGCGGCAGGCTGGCAGGCTGAGAGTAGACCTCGCCCTCGCACACATAGTCGTTGGCATACAAAAAGGCGTGCGTAGTCAACTGGTGTTTATGGGCCAGAAACACGCTCAGACGGTTTGGCGTCCATTCATCGTCATCATCAATACCGGTAATGTAGTGTCCTTGCGCCTGCATAATGGCCTGGTTGCGAACCGCGCAGGCGCCGGTATTCCTGGCGTTATGGGTATAACGGACGCGCGGGTCGTTCAGCTCCTCAACAAATTGTTGTAGCTGCTGATAAGACGAGGAGCAATCATCCACGATGATCATCTCCCAGTGACGGTAGTCCTGACGTAGTACTGATTTAATCGCCCGGATAGCCAACTGCTGCCTGTTCCAGGTTGGCATATAAATTGAGATCAGCGGATTGTCTGTTGTCATGCTTATTCCCCAGATAGTTTTGCCGCATGGCGCTACGCTTGTCCGGCCTACAGTCACAGGCCGCGCCATCCGGCACGCCTTATTTTTTATTTGGAATCTGACTGGTATTCATACTCGTAATAGCCATAATCCTGGTAACCCGTCGCCCGGCGGAAAATGGAGTTGAGAATGACGCCTTTGACCTGAATGCCATTCTGGTCAAAACGGCTCAGACTGGTTTCCACCTCTTTTAAGGTGTTGACGGCATAACGCGCCACCATCAGCGTCGTCCCGACGTGACGACCCACAATCGCGGCGTCCGTCACGGCCAGAATCGGCGGCGTGTCGATTAATACCAGGTCGTAGCGGCTGCTTGCCCAGGCGATCAGCTCGCCGAAGCGCTCGCTCATCAGCAGTTCCGATGGATTAGGCGGTACCTGACCGCGCGGAATAAGATCAAAATTAGCGATCGCCGTGGGTTTCGCGCAGGAGGCTATCTCGCCTTTGCCCGCCAGAATGTCAGATAAGCCGTCCACGTTATTGGTGCCGAGCAGTTCATGGGTGTAGCCCTTGCGCATATCGCAGTCGATCAGTAATACCCGTTTATGCGTCTGGCTGATGACGGCCGCCAGGTTGGCGCAAACAAAGGTTTTGCCGATAGAGGGGCTGACGCCTGTGAGCATGAGTACATTATTTTGCGCCTGCATCATGGCGAAATGCAGGCTGGTGCGCAGGCTGCGAATCGCCTCAATCGCCAGATCGGTCGGATTGCCCACCGCCAGCAGTTGGCTCTGCTTGTAACGCTTAATCCCTTTAATGGTTTTGACGCTATCGCGCGCTTTTTGCCATTCCGACAGCGGAATACTGGCATAGACGCTGATCCCGTGCTCCTCCAGCGCCTGCGGGCTTTCAATACCGCGATTAAACAGCGAGCGCAGCAGCACGCCGACAATCGATAACATTAATCCCAGAATAATGCTGCCGAGAATAATCAACGCCTTTTTCGGCTTCAGCACGCCCGGCTGGGTAATCGCCGGGTCAACGATGCGCACGTCGCCAACGGTGCTGGCTTCGGTGATTTTCAGCTCCTGCTGTTTATTAAGCAGTTGCATATAGACCTGCTGGCCGGACTCCACATCGCGGGTCAAACGCACAATCTCCTGCTGGGTTTTCGGCATCGCCGTCACCCGCCCGTTCAGTTTGGCTTTTTCATCTTCCAGCGCTTTACGTTTTTCCAGCAGGGTGCGGTAAGCCGGATGCGCTTTGGTAAAGAGCTTGGAAATTTCCGCCTCTTTAAACGTCAACTCATTCAACTGGGCGTCGATATTAACCATCGAATCGAGCACCGCCTTCGCCTCCAGCGGTAAATCCACCGAGTCTTTATCCTGGCGGAAAGCGTTTAGCTTGTTTTCCGCCACATCCAGACGGCTGCGGACTTCCGGCAGTTGTTTTGCCAGAAACGCCAGGCTCTTCCCTGCCTCTTCAGATTTCCGCGCAATATCCTGTTGCAGATAGTTACGGGTAATACTGTTGAGAATTTCGCGGATTTGGTCGCGATCCTCTCCCGTGAATGTCAGGCTCAGAACGCCGGTATCTTTGCCGGTTTCCGTTACGGTGAGGTTATTTTGCAGGTTATTAATCATGCCAAGCGTTGAGAATTTACTCACCGTAAATTCCGTATCAGGACGGGCGTCAATCGTCTCTACCTGCATCGTCACGCCGTCTTTATTGAGTGGCTGGCCCACAACGCCCTGCGCGCTAAATCCGCCGTCGCTAACCAACTGATAACGTTTGTCGCCCAGCACTTTGAGGGTGAAGATCTGTCCGCTCATCGTCTCTGGTCGGGTGAATGTCGTGACTTTCACCATTTCATTCTGACGTCCCATCAGCCGTTCCCACCCGGCGCCGAAGAGCGGAAAGGTGTTTTTGGTGACGGCAATATCCAGATCCAGATCGTCAACGGTCTTCCCCAGCACCAGACGCGATCGAATGAGCTGAATTTCCGCATCGGAAGCCGGCGGCTTATTCGCTAATGCGCTGTTGATATCCTGTACCAGCGAATTACCGGTGTTTTGTTCAATCTGTACCAGCGCATCGGCGCTATAGATGGGCGTGGCGAAGAACGTATAAATTACCGCGCACAGCGCAAATATGGCCGTCGTCCCCAACACCCACCAACGCGCTTCAATCACCGTTCCGACCAGGCGCCCGATATCGATTTCATCGCTACCCGTAACCGCCGCAGATTGTTTTACTTTTTCTGTCATGGTTTTCCCTGCTCTGCATTCAGTGCCTGCGCCCACTGGCGGGCAGACCTTTCCAGTAATGTGTACACCGCCTCAAACGCATCGCGGCTTTTGCGATACGGGTCCGGTATTTCACGCTCGCTGTCCCAGTGACCAAACAGCATTACCTTGCCGCGCATTTCCGGCGCAATGTCGCACAGGGCGGCGATGTGACGTTTCTCCATCGTCAGAATCAGGTCATATTCCCGGCACAGACGCGCGGAAATTTGCCTTGCGCAGTGATTTTCCAAAGACAGATCGTGGGCGCTCGCCACGCTCGCCGCCGCAGGATCGGCGCCTTTGCCGACCAGCGCGCCTAATCCGGCAGACGCAACCGTCAGCGAGGGATGAAAGCGCTTTAGCAAACGTTCCGCCGTCGGGGAACGGCAAACATTCCCCACACAGACCACTAAGATTTTGTTAAACATAACGATTACCAGGAATGAATGTCGCTGGCCGTATCCGTCATATAACGGACACCGCTAATGGTTGGCAGCAACTGATTGATCAGACGGTTCCAGCGAGCAACCGGCGCAGTCGTGACGTACACCACATCGTAAGGCTGAAGTCGGAATTCCGTCGCCATCACCAATGACGTGGCGTCAGACATATCAAGCTGGTAGATATTGGCGATCTTGCCGCCGCGTCCCCCCTCGCCTTTCAACGGACGAATCACAAAAATGCCGCTGGCGTTGGAAGTGGTCAGATCGATGCCTTCCGCATTGCCTAATGCTTCGGTGAGCGTCATGCCGCTGAAATCCATTTTGAGGGTGCTCTGTTTTTTCACTTCGCCCATGACAAAGACTTTCAGATCGTCATTGCGCGGCACATACAGAATGTCGCCAGGGTAGAGCAAGCGGTTCTGGCTAAGATCGCCATTTTGCATCAGCGCCTGTAGCGAAATGCGCTGTTCTTTGCCGTTGTGCGTCAACACGACGTTGCGCCAGTCCGCCATATCGGTCAGGCCGCCCGCAGCGTTAATCGCATCCAGGACGGTTAGCGGTACGTTAGTAATGGCCTGCTGACCGGATTTATTCACCTGGCCGGAGATGTACGCTTTTTGCGAGCGGAAAGCGGCGATATTGACATCCACCTGCGGGTCCGCGATGTACTTCGCTAAACGCCCGGTAATATCGCTGCGAATCTCTGACAAAGTTTTACCGACGACGCTAACCTTTCCAATGTAGGGATAAAACATGGTGCCGTCCGGCTGAACCCAGTTGCCGGTATCGCTTGAGCTGCGGTACTGGCCTGCTGGCGTGGTCAATTCCGGGTGATCCCAGACGGTGACATTCAGCACATCGCCAGGCCCGACGCGATACTGATAGCTGGCGATCTCCTGGTCCAGCGACATATTCGGTTGCGCGACATTGGGCCGCGGGCGTAATTGCTCAACCAACCGTGGCGTCAGCGGATACACATTGACCATCCGGTCGAGATCAAAGTCAGCGTCTTGCTGTTTGATCACATCTTTCCCCATCGTAGACATATTGCTGCCCGGAAGTACTGTGCAACCACTTATCAAGCTGAGCGACGCCAATAATGGCATCAATTTCATTTTAGATTTCATCATTGATTATTTATCACTTTGGCAGAGTCATTATCCTGTGCAATTTAAATAGCGGCTTCGTCCGTGCACATTTACCTTGCAGTTAATGGCAGAGAAAATTAACTGGCATCATTCTGAAAAAAAATCAATTCATCCGCAGGCTATTGACAGAATAATAAAGGCTTATATTCAGGCTTTCAGGCACGCTACCGCCCCTGGCTTCTTGGCTACCAATACACTGATTATTCTAAATTTTCGCATTCCCCTCCGATTTCATCCTGGTTCAGATAAAAATCTTCAGCGAAATAAAGGTTACGTATTAATAGTTTTCTCGATGTCGTGACAGGATATTTAAGAGCGCTATCTTAATCCTGCAAGAATTGTTGCAGCTAACCTAATGACAGGCAAGGTAACAAACCCGCCATTCTATATTTTTAAGATTAATATTAAATGAATTAACAGATGATTTTAGGATTTTATTGATGTTGACAATATTTATTTACTCCACTCCACCTGCGATATTTCCTAAATATATTCTTGACATTATTTAGTTTCCGACAGAAACATTACGGCTATTTTAAAGTTATTTTATAGCCGCGTAACAAAGATAAATTGCTCTGCGGCATTGCATTTTTCCGCCGTATTATCCATGATCGAATTGTGACAATTGTCATATTACAGAAGGTATTGCTCTTACTATGGAATGGATTGCCGATCCGTCAATCTGGGCCGGACTGGTAACGTTAATCGTTATCGAACTTGTTCTCGGCATTGATAACCTGGTCTTTATTGCCATCCTCGCTGAAAAACTACCGCCGGGGCAGCGCGACCGCGCACGCATTACCGGCCTGATACTGGCGATGATCATGCGCCTGCTGCTGCTGGCGTCAATCTCGTGGCTGGTCACCTTGACTAAGCCGCTCTTTAGCGTACAGGCGTTAAGCTTCAGCGCCCGCGATCTGATTATGCTGTTCGGCGGCTTCTTCCTGCTCTTTAAAGCCACCATGGAACTCAACGAACGGCTGGAAGGGAAAGATAGCGCCAACCCTACCCAGCGTAAGGGGGCGAAATTCTGGGCGGTGGTCGCACAAATCGTGGTACTGGACGCTATCTTTTCTCTCGACTCCGTGATTACCGCCGTGGGGATGGTCGATCACCTGGCGGTCATGATGGCGGCAGTGATAATCGCCATTAGCCTGATGCTGCTTGCCAGCAAGTCACTGACCCGATTTGTGAACAACCATCCCACCATTGTCATTTTGTGTCTTAGCTTCCTGCTAATGATCGGCTTTAGCCTGGTGGCGGAAGGGTTTGGTTTCCACATTCCGAAAGGGTATCTGTACGCGGCTATCGGCTTCTCGGTGATGATCGAGGCGCTCAACCAACTGGCTATTTTTAACCGCCGCCGTTTTCTTTCCGCTAACCATACGCTGCGCCAGCGCACAACGGAGGCCGTGATGCGGCTGATTAGCGGTAAAAAAGAGGATGCCGAACTGGATGCGGAAACCGCTGCGATGCTGGCAGACCATGACGACAGCCAGATTTTTAATCCGCAGGAGCGCAGGATGATCGAGCGGGTGCTGAATCTCAACCAGCGCACCGTAAGTAGCATCATGACGTCGCGTCACGATATCGAGCATATCGATCTCAACGCGCCGGAAGCGGAAATCCGCGCTCTGCTGGAAAAGAACCAGCATACGCGTCTGGTCGTGACGGGTGAAAATGAACAGGAAGATTTACTCGGCGTCGTCCACGTCATCGATCTGTTGCAACAATCGCTGCGCGGCGAACCGCTCAACCTGCGGGCGCTGATTCGCCAACCGCTGGTTTTCCCGGAAACATTGCCGCTGCTGCCTGCGCTGGAGCAGTTCCGTAACGCCAGAACCCATTTTGCCTTTGTCGTAGATGAGTTTGGCTCGGTTGAAGGCATTGTGACATTAAGCGATGTCATGGAGACTATCGCCGGTAATCTGCCGAATGAAGTCGAGGAAATTGACGCCCGCCACGATATTCAGAAGAACCCGGACGGTTCCTGGACAGCAAACGGCCATATGCCGCTGGAGGATTTGGTGCAGTACGTGCCGCTACCGCTGGATGAAAAACGGGAATACCATACGATTGCCGGATTATTGATGGAATATTTGCAGCGCATACCGCAAACCGGTGAAGAGGTTCAGGTGGGCGATTATTTGCTGAAAACATTGCAGGTAGAAAGCCATCGAGTGCAGAAAGTGCAGTTAATTCCGCTGCATAACGGCGAGCCAGACCCGGAGATGTAACGTCTGTTCGCCTGCCCCGGCCTGCTTACCAGGCAGGCCGGAGGCGCGTTAGCCTCGCCATCCGGCACTCCTCTTTGGCCAAAAACTACAGCTTATCCAGCAGTTTCTTCACATCTTTACCGTTACGGGTATCTTTATTGCGATCCGCCCAGTCGTTGAGCCGACGCTTCGCCTCATCCTGTAAATGCTTGCGCAATAACTGATCCACTTGCAGGGTATAGTTCAGCTCCTGCCACTTGCCATAGACGCGCAGCGGCACCGGCGTCTCTTTCAGGAAGGTGATCAGGTTGCTATTGCCGTTCCATCCGCCCAGCACACGCAGATTAAATTGCGTATCACAGCTCTGCTTAACCAGGTCCAGCGTTCCGCTGCCGGTTAACGCCAGCATAGAAGATTGCCCGACCATGTCGTCGAGCGTCAGCGTGCCCTTATTTAGCGTCAGATCGGTCGTGAAGCGATCCAGTCGGGTCGCGTTGTCCATATTTTCCTGCGACTGCTGCGCGTCGCCGCCGCTTCGCTCTACGGCCTGCTGCACCAGTTGCTGGAAATTCATTCCTTCGAGGCGCGTATTGCTCATGTCAACATGCGCTTTTCCTTTCCAGCTGTGGCGAAATGCCTCCGCGTCAATATCCGCCCCGGAGAAATCGCCAACCAGCGACATCTTACCAGTCAGGCTAATCGGATAATTGAAGGCTTTCAGGATAGTCCCAATCTCAACATGGTTGAGGCGAGGGTGGAATTCGATGCGCGGACTGGCGGTGCGGGCGTCCAGCGTGCCAGGCAGCGACATCTCTCCGTCGGCCAGTTTCCCCTGCAACTCGGTGATATCCAGCAATCCGGCCTGATTAGACATCTTCGTCGAAACCTGGGTAAAGTCCATTCCCCGCCAGCGAACTGAATCCGCCTGTAAAGCAATCTCCGCCGTAAAGCTTTGCAGCCCCTGATAAGGCGGCGCACCAACACGCGACGCGATAACTGGCCTGGTCAGGGGGAGCGTATTTTGCCCCTGCGACACCGCGCCGCCCGTCTGTGCCACGGAGCTATGATGCGGCAACAGGTTGTCCAGATTAAGCTTGCTGGACCGGAGGTCAATTTGCCATTCCGGCTGGTCCGCCAGCGTTACCTGAACATGCCCGGTCAGAGAACTGTCATTCGCCGTTAAATTTAAGTGGTTAAATGAAAGACGTTTTTGCGCCTCCTGCCACTGCGCCTGCAATTGTCCCTGCCCCTCAATCCCCTGCGCCGGTAGATCCGCGCCCTGCAATTGCCAGCGCAGTTGCTCAATACCCGCGGTTAAATTATGCGGATAATCGGAAGCATCCACCGTTCCGCTGAATGATAAAGCAAGATCCCGCTGATCGCGGTTCACGCGTCCCGAAAAATCAAACGTGCCGCGATGCTCGGCATCTTGTTCCATATTCAGACGAATATCGCGCACCGTGACCTGATCATCATTTTCATGCTGGAAAACCAGCACGCTGTCGGCAACGCGCAGGCTACGAATATCAAACGACCAGCCGCGATCTTCCGCTACGTCCGGCAAGGTATTATCTTTCGGCGCGACCGGCGCATCATCACTGCGTACCGCTTCCGTTTGCGGCGTCAGTTGAATCACCCCGCCTTTCAGCATCACCTGCTTAACATGAAGCTGATGACTCAACAGCGGCCATAAAGCGACATCCAAGCGCATATTGTCAGCCCGCACCAGCGGTTCGCTGGCGCCTCGCGCCGTTAGCGTCATTCGCCCGGAAAGGATGCTGAGTTGCGGCCATACGTGCCAGCGCAGCGGCCCGTCCAGTTGCAACTGATATTCACTACGCGCGGCAACCTGCTGCACCATATAGGCGCGGAAATCATTCGGATTGACCAACAATACCAACGCAGAGAATCCGGCCACCAGCACGACCAGGAGAATCATCAGCGTCGTCAGAAATCGTCTCATGCTACCCTCAATGGACCGGCAGTATTGCGCCGAATGGCTCAGTCTTTATCAATCCGGCTGGCAACAGCGCCCTGCTGATCGCGATATTTGGCATCCTGACGGCGGTTATAAGGCCGCGCCGCCGGGCCGGACAGCGGCTCAAAGCTCAGCGCGCCGATGAGCATACCCGGACGCAACGCCAGCGGCAGCTTCCCGGAGTTGTAAAACTCAAGCACAATGCAGCCCGACCAGCCGGGATCGATACGGTGCGCCGTCACATGCACCATCAGTCCCAGACGCGCCAGCGAGGAACGACCATCCAGCCAGCCCACTAAATCCGGCGGCAGGGTAACGGATTCAAAGGTGACGGCCAGCGCCAATTCGCCCGGATGCAGATAAAATGCCTCGCCGTCCGGCAAAACGATTTCATCGCTCATCACGCGATCCAGCGCCGCGCTGACCTCATCTTTCGGCCCGCTCAGATCGATAAACGCCGCCGTATGGCCACGGAAGGTTCGAAATTTATTGCCAAGACGTACATCGACCGTCGCGCCGTTAATGCGCTCTACGGGAGGTCGCGGAGTGATAGACAAACGGCCTTCATCCAGCCAGGCTTCAATATCTCGGTCGCATAAACGCATGGCACTTTCTCCTTTCGCGCATCAAGCCCTTAAATCAAGCACATCAAGGGCTAACCAGGTTATCACTGAACGGTACACAATTCGCCAGATTTATTCAAAGAACTGGCTGATTTTCGCTTTCAGAATATCAATAGCGATGCGGTTTTTACCGCCGCGCGGCACGATAATATCCGCATATTGTTTGGAAGGCTCAATAAATTGCAGGAACATCGGACGCACCGTTTTCTGATATTGCGCCATCACCGAATCCATTGAGCGACCACGCTCGTTCACATCGCGTTTGATACGGCGCATCAAACAGATATCCAGCGGCGTATCGACAAAAATAGAGAAGTTCATCTCTTCACGCAAACGCGCGTCGGTCAGTAACAGAATACCTTCAAGAATAATCACTTTCTTCGGTTCTACGCGAACCGTTTCCTGCATACGGGTATGCTCAACATAACTGTATACCGGTAATTCAATCGCCGAACCGCGCTTGAGCGCCTGAAGATGCTGAAATAGCAGGCTGTGATCCATCGCATTCGGATGGTCATAGTTGGTTTTTACGCGTTCTTCCATCGACAGATGGCTTTGATCTTTGTAATAACTGTCTTCGGGAATAACGCCAATATGTTCGTCACCCACTTGTTCACGCAATTCGCGGTAAAGGGTACTGGCAATAAGACTCTTGCCGGAAGCCGATGCGCCAGCGATACCGATAATGACGCACTGATGAGACTGATCAGTCATAAATTTAGCGACCTGATTAACCTGGATGTAAGGAAGGGGGGCGCCGAAACGCCAAACGCGGCAATTATAGGGATTTCAGCAGCGCGATACCAGTCCGGCGCTATGCCACGGTGAATTTGTTGGCGGCGCATTCGACGTCGCGACGTAAAAGCGTTCAGTTTTAACGCGGACAGCGGATTTATCGACCCGTCTGGAGGAGGAATACGCCGGAAGCCACAATTTATATTCAGCCAGCGTATAAATCATTACGCGTTTATACTAGCATAATCACAGAGTAAACTGACGCGTCCGGTATTCCGCGACGTTACCGGCGATTCGGATAGAGTGGTAATGAGTAAACCATCCCAACATGTTTTCGTTACCGTCCCCCACCCGCTATTGCGTCTGGTCAGTTTAGGCCTGGTCGCGTTTGTCTTTACGCTCTTTTCGCTCGTATTATCGCGTGTCGGCACCCAACTGGCGCCGCTGTGGTTCCCTACCTCCATTATGATGGTCGCGTTTTACCGCCATGCGGGCCGTCTGTGGCCAGGGATCGCGGTCGCCTGCTCGCTCGGCAGCATCGGCGCCTCACTGACTTTATTTCCTGCCGCCTCGCTTAACTTTAGCTGGACGGCAATAAATATTATCGAGGCGGCCACTGGCGCGATACTGCTGCGAAAACTGCTCCCCAGCTACAATCCCTTACAAAATTTGAATGACTGGTTTCGTCTGGCTATCGGCAGCGCCGTGATTCCCCCGCTACTCGGAGGCCTGTTATTTTGGCTGATAGCGCCGGAAGCGGTCGCCTCGAAAGCGTTTCTGATTTGGGTATTATCGGAAGCCATCGGCGCGCTGACGCTGGTGCCGTTAGGTTTACTGTTTAAACCACACTATCTGTTGCGTCATCGCGACCCGCATCTGTTGCTGGAAACGCTATTGACGCTGGTCATTACGCTGGCGCTAAGCTGGCTCGCTATGCGCTATATTCCGTGGCCGTTTACGTGCGTTATCGTCCTGTTGATGTGGAGTGCGGTACGCCTGCCGCGAATGGAGGCGTTTTTAATTTTTTTAGCTACCGTTATCGTGGTCTCGCTCATGCTGGCCAATGACCCCACGCTGCTCGCCACGCCGAAAACCGACGTGATGGTCAATATGCCGTGGCTGCCTTTTTTAATGATCCTGCTGCCTGCCAATATGATGACGATGGTGATGTACGCGTTTCGCACGGAACGCAAACATATCACCGAGAGCGAATCCCGCTTTCGCAACGCGATGGAGTATTCCGCCATTGGTATGGCGCTGGTCGGTACGGAGGGTCAGTGGCTACAGGTCAATAAATCTCTGAGCCATTTTCTTGGCTATAGCCAGGATGAATTACGCACGATGACATTTCAGCAATTGACCTGGCCGGAAGACCTGAATAATGACCTTGAACAGCTAAACATGCTGGTGCGCGGCGACATCAATAGCTATTCCATGGAAAAACGCTACTACACCCGCAACGGCGATGTCGTCTGGGCGCTGCTGGCCGTCTCGCTGGTTCGGCATAAAGACAATAAACCTCTCTATTTTATTGCTCAGATTGAAGATATTAACGATCTCAAGCAAAGCGAGCAGGAAAACCAGCGGTTGATGGAGCGTATTACACAGGCGAACGACGCGCTGTTTCAGGAAAAAGAACGGTTGCACATCACGCTTGACTCTATCGGGGAAGCGGTGGTGTGTATTGATGTCGCGATGAATATCACCTTTATGAACCCGATCGCCGAGAAGATGAGCGGCTGGCGGCAAGAGGATGCTTTAGGCGCGCCATTATTAACGGTTCTGCGCATTACGTCAGGTGATAAGGGGCCGCTGCTGGAGGATATTTATCGCGCCGACAGGTCGCGATCGGACATGGAACAGGAGATAGTGCTCCATTGTCATAACGGCGGCAGCTACGATATTCATTACAGTATCACGCCGCTCAGTACGCTTGACGGCGATAAGATTGGTTCGGTTCTGGTTATCCAGGACGTTACCGAATCACGAAAAATGTTACGCCAGCTCAGCTACAGCGCAACGCATGACGCCCTCACCCATCTTGCCAACCGCGCCAGTTTTGAAAAGCAGCTTCAACAGCGCCTGCAAACAATACAGGAATCGCCTCAACATCATGCGCTGGTGTTTATCGATCTGGACCGTTTTAAAGCGGTTAACGACAGCGCGGGACATGCCGCCGGCGATGCCTTATTGCGCGAGCTCGCGTCACTGATGCTCAGTATGCTTCGCTCCGGCGATCTTCTGGCCCGTCTGGGTGGCGATGAGTTTGGCCTGTTGCTGCCGGATTGTAATAGTGACAGCGCGCGCTTTATCGTGACGCGGCTTATCAACGCCGTTAATGAATATCACTTTATGTGGGAAGGACGCCTGCATCGGATCGGCGCCAGCGCCGGGATCACAATGATAAATAAACATAACTGCCAGCTCACAGAGGTCGTGTCTCAGGCCGATATTGCCTGCTACGCCGCGAAAAATAGCGGTCGAGGCCGTCTGACCGTGTACGAACCGCAGCACGCATTAACCTCCTCAAAGGGAATGATGCCGCTGGAAGAACAGTGGCATATGATTAAAAATAACCACCTGCTGATGCTTGCCAGAAACGTCGCGCCGCCGCGTACACCGGAGGCCACCAGCTTTTGGCTGGTCTCACTCAGGCTGTGGACCAGCGAAGGGGAAGTGATGGAAGAGCGCGCGTTCCGGGCAGGGTTAGCCGACTCCGCGCTGCATCACGCGCTTGACCGACGGGTATTCCATGAGTTTTTCCGCCATGCGGCGACCGCCGTCGCCAGCAAGGGATTAAGCGTTGCGCTGCCGCTGTCCGCCGCGGGATTATACAGCGCGACCCTTATTGATGAGCTGCTGGAACAACTGGAGCATAGCCCACTGCCGCCACGGTTATTACACCTGATTATCCCGGCTGACGTTATCGTTAAGCAGGCGCAGACCGCCGCTGCGACTCTGCGAAAACTACGGCAACGCGGCTGCCAGGTGATTCTCAGCCATGTCGGGCGCGATTTACAGCTGTTTAATTTACTGACCCCGCATATCGCTGATTATTTACTGCTGGATAGCGACCTTATCGCCAACGTTCATGAGAGTTTAATGGATGAAATGCTGACCTCGATCATCCAGGGACACGCCCAGCATCTGGACATCAAAACGCTCGCCGGGCCGGTACAAAACCCACAGGTGCTGGATACGCTCTCCCGTATTGGCGTGGATCTAATTTATGGCGACACTATCGCCGAAGCGCAACCGCTGGATTTGTTACTGAATACCAGCTATTTCGCTATCCATTGACGGTTGCCAGCCGTGGGTATACCAGATATGCAGTAGCGCGTAGGAACGCCACGGTTTCCAGCGCTCCGCGTAGCGACGGATCTGCGCGACCGTCATCCCGGCAAAGCGCTGCTTAATTAAGTAATCATCGGGCAAAAAGATATCTTTTGCCTGCCAACCGCGCAGGGCGAAATAGTTCGCCGTCCAGCGGCCAATTCCCGGAAACGTTTGTAAATTTTTAACGCTCTGCTCAATATCCGGCGGCGCGGCGAGCGCCAGTTTTCCCGCCAGCGTCGCCTGCGCCAGATGAATCAGCGCTTCGGCGCGCCGCAGAGGCATCCCCAGAGCTTTAAGCGCCAGCGGATCGGCCAACGCCAGCGTTTCCGGACCGGGAAAACAGACATAATCGGGCGCATCCGGCAACGCCTCGCCATAGCGGCGCGCCACTTTCGCCGTCAACCTGGCCGCCATCGCGACACTCACCAGTTGCCCCAGTATCGCCCGCACGCCTTGTTCAAACGTATCAACCGATCCCGGTAAACGCAGCCCCGGTCTGTCCTCGCCCAGTGGCCCCAGCACGGCGGCAACCTGCGCGGGCTGGCAGTCAAGATCAAACAGACGCGAAACCTTCGCCAGACACGCCGGCGCGACGGGAAGTAATCCGGCGCTCACGCTAACCTGCACAGTGTGGGTGGACAGATGGGGCCTCACGCTGATCAGTCCGCGATGCTCGCCCACCACCAGGCTGCGCGCATAAAAGCCCTCGCCTACCGTTTCCACGCCGTCCACCGCACGCGCGGCAAGAAAGCCCAACATCCACGACCAGTCGTAAGGCGGCTGCCAGCTCAGGGTAAACATACTTTTCTCCTTTATTTGACCTTTCAGCATAAACGCTAATCGCACGTAACGCCTTGCTTTCATATTCCAGTTGTCGCCGCGACGACATTTCGCTAAAGTCACGCCCCTTCTTCACTGGCATGGGGATTTTAAGGTGTTTATAGGATTTGATTACGGTACGGCAAACTGCTCGGTCGCCATTATGCGCGACGGGCATCCACAGTTGCTGACAATGGAGAATAACAGCGCATTACTGCCGTCTATGCTGTGCGCGCCGACGCGCGAAGCGGTGAGCGAGTGGCTGTATCGCCATCATGATGTGCCGGCAACGGACGAAGAAACCCAGGCGCTGCTGCGCCGCGCGATACGCTACAACCGCGAGGAAGATATTGAGGTTGGCGCGCAAAGCGTACAGTTTGGTCTGGCGTCGCTGGCGCACTATATTGACGATCCCCAAGAGGTCTGGTTTGTCAAATCGCCAAAATCCTTTTTAGGCGCCAGCGGCCTGAAACCGCAGCAGGTCGCGCTGTTTGAAGATTTGGTCTGCGCCATGATGGTACATATTCGTCATACGGCGCACAGCCAATTGCCGGAGGCCATTACCCAGGCGGTAATCGGTCGCCCGATCAACTTTCAGGGACTGGGCGGCGATGACGCGAACCGCCAGGCGCAGGGTATTCTGGAGCGGGCGGCAAAACGCGCCGGTTTTCAGGAGGTGGTATTCCAGTACGAACCGGTTGCGGCGGGCCTGGACTACGAGGCTACGCTGCGGGAAGAGAAGCGTGTGCTGGTCGTGGATATTGGCGGCGGCACCACCGACTGTTCCATGCTGCTGATGGGGCCGCAGTGGCGTCAGCGCGCCGATCGTGAAAACAGCCTGTTGGGGCACAGCGGTTGCCGCGTGGGCGGAAACGATCTGGATATCGCGCTGGCCTTTAAAAATCTGATGCCTTTGCTGGGCATGGGCGGCGAAACCGAAAAAGGCATCGCCCTGCCGGTGCTGCCGTGGTGGAACGCCGTGGCGATTAACGACGTCCCGGCGCAAAGCGATTTTTACAGTAGCGCGAATGGTCGTCTGTTGAACGATTTGGTTCGCAACGCGCGTGAAGCAGACAAGGTCGCGTTGCTGCTCAAGGTCTGGCGCCAGCGGCTTAGTTACCGCCTGGTACGTTGCGCGGAAGAGAGCAAAATCGCCCTTTCCGGCCAGGCGGATATTACGGCGAGGCTGCCATTTATCAGCGACGACCTGGCGGTCGCTATCAGCCAGCAAGGACTGGAAGCGGCGCTGGATCAACCGCTGGCGCGTATTCTGGAACAGGTGCAACTAGCGCTGGACAGCGCGCAGGAAAAACCGGATGTCATCTATCTGACCGGCGGCAGCGCCCGTTCGCCATTGATTAAAAAAGCGCTTTCCGAACAGCTACCGGGCATACCCGTCGCTGGCGGCGATGATTTCGGCTCCGTCACCGCAGGACTGGCGCGCTGGGCGGAGGTTGTTTTCCGCTAAGCGCCTCGCAAGCTCAGTGCTGATGGATTGACATTATTCTTGATGTGGCTTAACGTCAGGAGTGAGGGTAAGGGAGGATTCCTCCTCCCCCTGGTGTCTTAGTAAGCCTGGAAGCTAATCACTAAGAGTATCACCAGTATGATGACTACCTTCATCATAACCCTTTCCTTATTTTGGCCCCTTCCTCGGGAGGGGCTTTCCCGTTTCAGCGTCCTGCTGAAATCGGTGGCTTACCTTCATTGCCGTGCCGCCACTTTACCGCACTCCGGCGCGCTAACGATTTTCACCGATGAGAGTTGCGTAGCGCCTCGCAAAGCGGGTCGCCATTCAGAATAATCCCGACCGTGTTCCATAATTCCTCCATTTTTCTCCCTTCCCTGCTGACTACAATAGAGGGAGCAACATTCCGCAAAACGTTTCAGGATGAGAAACTTATACCGATGAAAGGCAGTAATACTTTCCGCTGGGCAATAGCGATTGGGGTTGTAGTGGCCGCCGCCGCATTCTGGTTCTGGCATAGCCGTAGCGAAAGCCCGACCGCCGCGCCGGGCGTCGCCGCGCAAGCACCGCATACCGCCGCCGCAGGTCGCCGCGGTATGCGCGACGGCCCTCTGGCGCCGGTACAGGCCGCGACCGCGACCACGCAGGCCGTACCGCGCTATCTGAGCGGGCTGGGTACCGTGACCGCAGCGAATACCGTTACGGTACGTAGCCGCGTGGATGGGCAACTCATCGCCCTGCACTTTCAGGAAGGTCAGCAGGTCAACGCAGGCGATCTGCTGGCGCAAATCGATCCCAGCCAGTTTAAGGTCGCCCTGGCGCAGGCTCAGGGACAGTTGGCAAAAGATAACGCTACGCTGGCGAATGCACGTCGTGATCTGGCGCGCTATCAGCAACTGGCAAAAACCAATCTGGTTTCCCGTCAGGAACTGGATGCGCAACAGGCGCTGGTCAACGAAACCCAGGGAACCATTAAAGCGGATGAAGCCAATGTCGCCAGCGCGCAGTTACAGCTCGACTGGAGTCGTATCACGGCCCCGGTCTCGGGACGCGTGGGTCTGAAACAGGTGGATGTCGGCAACCAGATTTCCAGCAGCGATACCGCCGGTATTGTCGTCATTACGCAAACGCACCCGATTGATCTCATTTTTACTCTGCCGGAAAGCGATATCGCGACCGTGGTTCAGGCACAGAAAGCGGGGAAAGCGCTGGTCGTAGAAGCCTGGGATCGGACTAACTCGCACAAATTGAGCGAAGGTGTGTTGCTCAGTCTGGACAACCAGATTGATCCCACGACGGGAACGATCAAAATTAAAGCACGCTTTACCAATCAGGACGATACGCTGTTCCCCAATCAATTTGTGAACGCCCGGATGCTGGTCGATACCGAACAAAATGCCGTTGTGGTGCCTGCCGCGGCGGTGCAAATGGGCAATGAGGGCCACTTTGTGTGGGTGCTGAACGACGAAAATAACGTCAGCAAGAAGCGGGTAAAAATCGGTATTCAGGATAACCGAAACGTGGTGATCAGCGCTGGCTTGTCGGCAGGCGATCGCGTCGTTACCGATGGTATTGATCGACTGACGGAAGGCGCAAAAGTCGAGGTCGTTGAGCCGCAAACCACCGTGGCGGATGAAAAATCCCCTTCCCGCCATGAAGGTCAAAAAGGAGCGCGCGCCTGATGCAGGTATTACCTCCGGGCAGCACGGGCGGCCCTTCGCGTCTGTTTATTCTGCGCCCCGTGGCCACCACTCTGCTGATGGCGGCGATTTTACTCGCCGGGATTATCGGCTATCGCTTCCTGCCCGTCGCCGCTTTGCCGGAGGTCGACTACCCCACTATTCAGGTTGTTACGCTCTACCCTGGCGCCAGCCCGGATGTCATGACCTCCGCCGTCACCGCGCCGCTTGAGCGCCAGTTCGGCCAGATGTCAGGACTGAAGCAGATGTCGTCGCAAAGCTCCGGCGGCGCATCGGTGGTAACGCTACAGTTTCAGTTGACGCTGCCGCTGGACGTTGCCGAGCAGGAAGTACAGGCGGCGATTAACGCAGCCACCAATTTATTGCCTTCCGACCTGCCGAATCCGCCGATTTACAGCAAAGTCAATCCGGCGGACCCGCCGATTATGACGCTTGCCGTCACCTCAAACGCGATGCCGATGACCCAGGTAGAGGACATGGTAGAAACCCGCGTGGCGCAGAAGATCTCGCAGGTCTCCGGCGTCGGGCTGGTGACGCTTGCCGGCGGGCAGCGCCCTGCGGTACGCGTAAAACTGAATGCTCAGGCTGTCGCCGCGCTCGGTCTGACCAGCGAAACGGTTCGTACCGCAATTACCGGCGCCAACGTCAACTCGGCGAAAGGCAGTCTGGATGGCCCCGAACGGGCGGTGACGCTTTCTGCTAACGATCAGATGCAGTCTGCCGACGAATACCGCAGGCTTATCATCGCGTATCAAAACGGCGCGCCGGTACGGTTGGGCGATGTCGCCACCGTCGAACAGGGGGCGGAAAATAGCTGGCTCGGCGCATGGGCGAATCAAGCGCCGGCTATCGTGATGAACGTTCAACGCCAGCCCGGCGCCAATATCATTGCGACAGCGGACAGCATTCGCCAGATGCTGCCCCAGCTTACCGAGAGCCTGCCGAAATCGGTGAAGGTCACGGTCCTGTCCGATCGCACCACCAATATTCGCGCTTCCGTGCGCGATACCCAGTTTGAACTGATGCTGGCGATCGCGCTGGTCGTCATGATTATCTATCTGTTTTTACGTAATATTCCCGCCACAATTATTCCCGGCGTCGCCGTACCGCTGTCGCTTATCGGCACCTTTGCGGTGATGGTATTTTTGGATTTTTCCATTAATAACCTGACGCTGATGGCGCTCACTATCGCCACGGGTTTCGTGGTGGACGATGCGATTGTGGTGATCGAGAACATCTCGCGCTACATCGAAAAAGGAGAAAAACCGCTGGCGGCGGCGCTCAAAGGCGCGGGCGAAATCGGCTTTACCATTATTTCCCTCACCTTTTCACTGATTGCAGTGCTGATCCCGTTGCTCTTTATGGGCGATATTGTTGGTCGACTGTTCCGCGAATTTGCGGTGACGTTGGCGGTAGCGATTTTAATCTCCGCCGTCGTCTCTTTGACGCTCACGCCCATGATGTGCGCGCGTATGCTCAGCCAGCAGTCTCTGCGTAAACAAAACCGCTTTTCCCGCGCCTGCGAGCGGATGTTTGACCGCGTGATCGCCAGCTACGGACGTGGATTAGCGAAAGTGCTCAACCATCCGTGGCTTACATTGAGCGTGGCATTCGCCACGCTCCTGCTCAGCGTTATGCTGTGGATAGTCATCCCGAAAGGATTCTTTCCGGTACAGGATAACGGCATTATCCAGGGGACGCTGCAGGCACCGCAATCGTCATCGTATGCCAGTATGGCGCAACGTCAGCGTCAGGTGGCGGAGCGGATATTACAGGACCCGGCGGTACAAAGCCTGACGACTTTTGTTGGCGTAGACGGCGCTAACCCCACGCTGAATAGCGCGCGCCTGCAAATTAACCTCAAGCCGCTGGATGCGCGCGATGACCGCGTGCAGCAAGTGATCTCCCGGCTGCAAACCGCCGTGGCGACGATTCCCGGCGTGGCGCTGTATCTCCAGCCGACGCAGGATTTAACCATCGACACGCAGGTCAGCCGCACGCAGTATCAGTTTACCCTGCAGGCCACGACGCTCGATGCGCTCAGCCACTGGGTGCCAAAACTGCAGAACGCGCTACAGTCATTACCACAGCTCTCTGAGGTAAGCAGCGACTGGCAAGATCGGGGATTAGCGGCCAGGGTGAATGTCGACCGCGACAGCGCCAGCCGTCTGGGTATCAGCATGGCGGATGTGGATAACGCGCTCTACAACGCGTTCGGACAACGCCTGATTTCAACGATTTATACCCAGGCGAACCAGTACCGCGTCGTGCTGGAACATAATACCGCCAGCACGCCGGGCCTGGCGGCGCTGGAGACGATTCGCCTGACGAGCCGCGACGGCGGCACCGTACCGCTCAGCGCGATTGCCCGCATTGAGCAGCGCTTCGCTCCGCTCTCCATCAATCATTTAGATCAGTTCCCGGTCACGACATTTTCGTTTAACGTGCCGGAGGGCTATTCGCTCGGCGATGCGGTGCAGGCGATTCTCGATACGGAAAAAACGCTCGCCCTGCCAGCGGATATTACAACGCAGTTTCAGGGCAGTACGCTCGCCTTCCAGGCGGCGCTGGGCAGCACCGTCTGGCTTATTGTCGCCGCCGTGGTGGCGATGTATATCGTGCTCGGCGTGCTGTATGAGAGTTTTATCCATCCGATCACGATTCTCTCAACGCTGCCTACGGCGGGCGTCGGCGCGCTGCTGGCGCTGATCATCGCCGGTAGCGAGCTCGATATTATCGCCATTATCGGCATTATTTTGCTGATCGGCATCGTGAAGAAAAACGCCATCATGATGATTGACTTCGCCCTCGCCGCTGAACGCGAACAGGGGATGAGTCCGCGCGACGCTATCTTCCAGGCCTGTCTGCTGCGTTTTCGACCGATTCTGATGACCACGCTGGCGGCGTTGCTCGGGGCATTGCCATTAATGTTGAGTACCGGCGTTGGCGCGGAATTACGTCGCCCGTTGGGGATCGCGATGGTAGGCGGCTTACTGGTCAGCCAGGTATTAACTCTGTTTACCACACCGGTGATTTATCTCCTGTTTGACCGCCTGTCGCTGTACGTGAAAAGTCGCTTTCCGCGCCATAAAGAGGAGGCGTAGATGCGCTTTTTCGCCCTTTTCATCTACCGCCCGGTCGCCACCATTTTGATTGCCGCCGCCATTACGCTGTGCGGCATTCTGGGCTTTCGTCTGCTGCCGGTCGCCCCGCTGCCGCAGGTCGATTTCCCGGTGATTATGGTTAGCGCCTCGCTGCCGGGCGCCTCGCCGGAAACCATGGCTTCGTCAGTGGCGACGCCGTTGGAACGCTCTTTGGGACGCATTGCAGGCGTCAATGAAATGACTTCCAGCAGCTCGCTCGGCAGTACGCGCATTATTCTCGAATTTAATTTCGATCGTGATATTAACGGTGCGGCGCGCGACGTGCAGGCCGCCATTAACGCCGCGCAAAGCTTGTTGCCAGGCGGAATGCCCAGCCGCCCGACTTATCGCAAGGCCAACCCGTCCGACGCGCCGATTATGATTTTAACGCTCACCTCGGAGAGCTGGTCACAGGGCAAACTGTATGATTTCGCCTCTACCCAACTGGCGCAAACCATCGCGCAAATTGACGGCGTCGGCGACGTTGACGTCGGCGGCAGCTCCCTGCCCGCAGTACGTGTAGGCTTAAACCCGCAGGCGCTCTTTAACCAGGGCGTCTCGCTGGATGAGGTCCGCGAAGCGATCGACAGCGCCAACGTACGCCGACCGCAAGGCGCAATTGAAGATAGCGTGCACCGCTGGCAAATCCAGACCAACGACGAACTGAAAACCGCCGCCGAATACCAGCCGCTGATTATTCACTATAACAACGGCGCGGCGGTACGCCTGGGCGACGTCGCCAGCGTCACCGACTCGGTGCAGGATGTCCGTAACGCCGGGATGACGAACGCTAAACCCGCTATTTTGTTGATGATCCGCAAGCTGCCGGAGGCCAACATTATTCAGACGGTCGACGGCATCCGGGCAAAACTGCCGGAACTGCGGGCAATGATCCCCGCCGCTATCGATTTACAAATCGCCCAGGATCGTTCGCCGACGATTCGCGCGTCGCTGCAAGAGGTAGAAGAGACGCTGGCTATCTCTGTCGCGCTGGTGATCCTGGTGGTGTTTTTATTCCTGCGTTCCGGGCGCGCCACGCTAATCCCCGCCGTCGCCGTTCCCGTTTCGCTCATCGGCACCTTCGCCGCCATGTATCTGTGCGGCTTCAGCCTCAACAATCTGTCGCTGATGGCGCTGACTATCGCAACCGGATTTGTCGTTGATGATGCCATTGTGGTGCTGGAAAATATCGCCCGCCATCTGGAGGCGGGAATGAAACCTTTGCAGGCGGCATTACAGGGTACGCGGGAAGTCGGGTTTACGGTCATCTCCATGAGTCTGTCGCTGGTGGCGGTATTTCTGCCGCTGCTGTTAATGGGCGGCCTGCCAGGGCGATTATTACGGGAATTCGCCGTTACCCTCTCGGTGGCGATTGGCATTTCGCTGGTGGTCTCGCTCACACTGACGCCGATGATGTGCGGCTGGATGCTTAAATCAAGCAAACCGCGCACCCAACCGCGTAAACGGGGCGTTGGCCGTTTGCTGGTCGCCTTGCAACAGGGTTACGGCACGTCATTAAAATGGGTGCTTAACCATACGCGTCTTGTCGGTGTGGTTTTTCTTGGCACCGTTGCGCTGAACATCTGGCTTTATATCGCCATTCCTAAAACATTCTTTCCGGAGCAGGACACCGGCGTGTTGATGGGCGGTATTCAGGCTGACCAGAGCATCTCTTTCCAGGCCATGCGCGGCAAGCTGCAGGATTTTATGAAAATTATTCGCGACGATCCGGCGGTGAATAATGTCACTGGTTTTACCGGCGGCTCGCGGGTGAATAGCGGCATGATGTTTATTACGCTGAAGCCGCGCGGCGAACGCAAAGAGACGGCGCAGCAAATCATTGATCGACTGCGGGTCAAACTGGCAAAAGAACCCGGCGCCAGGCTGTTTCTGATGGCGGTACAGGATATTCGCGTCGGCGGGCGGCAGGCTAACGCCAGTTACCAATATACGTTGCTGTCTGACTCTCTGGCGGCGCTGCGCGAGTGGGAGCCGAAAATACGCAAAGCGCTCTCGGCCCTGCCGCAACTGGCGGACGTAAACTCCGACCAGCAGGATAACGGCGCGGAGATGAACCTTATCTACGACCGCGACACCATGTCACGGCTGGGTATTGATGTTCAGGCCGCAAACAGTCTGTTAAATAATGCTTTCGGCCAGCGGCAAATTTCCACCATTTATCAGCCGATGAACCAGTATAAAGTGGTGATGGAAGTCGATCCGCGCTATAGCCAGGATATCAGCGCGCTGGAGAAAATGTTTGTTATCAACCGCGACGGAAAAGCGATCCCCCTCTCTTATTTCGCCCAATGGCGGCCCGCCAATGCGCCGCTGTCGGTGAACCATCAGGGACTTTCCGCGGCGTCCACGATTGCCTTTAACCTGCCGACCGGCACATCGTTATCGCAGGCGACGGAGGCCATTAATCGCACCATGACGCAGCTTGGCGTCCCCCCGACGGTACGCGGCAGTTTTTCCGGAACGGCGCAAGTCTTCCAGCAGACCATGAATTCGCAGCTTATTTTGATAGTGGCGGCGATCGCTACCGTCTACATTGTGCTGGGGATACTGTACGAAAGCTACGTCCATCCGCTGACCATTCTCTCTACTCTGCCATCGGCGGGCGTTGGGGCGCTTCTGGCGCTGGAGCTCTTCAATGCCCCTTTCAGCCTAATCGCCCTGATAGGGATCATGCTATTAATTGGCATTGTGAAGAAAAACGCCATTATGATGGTCGATTTTGCGCTTGAAGCGCAACGAAGCGGCGGCCTGACGCCGGAACAAGCCATTTTCCAGGCCTGCTTGTTACGCTTCCGTCCAATAATGATGACCACGCTGGCGGCGCTGTTCGGCGCACTGCCATTGGTGTTATCTGGCGGAGACGGTTCGGAATTACGACAGCCGTTGGGGATAACCATTGTCGGCGGTTTGGTCATGAGCCAGCTTCTGACGCTCTATACCACGCCAGTGGTGTACCTCTTTTTCGACCGTCTGCGGCTGCGTTTTTCGCGTAAAAATAGCAAACCGGTAGTAGAGATATGACAGAACTTCCTGACAACACCCGCTGGCAACTCTGGATTGTGGCATTCGGCTTTTTTATGCAGTCGCTGGATACCACCATCGTCAACACTGCGCTGCCCTCCATGGCGAAAAGCCTGGGGGAAAGCCCGCTGCATATGCACATGGTAGTGGTGTCATATGTTCTTACCGTCGCCGTGATGCTCCCCGCCAGCGGCTGGCTGGCAGACAAAATCGGCGTGCGTAATATTTTCTTTGCCGCCATTGTGCTGTTCACTCTGGGTTCGCTGTTTTGCGCCCTCTCCGGCACGCTTAATCAACTGGTATTAGCGCGGGTTTTACAAGGCGTAGGCGGCGCGATGATGGTGCCGGTCGGACGCCTGACGGTCATGAAAATCGTGCCGCGCGCGCAATATATGGCGGCAATGACCTTCGTCACCCTACCGGGACAGATCGGGCCGTTACTCGGCCCCGCGCTGGGCGGGGTGCTGGTGGAATATGCTTCATGGCACTGGATATTTCTGATCAATATCCCGGTGGGAATTGTCGGCGCTATGGCGACCTTTATGCTGATGCCAAACTACACCATAGAGACCCGGCGCTTTGATCTGCCGGGGTTCCTGCTGTTAGCTATCGGCATGGCGGTACTCACGCTGGCGCTGGACGGTAGTAAAAGCATGGGGATTTCGCCCTGGACATTAGCCGGACTTGCTGCGGGCGGCGCGGCAGCCATTCTGCTCTATCTCCTCCATGCCAAAAAAAACTCAGGCGCGTTATTCAGCCTGCGATTGTTCCGCACGCCCACGTTTTCACTGGGGTTGCTGGGCAGTTTTGCCGGGCGTATCGGCAGCGGTATGCTGCCGTTTATGACGCCGGTCTTTTTGCAAATTGGTCTTGGTTTTTCACCGTTTCATGCCGGTTTGATGATGATCCCCATGGTGCTGGGCAGCATGGGAATGAAGCGGATTGTGGTGCAGATAGTTAACCGTTTTGGCTATCGTCGGGTTCTGGTGGCGACCACGCTCGGACTGGCATTGGTTAGCCTGTTGTTTATGTCGGTCGCGCTGCTCGGCTGGTATTATCTCCTGCCGCTGGTACTGCTTTTGCAGGGAATGGTGAACTCGGCGCGCTTTTCTTCCATGAACACCTTAACGCTAAAAGACCTTCCCGATACGCTGGCCAGCAGCGGCAATAGCTTATTATCGATGATTATGCAGCTCTCGATGAGTATCGGCGTCACTATTGCCGGAATGCTGCTGGGTATGTTTGGCCAACAGCATATCGGGATAGACAGTAGCGCCACACATCACGTCTTTATGTACACCTGGTTATGTATGGCGGTTATTATCGCGCTACCGGCGATAATTTTTGCCCGCGTGCCGAACGATACACAGCAAAACATGGTCATTTCACGGCGTAAAAGGAGCCTGTAATGAAAGTCTGGCGGCCCGGAATCACCGGCAAGCTGTTTCTGGCGATCTTCGCCACCTGCATCGTGCTGCTGATCAGTATGCATTGGGCCGTGCGCGTCAGTTTTGAACGCGGATTTATTGACTATATCAAACACGGCAACGAGCAGCGGCTACAAATGCTGGGCGATGCGCTGGGCGACCAGTACCAGCAACACGGCAACTGGCGTTTTTTACGCAACAACGATCGCTTCGTTTTCCAGATTCTGCGTTCATTTGAGCATGACAACGACCGGGATAAACCCGGCCCCGGTATGCCGCCGCACGGTTGGCGCACCCAATTCTGGGTCGTCGATCAAAATGGCCGGGTGCTGGTCGGCCCACGCGGTCCGGTGCCGCATGACGGTACTCGCCGCCCCATTCTGGTCAATGGCGCCGAAGTCGGCGCGATTATCGCCTCTCCTGTCGAGCGGCTGACGCGCAATACGGATATTAATTTTGATATGCAGCAGCGGCGCGCCAGCTGGATGATCGTGGCGTTATCAACGTTGCTGGCCGCGCTGGCAACATTTTTGCTGGCGCGTGGCCTGCTCGCCCCGGTCAAACGGTTGGTCGAGGGTACGCACAGGCTGGCGGCGGGGGATTTTACCACGCGCGTGACCCCAACCAGCGCCGATGAGCTGGGAAAACTGGCGCAGGATTTTAACCAGCTTGCCAGCACGCTGGAAAAAAACCAGCAGATGCGCCGCGACTTTATGGCGGATATTTCCCACGAACTGCGCACGCCGCTGGCGGTATTGCGCGGCGAACTGGAAGCCATTCAGGATGGCGTTCGCCAGTTCACGCCAGAATCGGTTACCTCGCTACAGGCGGAAGTCGGTACGCTTACCAAACTGGTTGACGACCTGCATCAGCTGTCGTTGTCTGACGAGGGCGCGCTGGCTTACCAAAAAACGACCGTCGATCTTGTTCCCCTGTTGGAAGTCGCTGGCGGCGCGTTCAGAGAGCGCTTTACCAGCCGGGGGCTAACGCTACATTACGCGCTGCCGGATAGCATGACCGTCTTCGGCGACCCGGATCGCCTGATGCAACTGTTTAATAATCTGCTGGAAAACAGTCTGCGCTACACCGACAGCGGCGGCGGCCTGCATATTTCCGCCGAACAACGCGACAAATCATTATTCCTGACCTTTGCCGATTCTGCACCGGGCGTCAGCGATGAACAGTTACAAAAGCTTTTTGACCGTTTTTACCGCACGGAAGTGTCCCGTAACCGCGCCAGCGGCGGTTCTGGACTGGGGCTGGCGATATGCGTCAATATTGTACACGCGCATAACGGTCATCTTCACGCCGCTCATTCGCCTTTTGGCGGGGTTAGCATTACAGTAGAGTTACCGCTGGATCGCGATTTACAGAGAGAAGTATGACTGAATTACCCATTGATGAAAACACGCCGCGCATTTTGATTGTTGAAGATGAACCCAAGCTGGGACAGCTGCTTATTGACTACTTACGCGCGGCGAGTTACGCCCCCACGCTCATCAATCATGGCGACAAGGTACTGCCGTATGTGCGTCAAACGCCGCCGGATCTGATCCTGCTGGATCTGATGCTGCCGGGTACCGATGGTCTGACGCTATGCCGGGAGATTCGCCGTTTTTCCGACATCCCCATTGTGATGGTCACGGCCAAAATCGAAGAGATCGACCGGCTGCTTGGGCTGGAAATCGGCGCCGATGATTATATCTGTAAGCCTTACAGCCCGCGCGAAGTCGTGGCCCGCGTGAAAACCATTTTGCGCCGCTGTAAACCGCAGCGCGAACTCCAGCAGCAGGATACCGAAAGCCCGTTAATGATTGATGAAAGCCGTTTTCAGGCCTCCTGGTGTGGTAAAGCGCTGGATTTAACCCCCGCTGAATTCCGTCTGCTAAAAACCTTATCGCTTGAACCGGGTAAAGTTTTTTCCCGCGAGCAGTTGTTAAACCACCTCTACGACGACTATCGTGTGGTGACCGATCGTACTATCGACAGCCACATTAAAAACCTGCGCCGCAAGCTGGAATCGCTGGATGCCGAACAGTCATTTATCCGCGCGGTCTACGGGGTGGGATATCGCTGGGAAGCGGATGCGTGTCGCCTGGTATAATGATTATTGGCATAACAATAACAAGGTCGTAAGACGATATTTTCCGCCAACGCTATTCTGGCGGAATTAACACACTGCCCTCTTTCCTTTGGCCAAGCGGTATCCCGAAAACCACGACGAACGCGATCGGGGACAATAAATTATTTGGCCGCTCTTTTTAGTTTACCGATATACTGTGAGTAGTTTTTTAAACTTATTGCGCATTAATTCATTAAGTGAATCTAAAAATACATAAACATAATACCAGCTTAATTATACATGGATTTTTATGACAGAAACGTCATCTCACCGCTATAAACCACGCAATATAATAAATGCGCCAAATGTAAAATCGTCTATTTTTTCCCGGAGCCAACAACGCGGCGACAGCGAAAATATCCAGCGCTGGTTAAGCAACCATTTTTATCGTTGGATCATTGGTGACTTTCCTCACGTTTATCCTGTGCGCTCCGTCGCCGATTATGCCGTTTATTTTAGCGCTGATGCAGAAATCCCCGCCTGGCTGGTGCCAAAGCTGGGTGGCGATGAGCGCTTTTACTACCTTAACGTTCAGCACCCGCAACTTGTGGCAATGGAAAGAGATTTAGTGGAATTTCTTTCGCGTCAGGAAGGAACGCGGCTGGAAACTAAACTACAGCGTATCAACTGCTTTACCGTGCTGGCAATGCGCGAAGCGGAGCATCAAAAAATGCAGCGCCTGCGTGAACAAGGTTGGTATCCCTCCAACAGCGAGGCGCTAAAACCGGTGATGGCGGTGAATAACGGTATACTGGTTGAGCTTGATGCAACAGACCCCGGCCTGCGCAGTGAGATGGCGTATGAATCCTGGCATATGCAACACTGCGTCGGAGATTTTGATAATAAAGGCGCGCTTTCCGGCGGCTACGGCGATTACTACGCCCGGCAAATTGAACAACAGAAACTTCGCCTGTTCAGCCTGCGCGACGGCAATAATATTCCCCACGTCACAATAAGCCTGGTGGTTGGTAATAACGGCCTGAGCATTGATCAGATTAAAGGTAAGCAAAATCGCCATCCTATTAAGAAATATGCTAACGATGTTTTATCTCTGTTACGCCATCTGCAACCACTTCCTGAACGCCACGCTGATTGCGAAGGGATGGGAATAGTTTATGAATCGACGCCGGAATATTCAGGTTGGAAATTTATTACTCATATTCATGACCTCAATTTTCTGCTCAATGTGCTGCATGACAATTTTCATTTAATGGAACACTTCCCCACTCCCCCGGTAGCTTTACAGTGGCTGCTGCTGCACAGCGCCCCGGAGGCACTGCGCTACCTTCAGGTTGTTGATCCTAACGTGGCGACGGCTGCGGAAATGCTGTTTCCACGACATGAATGGCACCCTACGCTTGCCGGGAAAAACACCAGTAGCGAACCTTTCGAAATTGAAAGCCTGACGCTACAAACCACGCGTTACCTCCCTGCCATCAAGGAGGTGCAATAATGTTCTGGATTGTTCTTATTATTGCCGCCCTATTTTTTAGCTGGCGCAACTACAAAAAAAACAAACCGCTGATTGCGGCCCGTATCGCCGAGGAGAAAGAAAAAGATCGTCTGAAGGATCTGCGTCGCGATACCCGACGGCGGCAATGGGCGCTGGCGCTAGCTGATATCCTCGCCCGGCGCAACGGGCTACCGATCAAAGGCGTTGAACTGGTCTTCAAACTTGACGATGACAAACGCCGCTATCTGGCGCAGCAGGTAAAAAAAGAGCTGGGCTTGAGCGAAAACCTCGACGGCGCGGCGTTACGCCACAAGGTTGAGGATATCTTACGCCGCTGGCCTACGGGCATCGGCAGCTCGCCGCGCACGTTTTATCATCATCTGGCGGCCCAGGGCCAGGTCCGCGACGCGCTGGCCTTCGACTGTATGCGCACCGCCTTTCTGACCCGCTGTATCGCCGGGCTCGACTGGTGCGACGTACATCAGGCCTGGCTGGTGTTATTACTTAACGCCCAGCGTGCTCAGGACTGTTTTGATTCCTGGGAGGATTACGCCACCGCCTACGTTCGCGCCCGCCGGGTATGGCTCACGCTACGTGACACGCCAACAGCGCTTGCCGGACGGGATTTACAGGAAGCCACCCATTATTTGCAAGACCCGGTCAGCCGCTGGCGACAACTGCCGTGGAATGAATTCAAAATTTTCGAGCCGATTTAAAGGACGCTTTATGGAACAGGATG
This sequence comes from Salmonella sp. 741265073_HBA, assembly GCF_046569105.1. Lineage (NCBI taxonomy): Bacteria > Pseudomonadati > Pseudomonadota > Gammaproteobacteria > Enterobacterales > Enterobacteriaceae > Salmonella > Salmonella sp. 741265073_HBA. Next base: position 105,557 of record NZ_JBKFRY010000004.1, on the reverse strand, counting down.
ATCGTCTGCTCAACGCTATGTTTGAGATGTGCAACCACAAAAATCCCCTCAATGACGGGCAACGAGAGTGGCATATTTCCGATATTCCCGGCCTGCTGCGCGAAGAACGCTATGACGAACTGGACGAACGCTACAACCAGGCGCTGACGGAGAGCTTTACCAGCCGCGAAGCGGAAAAGCGCTATTTCTTCGCCTGGAATCAAATGGACAACCCTTTTTACGATATGGACACGCTGGTTGAGGCTGGGCCGCAAGGATTAGCGCTGATCAAAAACTGGCAGCGCGCTCGTCCCCGCTCCACTCACGCCTGGCTTGCCGAGGCGCAATACTGGAATCACCGTGCGTGGCTTTACCGCAGCTATGGCTGGGCGAGAGAAACCACCCGAGCGATGTGGATCTGCGCCGCCGCCTGCAACGAACGGATGGTCATCGCCGCGCTCAATGCTATCGACTGTGAACCGCGCCAGTGGATGGCGGCGGCCCTGACCAGCACCAACTCAAAAGTCTTCGGCCAGCCCGACTGGCTGGTTGAGTTCCTCGTGGGCGCGGATGTTGCCGGGCAGCCATTAATGGAAGATCTGGCTGAATATCATCGCCATTCACCGCAGGAGGTGGACGCGCTGATGGCCCATTCCGGGCTGTCGTTTGCCGACGCGGTTTGCCCAAATCTGCCACGCCCGTCCGTGCTGCCGGAGTGCAATGACGATGCCGGGCAAAAATACTGGCTCGCCGTCTGCCTGGCTATTTTCCCGACGGCATTTTACGTGCTGGATGAATATATCCCGTTTCGTATGCCACGCTGGAGAGGGTCTCACGAGGAGATCCGCGAATTTCTGGAATCAAGCGTATGCGATCACCTTTCTGCCGCAGAACGTGAACATCTGGAGCTATTGATCTGGTGGGACGATCACCGCGATCTGCGCATCAAAGAGGTTGACTCCCCGGCAGAACAGGAACGTATTATCGCCAAAGCCGAAGAGATTAGCCTGCGAGCGCATATTCAGGAATCTCGCCACAACGCGCTGGAGTGGCTGCGGGTCTGCTATAGCGATCTGGACGATAATGACGCGCTCTGGCGAACCCTTCAGCGTTCGCTCGTGGAAAAAGTTAAGCTCAACAACTATTTCTCTGATGACACGATAAAGTTCGCCCCGCGCGATTTTTCTGACACCTGGTGGATGTATAACTTTCTCTGTCAGAATGCGCAGCAAACGGAATTCGCAGTGCCGAAAATCCGCCGTGGCTACTTTCAGTACGCCGGGTTATTGGGTTTCGAAAAGGATGAGGCGCAAGGCCTCGCCTGGCTCGATAGCGTCGCCGACATTCAATATAACCATAGCTGGCGGGCGGCGATTAAAAATTTCAACTGGTTCGGGCTCCCGGAACATTTCGTGCCGCTGGCAGAGCTGGGCGCACAAAGAAATATACCCGCCGCGCTAAACCTGCTGGGCCTTGAACACAATAATAAAGAGAACAACGGCCTACTACCTTACGATCCTGCCATCGCGTTAGGGTATTTTCAGCGCGCGGCGGAGATTTTGCACCGGCAGTTAGCGCTGCGCGAGAGCACCCCGTACAAATTAATAGATAACGGAGGCTATACCGACTATGAAAATGACCTGCAAAATATTCATTTCAGCATCGGCGTCTGCAACCAGCGTCTGAGTAAACAAGAACCTGATACCGAAAAACGTTCCGCTTATGAAAAAGAACTACTCGATAATCTCTGGCTGACGCATCAGTTCGGGCATAAAGAGGCCTGGGGCTTGTTCCTGCTGAATATTTTTGAAGTGAAGGATATTACGCTGGCGCATAAGCATCTGGAACTGGTGCAACAAGAGGCCAACAAAGGCACGCTACATGCTATGGTGACCCTATCGCGCCTGCACGGTAATAAACACGATCGAACGCTGTTTAATATGAAGCTAAGCGCACGCTGGGCGCATTTTGCCTTCACGCTTTACCCGGATAATGAAATCGTTATGGACTGCCTGGACCACCTGCATTTCGATTCTTTCTGGAAACGCTTTCGTTTCGCCTGGTATACCGTCCGCATCCCGAATTCAGAGCTGCCGGGACAGGTCAACTCAATGGTGTAAGGTGGTTTACTCCCCTCTCCCACGGCGCTACAATGCCCGCCCTTAAAGTGAGGACTCTCCTCAAGCCGCCTCATCAGGTGAGGCGGATCTGACCTGTCATCAGAACGAGAAAATGATGTTTAAACCAGAACTTCTTTCGCCGGCGGGAACGCTGAAAAATATGCGTTACGCTTTCGCTTACGGTGCCGATGCCGTCTATGCGGGCCAACCGCGCTACTCTTTACGCGTGCGTAATAACGAATTCAATCACGAAAATTTGCAGCTTGGCATCAACGAAGCCCACGCGCTCGGAAAAAAATTCTACGTGGTGGTGAACATCGCCCCGCATAACGCCAAGCTCAAAACCTTTATCCGTGACCTGAAACCCGTCGTCGAGATGGGCCCGGATGCGCTGATCATGTCCGATCCAGGGTTGATTATGCTGGTACGCGAGCACTTCCCGGCAATGCCAATTCACCTGTCGGTACAGGCTAATGCCGTAAACTGGGCGACGGTAAAATTCTGGCAGCAGATGGGGCTGACCCGTGTGATTCTCTCCCGCGAGCTGTCGCTGGAAGAGATTGAGGAAATTCGCCAGCAGGTGCCGGATATGGAAATAGAAATTTTCGTCCACGGCGCGCTATGCATGGCCTATTCCGGCCGCTGCCTGCTTTCCGGCTACATCAATAAACGCGATCCGAACCAGGGCACCTGCACCAATGCCTGCCGTTGGGAATATAACGTGCAGGAAGGAAAAGAAGACGTTGTCGGCAACATCGTGCATAAGCACGAACCGATTCCGGTACAGAACGTTGAGCCGACGCTCGGTATCGGCGCGCCGACGGATAAAGTGTTTATGATAGAAGAGGCCCAAAGACCGGGCGAATACATGACCGCGTTCGAAGACGAGCATGGCACCTATATCATGAACTCAAAAGATTTGCGCGCTATCGCCCACGTGGAGCGCCTGACGAAAATGGGCGTCCACTCGCTGAAAATCGAAGGCCGCACCAAATCCTTTTATTACTGCGCCCGTACCGCGCAGGTCTACCGTAAGGCCATCGACGACGCCGCCGCGGGTAAACCCTTCGACCCTACGCTGCTGGAAACGTTGGAAGGTCTGGCTCATCGCGGCTATACCGAAGGTTTCCTGCGTCGCCATACGCACGACGATTACCAGAATTACGAGTACGGGTACTCCGTTTCCGAACGCCAGCAATTTGTCGGCGAGTTCACCGGCGAGCGTAAAGGCCAACTGGCGGCCGTGGCGGTGAAAAATAAATTCTCCGTTGGCGATAGTCTGGAGCTGATGACACCGCAGGGAAATATCAATTTCACCCTGGAACAGATGGAGAACGCCAAAGGCGACGCTATGCCGGTGGCACCTGGCGATGGCTATACCGTCTGGATGCCCGTCCCGCAGGACGTTACGCTGGATTACGCACTATTGATGCGTAATTTCTCAGGCGAATCAACGCGTAACCCCCATGCTAAGTAGTTAATTGCGGTTATTTTTTCATGGCGGGAAGATTCTTAGAAATTGATCACATACCGCTTCGCTCAATGCGGGTATTATTCAACGCGCTGAAAAACATAACCCATAAATGCTAGCTGTACCAGGAACCACCTCCTTGGCCTGCGTAATCTCCCTTACGCAGGCTTATTTTTTGCGTATAATCCATAAAAAAGTAGTACTTCCCGCCATATCCAAAAATTGACCACACTAACCAAAGCGCAAATGGGCGCTTAGGTTTAGAGACCTCCCCTATTCATGACCAGCCAGCAAGTCACAATCCTCCCCGCATCCGGTCAGACTCAGGACTTAGCATTCTGACGTTTACGTTTAAAATCAGGGAATTAAATCAATAACTGCTTTGTGAGCACTTACACAAAAAATTTCCAGGTTATTAAATTAAGGTTAAAAACTGATAATTTAAGCGTGTAAAAATATGGCACGTTTTAATGCCGCTTTTACAAGGATTAAAATAATGTTTTCCCGGATTAGAGGTTTGATTTCATGTCAAAGTAATACTCAAACCATCGCACCTACGCTCAGTCCACCTTCGTCAGGCCATGTAAGTTTTGCTGGGGTTGATTATCCTCTATTACCACCAGATCACCAAACGCCCTTCCCACCGTCACGTATAATCGGTATCCAAAGTTATTCCTTTATCCTGTAAAATGTGATACAGATTCTCCATTGATCTAATAACCACCTCAATTTCACATTCAAGTTTCTCTACAGAACTTTCATTGAGTGAGAAGTTGAGAGCCAGTAATAATGATTGTGAGTTATTATCATAACACAAATGTGGTCCATTATTCTCTGCAAACCATAAATTAGCATTGAGAAATTCAAAAGCAAGATTATTATTATCCGGAGGTCTTCCGCAAAAACCGTATATCATTATATACTCGCTGTTAGTGCTTGTTAGTAAGATACGGTAACGGTTATCTATAATAAATGAGCATAATCTGTTTTCGTCAAAGACAATTGAATCGGCATTTAATTTTAGTGAAAACTGTCTTAATAAGCGATCGGCTCTTGAATACATAACACCCCATACTCTATTTAAAGAGTTTCTATATAAGTCATAAGCCTCTTGTCTTGACGCGCAACACCCCGTGTCATCGTCAGAATTCGTCTTTTCCCTATGACTTGCTGTGTTTGCTCATTTATGGCCAGGCTGGCCGGGTTCTGATGCCATTTGCGCTAAGGTATAGTCCGGCGCATATTCCCATCATACCAATTCCCCCCATGCCAAACGATGCGCCTAAAACCGTCAGGGCGGTAGTATATGCAGCACCACTACTGACACTGGCGACAGCCCCTGAGCATACCCCACTGAAAATACCTGTAAACAATGCCGTGGTTCCCACGCATATTAAACATCTGGGTTTATTGCCGTAAGCGTTAAACTCAACGATTTCAGCTGCCGGACTTTCTTCATTACACCGTTCAGAAGGGGGGAGCAATGGCGTTTGCGCATTCACGCCTGAAGTGACATTCATATAAACCTCTTCATGCACATGCCTGTTTATGTTTATGAGAAAAGCGATACCTCAGGCAACGGTACGACTATAAGACACCGTGCTAAGTCATCATCTAAATAGGATTTATTTGATAACAAGAATAGTGTACTGCTAATAGTGCGCCTTGTTCCTGCCAAAGCAGTCTAAAGAACATTTCGATTTTATGCTATTAAAAAGTATGTTTGGTAATAAATATCAGGTTATTATCTGATATTGTGGTATTTGAAATTAATACTGATAACTGACGTATGTTCGTCTTGTTAATTCTCCGTTTCGTTATCAAAGGCGCTATATCGGAAAGCGTCTGACTCCCCCTTGTGATTTCCCTGCACTCTCACAAGCGCTACTCAATGCGCATACCGGCATCTCTCTTGTCGCCATTTGCCTTAAACCATGCTTCGCTTACCGCTGCGTACAGCAGAAAGAAAAACGGTAAAGCAATAAGTGCGCAACATTTCAATTTTCATCCTGTTCTGACCTCGCTTTTTCATTTCTGCTATACACTTTCTGGAGATTGTTGTTCAACCTATTAAGGCATAACGGATGGCTAACTTTCCCGCCAGCTTACTGATCCTCAATGGCAAAAGCGCTGATAACCAGCCGCTACGTGAGGCCATTACTCTACTTCGCGACGAAGGCATACAGATTCACGTTCGGGTAACCTGGGAAAAAGGCGACGCGCAACGTTACGTTGATGAAGCCCGTAGACTGGGCGTTGAAACGGTGATTGCTGGCGGCGGAGACGGTACCATTAATGAAGTGTCTACCGCGCTCATCCAGATCCGCGACGGCGTAGCCCCTGCACTGGGCCTTTTGCCGCTCGGCACTGCCAACGATTTTGCCACCAGCGCCGGTATTCCTGAAGCGCTGGACAAAGCGCTGAAACTGGCGATTGCCGGAAACGCGATGGAAATTGATATGGCCAGGGTCAATGATAAAACCTGTTTTATCAATATGGCGACGGGCGGTTTTGGCACCCGCATTACCACCGAAACGCCGGAAAAACTTAAAGCCGCGTTGGGCGGCGTCTCCTATCTTATTCACGGTCTGATGAGAATGGATACGCTGACCCCTGACCGCTGCGAAATACGTGGCGAAAACTTTCACTGGCAGGGAGATGCGCTGGTGATCGGCATCGGCAACGGTCGTCAGGCCGGCGGCGGGCAGCAATTATGTCCCACCGCGCTGATTAACGACGGACTGTTACAGCTACGGATTTTTACCGGCGAAGAGCTGCTGCCGGCGCTGTTTTCCACGCTCACGCAGTCAGATGACAATCCGAATATTATTGACGGCGCCTCGGCGTGGTTTGATATTCATGCGCCGCATGAAATCACGTTTAATCTGGATGGCGAACCACTCAGCGGGCAAGAATTTCATATTGAGGTGCTGCCTGGCGCATTACGCTGTCGGCTACCGCCAGACTGCCCGTTGCTACGTTAATAACACCTGTCGCTGGCCGGATGCGTTCACATCCGGCTTTTCTTCGTTAAACTCAGGCGATGGTGACTTTGCTATCCAGATAGACATCCTGTACGGCGTTAATCAACTTCACGCCATCAGCCATCGATTTCTTAAAGGCTTTACGTCCCAGAATTAGCCCCATTCCACCGGCTCGTTTGTTGATCACCGCGGTACGAACCGCGTCGCCGAGATCAGTGTCGCCGCCGTCCGCGCCGCCGGAGTTGATAAGCCCGGCGCGTCCCATATAGCAGTTCGCCAACTGGTAACGTACCAAATCAATCGGGTTATCGCTGGTCAGTTTGCTGTACACGCGATCGTCGGTATAGCCGAAGTTGACCGCTTTATAACCGCCATTATTCTCGGCCATTTTCTGTTTCACAATATCCGCGCCAATCGTAGCGGCCAGATGGTTGGCTTGCCCCGTCAGGTCAGCGGATACATGGTAATCGACGCCGTCTTTTTTAAAGGAAGAATTACGCAGGTAAGCCCACAATACGGTCACCATACCCAGCTCATGCGCACGCTCAAAAGCGGCGGAGATCTCTTCAATCTGGCGACGAGACTGTTCCGAACCGAAATAGATCGTCGCGCCTACCGCCACGGCGCCCATATTGAACGCCTGCTCAACGCTGGCGTACAGGGTCTGATCGTACTCTGTCGGATAGCTCAATGTTTCGTTGTGATTCAGTTTGACCAAAAACGGAATACGGTGCGCATAACGCCGTGAAACCGAGGCCAGTACGCCGTAGGTAGAGGCCACGCAGTTACAGCCGGCCTCAATCGCCAATTCAACAATGTTTTTTGGGTCAAAGTAGCGCGGGTTGGCCGCAAAAGAAGCGCCGGCGGAGTGCTCCACCCCCTGATCGACGGGCAGTATCGAAAGGTATCCTGTTCCCGCCAGGCGACCAGTATTATAGAGCGTCTGCATATTACGCAGAACGGCTGGTGGACGATTATTGTCAATCATCACCCGGTCAACGTAATCCTTGCCGGGTAGATAAAGCTGATCGGACGGAATGGTCATACAACGATGCTGTAAAAGGCTGTCGGCGTCTTTGCCAAGCAACTGCGCAATATCAGTCATAGCTATGCTCCCGTAAGTTCCGATAGGGTATCGGAAGGTGAATAGTCCTGTCCCGCAGATTGCGGGTCGCAATAAGCCTGGTACTGACCGACCATTTTTGCCAACTTTAGCGCATTTTTTCGGCGCTATCTGCTGACTCGATTCACGTCCGAAAAAGTGTTAGATCGGTCAAAATTAATGCTCATTGGTATTTAAAAGGTATTATTAAATGGTATTGTCATGGCGTACCTTACCTGTCATGAAGGATTCAAAAATGAAAACGACCTTTAAACTGTCGTTCATGATGTTCGTGGAGTGGTTTATCTGGGGCGCCTGGTTCGTCCCCCTGTGGCTATGGCTAAATAAAAGCGGGTTTTCCGCCGGTGAAATAGGCTGGTCTTATGCCTGTACCGCCATTGCGGCGATCCTGTCACCGATTCTGGTCGGCTCCGTTACCGACCGTTTTTTCTCAGCGCAAAAAGTCCTGGCGGTACTGATGTTTGCAGGCGCCGTGCTGATGTATTTCGCGGCGCAGCAAACCACCTTTGTCGGATTCTTTCCGCTGCTTCTGGCCTATTCATTGACCTATATGCCGACCATCGCGCTGACAAACAGCATTGCCTTCGCTAACGTACCGGATGTTGAACGCGATTTTCCACGCATTCGCGTTATGGGAACCATTGGGTGGATTGCCTCCGGCCTCGCCTGTGGATTCCTGCCGCAAATGTTAGGCTATAACGATATTTCCCCCACCAACATTCCACTGCTCATAACCGCCGCAAGTTCAGCGTTGCTGGGCGTATTTGCGTTCTGTCTGCCAGACACGCCGCCAAAAAGCACCGGCAAGATGGATATTAAAGTGATGCTGGGGCTGGATGCGCTGGTCCTGCTGCGCGATAAAAACTTTCTCGTTTTCTTCTTCTGTTCTTTCCTGTTTGCGATGCCGCTGGCCTTCTACTACATCTTCGCTAACGGCTACCTGACAGAAGTGGGAATGAAGAACGCCACCGGCTGGATGACGCTCGGCCAGTTCTCTGAAATCTTCTTTATGCTGGCTCTGCCCTTTTTCACTAAGCGCTTTGGCATTAAAAAGGTATTATTACTTGGTCTTATTACCGCCGCGATCCGCTACGGCTTTTTTGTCTATGGCGGCGCGGAAACGTACTTCACTTACGCCCTGCTGTTCCTCGGTATTTTGCTGCACGGCGTAAGTTACGATTTCTACTACGTCACCGCCTACATTTATGTCGATAAAAAAGCGCCGGTTCATATGCGTACCGCTGCGCAAGGGCTTATCACCCTCTGCTGTCAGGGATTCGGCAGCCTGCTGGGCTATCGCCTCGGCGGCGTGATGATGGAAAAAATGTTTGCTTATCCGCAACCGGTTAACGGTCTGACATTCAACTGGGCGGGCATGTGGACGTTTGGCGCAGTGATGATTGCCGTCATCGCGCTACTGTTTATGATTTTCTTTCGCGAATCGGACAAAGAAATCACTGCTATTGACGATCGCGATATTGCGTTGACACAAGGGGAAGTAAAATGAAAGCAGAACGTATTCTCGGTGCTCTTTACGGGCAAGCGTTAGGGGATGCGATGGGAATGCCCTCTGAGCTGTGGCCGAGAACGCGCGTCAAAGCGCATTTCGGCTGGATTGACCGCTTTCTGCCCGGCCCAAAAGAAAATAATGCCGCCTGCTATTTTAACCGCGCGGAGTTTACGGATGATACCGCAATGGCGCTCTGCCTGGCCGACGCGCTACTCGAATGCGAAGGCAACATTGATCCCGAGATTATTGGACGTAACATCCTCGCCTGGGCGGAACGCTTTGATGCGTTCAATAAAAATGTACTCGGCCCGACGTCAAAAATTGCGCTGAATGCGATTCGCGACGGCAAACCCATCGCGGCGCTGGAAAACAACGGCGTGACTAACGGCGCGGCCATGCGCGTTTCGCCGTTGGGCTGCCTGTTGCCGCCAACTAACCTGACAGCCTTTATAGCAGAAGTGGCGTTAGCCTCCAGCCCGACGCATAAATCCGATCTGGCGGTGGCTGGCGCCGTGGTTGTCGCCTGGGCCGTCTCGCGAGCGGTTAACGGCGACACGTGGCAAAGTATTGCCGACTCGCTCCCCGCCGTCGCCCATCAGGCGCAGACAGCGCGTATTACCACGTTTAGCGCCTCGCTATCGGCACGTCTGGAACTGGCGCTAAACATTGTCCGCCGCGCCGACGGCGTCGAATCTGCCAGCGAACAGCTCTATCAGATCATCGGCGCGGGAACCAGCACCATTGAATCGGTTCCCTGCGCTATCGCCATGGTGGAACTGGCGAATACCGACCCTAACCGCTGTGCCGTGCTGTGCGCTAACCTCGGCGGCGATACCGACACTATCGGCGCGATGGCCACCGCCATTTGCGGCGCGTTGCACGGGGTAAGCGCCATTAACCCCCAGTTAAAGCAAACGCTGGACGAGGTTAATCAGCTGGATTTTGCGCGCTATGCCGTTGCGCTGGCGAGTTATCGTCAACGGCGGGAGGCACTATGAACGGCGCACGGTTGCTGACATTATTACCGACCCTGCATACCCGGCGTCCGCTCACCGTTATCGGCGCGGCAGTGATCGATATCATTGCTGACGCCTGGACGTTGCCGCGTCGCGGAGGCGATATTGAACTGCAACAACAGAGCGTCAATGTCGGCGGCTGTGCGCTGAATATTGCCGTGGCGTTGAAACGACTGGGGATTGACGCCAGCAATGCGCTGCCGCTGGGCCAGGGCGTGTGGGCGGAGAGGATTCGCCGCCGTCTGGCAAAAGAGGGATTATCCAGCGTGATTGACGCGGTTGAAGGAGATAACGGCTGGTGTCTGGCGTTAGTCGAACCGGATGGCGAACGCACGTTTATGTCTTTTAGCGGCGTGGAAAACCAGTGGAATGCGGACTGGCTGTCGCAGCTCAGGACACCGCGGGGCAGTCTTGTCTACCTGTCCGGTTATCAACTGGCCTCATCCTGTGGCGAACCACTGATCCAGTGGCTGGAAACCGTCGACGATGTCACGCCTTTTATCGATTTTGGCCCACGAATCGGTGATATTACAGACGATGTAATGGCGCGCATTATGGCCTGCCGACCCATCGTCTCCCTCAATCGCCAGGAAGCCATCATCGCCGCGGAACGCGCCGGACTTGCGACCGATACGCGCACTTTCGGCGAAGCATGGGTAAACCGCTTTTCCGCGCCGCTGGTGGTGCGCCACGATAAAGACGGAGCGTGGTATTTTAGCGCGCAATCTTCCGGCGTTGTGCCAGCGTTTCCGGCAACCGTGGTGGATACCATCGGCGCGGGCGACAGCCATGCTGGCGGCGTGCTGGCAGGACTGGCGTCAGGCTGGTCGCTCGCGGATGCCGTATTGCTGGGAAATGCGGTGGCAAGCTGGGTGGTCGGGCATCGCGGCGGCGACTGCGCGCCCACGCGCGAGGCGCTACTCCTCGCACACAAAAACGTATAGGTCGCTACGACAATAACTGATGCTGTATTCAATAGGCCGCTGCTGCTGATCGAGCGCCACCTGCTTAATCACCAGCACCGGCACTTTACCATCCATTTGAATATGCGACTGAAACTCATCATCCGGCATCCGGGCGCTGACGCGAGATCGGGTACGCTGAGGGTAAATGTGCTGGCGACGAAAATAGTCATACAGCGAAATGCCAATCGCGTCGACATCATGAATCAGATGCGCGGGCACCCAGGACTCTTCAATCGATACCGCGTCCTCATCAACATAACGAATGCGTTTGAGTAAAAAGACGTCGCTGCCTGCGGGGATCGCCAGGTGCTGCGCGATCTCATCCGGACAACTTACCACGCGTTTGTTAACCCATAGCGTATCCGGTTTTTTGCCGCGCAAGACAACCTGCTGAGAAAATCCCCGCGCCTCTTTCAGAGAATATTCAAAGATATTATTGATTTGCGTACCGTAGCCACGGGCGCGCGTGACGACACCCTCTTCTTCCAGCGCCTGCATCGCTTTTCGTACCGTGATGCGCGAGACGCCGGTAAGCTGGCTGAGATCGCGTTCGCCAGGCAAAATATTACCGTGCTCAAGAATACCGCTGCGCACGGCATCCTTTACCGTCTGGGCGAATTTCATGTATAGCGGCGTATTATCCGCCGCTGAAATTCGTTCATTCAGTTGCGCGATGAGCCGGGTATGCGCTTGTTCCATTTATCTTTCCTGACGACGGGTCTGTAGGCAGTATACTACCACCACGCGTGGAAATGATGTACCGGACCAATGCCCTTCCCCACTTCCAGCGTGTCCGCCTGCGCCAGCGCCGCCGAAAGCCATGCCTTCGCCTCGTTTACCGTCTCTCCCCAACTGCGATGCCGGGGCCGTAACGCCGCCAGCGCCGCCGACAGCGTACAGCCCGTCCCATGCGTATTTTTGGTGTTCACACGCGGCGCGCTAAAACGCTGCTCGCCCTCGCGGGTAAAGAGCCAGTCCGGGCTTTGCGCATCCTCTAAATGCCCGCCTTTCATCAATACCGCTTCACACCCCATCGCCAGTAACGCCCGCCCCTGCGCCAGCATCTCCTGTTCCGTACGTGCATGGGGCGCATCCAGCAACGCTGCGGCTTCCGGCAAATTAGGCGTAATCAGCGATACCTGCGGCAACAGCCGGACGCGTAATGTTTCTATCGCAGAGGGCGAGAGCAGCGGATCGCCGCTTTTCGCCAGCATCACCGTATCCAGCACCACATTACGTACATGATGACGCTGTAGTCGCTCCGCCACGGCCTCGACAATATCGGTTTCCGCCAGCATCCCGATTTTTGTGGTATCAATGCGCACATCGCTGAGCACGGAATCAAGTTGAGCGGCGACAAAGTCCGGCTCTATCCGGTACACCGACTGTACGCCACAGGTATTTTGCGCCACCAGCGCGGTGATGACCGAACAGCCATACGCGCCCAGCGCGGAAAAAGTCTTGAGATCCGCCTGGATACCGGCCCCGCCGCTGGGATCGGTGCCGGCAATCGTCAGCGCGTTAATTCGTTGCATTGGCCGCCTCCACATCCAGATGATAGAGCGCATCAAGAAAAGCCGGGATGAAGCTGCCCGGTCCTTCGCTACGCTCTGCCGCGGCCTGTCCAGCCAGTTTCATCCAGCAGCAGGCCGATGCAACATTGTCCAGCGCGGCGCCCGGTAACGCGCAACTGGCGGCGACGACCGCCGACAACGCGCAGCCAGTGCCTACAATGCGAGTCATTAACGGATCGCCGCCGGGAATGCTCAGCGTGCGCTGACCGTTAGTGACGTAATCTACCTCTCCGGTAACCACAACGATGCAGTCTATCTGACGCGCCAGCGCCTGCGCCGCAGGCAGTGCGGCCAACGCCGCCTCGGTGGTATCTACGCCGCGTCCGCCCAGCGCCATGCCGGATAACGCCAGGATTTCCGAGGCGTTGCCGCGTATTGCCGCCGGGCGCAGGGGCAAGAGATCCAGGCAAAATCGCCGACGAAATTCCAGCGCGCCCACCGCGACAGGATCAAGGGTCCACGGCGTTTTGGCATCATAGGCGCTTTCTACCGCCGCACGCATCGCGTCAGCGCGTGAGGCGGTTAAGGTTCCGACATTAACCAGCAAGGCGTTGGCGATGGCGGCAAACGGTCTGGCCTCGACGGGATCAATCACCATGGCGGGTGAAGCGCCCAGCGCCAGCAGCGTATTGGCGGTAAACGTTTGTACGACGTCATTCGTCATACAGTGCGTAAGCGGGGAGAGCGCGCGAAAGTGTTTTAACGTATGCGCCGCAAGCGTGCGGCAGTGCAGGTCAGGCTGCATGGTTCAGCTCCTGCCCGCGTGAAGAAGGGACACGAGCAGTGTCAGACTTCCCTACGCTGGCATTATCCAGATCAGGTGGTACGGGTATTTCTCAGCCTTCACAAAGAAGGGCACCCCGAGTCGTCAAGCCCCGCCGTGTTAAGCGGGGGTTTCGCTATTAAGCATACTGTCTGCGCCAGACAATGTAAATTTACAGCCAGCCGCGGACGATAATTTAAGCGTTATCAGATAGTTCTCAAAACCTATTCGGTTCTGGCAAACTTGCTGGCGGATATGTTGCTGCACGACGCTTTCGTTTACACTTTTTACGAAAAGGGGCGTGAGATAACAAAATAGCGCTTGTCAGATACGCCACCAGCAGAAATGATACACACGATGTTAACTGACCCGCATATGTGGAGGGTAAAAGTATGAAAAGTAAGTTGCTGCCTTGCGCGCTGTTGCTTGCAACCAGTTTTGCATGGGCCGCCCCCGCGACAACGGGCATTGATCAATATGAGTTAAAAAGCTTTATCGCCGACTTCACCCACTTCAAGCCCGGCGATACCGTTCCGCAGATGTACCGCACCGATGAGTACAATATTAAACAGTGGAAATTACGTAATCTGCCCGCGCCAGATGCCGGTACTCACTGGACCTATATGGGCGGCGCGTATGTACTGATTAACGATACCGATGGAAAAATCATCAAAGCCTATGATGGCGAGATTTTTTATCATCGATAAAAAAGCACACTCTCCGTTAAGGAGAGTGTGCTTAGCATTGATTACTGATAACTTGTAATAATATAAACACTACTTTTTACATTGCCCGGTTGGACGTTACCATATTTATAGTATTGTACACCCAGCTTCAGTTCTGAAGCTTCAGTCATTTCTTTATTATACCCTAACAGTTGCCTTTTCTCATCAGAGTTTACATGAATAAGGCTATCATTAAGGAAAATTTTAAACCCAACATTTTTTGCACTATCGGCGCTTGTTAATTCATTTGCCAAATAATCTCCATTGGTTGCTGAAACGGCAGAAAAATGATAATTTACAATACTTGTCGTCATTCCCAGCCCTCCATCACATGTAAATTTCAGTGCATCAGGAAAGTATTCGACCTGAGCATTACCAGCCAACAGATCACTTAATGAAATAGGAGGCAATGTAATCTCATTATTAGACAAAGAACATGTTGTCTTAGTAAAAAATATTTTTATCGGCACTTTAAAACTATATTCATGGTTGGTGTTATCATGAGCACAAATAACTGCACCATGACAATCCAATGGTTTAACTTTGATATAATTTCCTAACAAAAAAACTTCACCTGCAGATTTGGCTTCAATACTATTATCATCTGCCTCCACTTTTACCACCTTAGCCAACACCTTGTATTTTAAGTTATTGTTTAGTTTACTGGCTTGAGAAGTCTCATTGGCTTTTTGTTTTCCTGTTTGGCTACCGTCAACAAACAATGTCACATCAACATACAACCTATGTCCGCTACCATCATTTATTTTATATCTTACAGTCTCCCCATTACCACTTGAATACGTTGTCTTAAAGCGGTTTTCTACAGCAGTCCCTCCCATACAATGGAATCCAGAGAAAGAATCTGGAAATACCATTGATACTTCTTTTTCAAAAACATTCCTGCTATCTAATTTAATTTCAATTACATCCTCTATTTTTGTATTACTAGCAGATTCCGGATTTATAATATAACAATACGCTTGCAAATTTGAAGATATAAAAATCATAAACAACATCAATAAATATCTCATGACATTCCTCACCGACAAATATAAACTTTACTTTCATCAATCGTTTTGCCGAAAGTGATTGAGCATGAAAGTCCCTGTTGTTTATCAATCGCCACATTTATTTCCGGCGGTACTTCATTGGTGCGAATAAAGAGCTGGCTTCCCTGGCCTACCACGCCAATATTATGTCCATGAATATCCTCTACTTCGTAACCAAAGGTCAGCGGTGAACCATCGGGACGCTGCGCCCGGATATACCAAGGTTTACGTTGGTCGGTATCAAACGTCGCCAGAACGACTGCCCCCCGATATGGGGCTGTATTACGCCGATTCCCTTGCAGATCGGTTTCACTATTAGTGTTGGAGACATCCAGCATCAAGTGGTTTTCACGATACGGCGTTAAACCATCGTAGACCACCACGCCATTACGGTTGGTGGTGCGGTATTTCTGCCCATTAACATACGCTCCTTCCAGGCCCGGCGCATGCATCACGGCAAACGTTTCCGACAGTCGGTTGGCTAAATTCACGCCCCCAGACCAAGCCACCAGCCCCCCGGAAATACTGCCGCCAGTTTGTGTATATTTAGACGACTGACTATAGCTGCCGTTAAGCGTCGCAACTGGCGCATTCCACGTCAGATTACCGCCAGCCGTTGTCTCGCTGTCCTGCCGTTGATGGCTGAGATTCACCCCATAGTTAAACTGATCGCGACTGCCTGCGGTGCCGGAAAGCCCGGTATTATTTGACGCAAAACCGTCATCATCAAAGGTCGTTGAGTTAGACACATACAAATGCCTGCGCGGAGCGCTAATATCATCTCCCCAATCGAACGGAATAGAGATAAAGACGTTAAAACGCTTATCTTCGTGATGATCTTCATCGTAAGTCTGGCTGGCGGAAAAGGTATAGCTAATCCGTTGCCAGCTATTGGAATAGCTCAGCTGATAATCTTTACTGTTACCGCTACGCCCCCAATAATCACGCCACAGCGTGCTCAAAGATACAGAGCCCCAGCCCTGCGGCAAAGATTGGCTGACGTTCGCCGAAAAACTGTTCTTACGACCAAAATCGTTCTGATAATAATCCGCAATGTCGTACACATCATTTTCATCACGATCATAGCTGTCTTTGTTATTGGCCCAAACGTGATCGTTAAACGTTCGGTAATCTCGTGACGAGTAACGATAGGCAGCAAGCCCAAAACGGGTGGCGGTTTGCGTCAAATACTTGTTATAGGCAATCTGGTAACTTTGCCCGTCAAACACATCACCATTGTCTTGCTTGCTATGCGATTGTGTCATATCGACGGAAATCGCGCCGATACGCGTATTCCAGCCAGTACCCAACGTAAATGCATTGTAGTTATCCGCCAGCATGGTGCCGCCGTACAGCGTTAAGAGATTATTCAGCCCGTATTGGTAGCTCATCTGCGCAAAATCGGTCTGGTTGCTGGCGCCTTCGATATGGCTACGCCCTGCCGCAAAATCATATTTTGAAACACCCGGCTGCAACATATTGGGCACCGCAGCATAGGGCACCAGATAGGTTGTTACCGATCCGTCAGCCTCTTTGATGCTAACATCAAGATCCGCACCGCCGCCTGCCAACTGTAAATCCGCAATAGAGAACGGGCCTGGCGGAACCTCTTTCTGGTAAACCACAAAACCGTTCTGTTCGATGGTGACCAGCGCGTTACTTTGCGCAATCCCCTGCACCAGCGGCGTAAAATTCTGTTTTGAGTTCGGCAGCATCTGCATATCGCGATACAGCCGTACGCCACGAAAACGCACCGCATCAAAAATATCTGATGAGGTATACATATCCCCGGCACGCAGAGTGCCCAGAATTTGTGGGATGCCACGCTCCAAATACAGGGTGTTGCTTTTCCACTCCCCGCTGCTGTCATCGGTTTTGTTATAGCTGGCATCGGAATGCAGCTGCCAGCCCAGCAGGTTTAACCCGCTGGTGAAACGCGCGTAGGTACTTTTACTGTTGCCAGAATCCTTATAGTCGCTGTAATACTGGCTGGCATAGTACGAGGTATAGAAGGCATTAATGCCACGATCCCAGTTTTCCGGAGGAACATACCCTTGCTCAAGTTCATCGACAAACGCCTGTGGAACGCTAAGATCCAGACGAAACGTGCCAATATTCCAGGCATAACTGCCCCCTTGTACCGCCTGCTTCAAGGTTGGGCATTCATTCTGCTTGTCCAACGCTTGTATATTTATCCCCAGACGCGTTAATGCATCGCGGGATAAACAGGTGTCATCCGGATTATCCTTAACAGTAATATCATACTTACCACGCCACTGCTTATTGACGTAGATGTCAATATCATATTGGCCTGGCAGGGGTTGGTTATCATCGAGGCGAAAATCAGAAACCCTCTCACCTTTCATTCCACCCATCATAAAATTTGTATCAAACGTTTCTTCTGCGGCATGGGCATCAATGCCGAGTAGCAACAGTAATACTGCCGAAGCAATCGGAGTCATCCTTAACATAACCAGCTCCTGTTATTTTAAGCTGACGTTATCGCTAATATAATTACCGTGATCGTCAATAATGGTCATTTTATACTGATTGGCATTAGCACTTTTTAATGCCACATCTGCACTGGAGAGCGGTGCAAGCATAATACTTTCGTTATTTATTTTAACATTATTAGCTTTTACTTCCGTCACTGTGATCCAGTTAGCGGCATCATTCTTAATGGAATAAATACTGCCGTTACGTTTCATAGACAGTTTTTGAAACGTATGCATATTAACTGGCGAAATCCCTTTCGGCCGATAAAATAGTTTAATTCGATTCTGCATCGCGAACTTGAGCACATTCTTTCCTACATTATCTGGATTGTTCGGTGGAATATCCAGTACATTGAGGAAAAATAAACTTTCTTTGTTGTTAGGCAGCATATGTGCCATTTTTTTAATTTTCAACTGCTGGCCTGAGTTTCCAGCCACCTTTGCAACCGGAGGTGTAATCATAAATGGCACATGAATTTTTTCCGGCGGTAAAGAACTGTCGCCGTCATCAATCCATGACTGAACCAGTGAAGATCGGTTCCCTTGGTTCATCAACTGGACTAATACTTCCTTTTTATCTGCTGGGTAGATAACGCGAGTACCGTAGATCACAATTCCCGCATGGGCGGGCATAATGATTGATGATATAATTAATGCGTAAAATCCTTTCATTCATTATCCCTTCAGATTAACTACCGGCAGTACAATACTGCCGGTTATAATTTATTCCTGAACAACTTTCAGAGTCACAGTGGCATTTACATCACCAGGGGTTACAGCCATTGTCCTTTTAGCGTAACGAGCTGCAAGATCGAGTTTATATACACCATCGTCTGCTGCTGGAAAGTCACTTAAAGGAATACCTTCGCTTCCAGATTTAGCAATCGATTTATTGTTATGGAACAGTTTAAAACCTACTCCAGTATCCAAGCCAATAGTAGGTATAATAATATCGTTATTGTCAACGTCATTAGCAGAAATGAAAACCTTAACATTTGAAGCGTTTGCACATTTAATTTGCAATGGTGAACTGGCACGCCCCTCTCCATACGTAACATCATTCCCGACATCAACCTCATTGAATAAAGAATCCGGAATGCTAGACAATGTAATTGTAGCCTCTGTCGCGCCATCAACAAACTGACATGAAGTTCCGGTTACCTTACCATTAATATTCAATATGCCAGAATCCGTATCAACAGCAAACGCCCCAGCACTCATAAATACAGCAGACAGTACAGCAGCAGAAATAATTGAACGTTTCATAGTATCTTCCTTAATAAAATAATTTCTATTTGTTAAGAGGGTTAACTCTTGGATTTAAATTCGCACACCAAAAACGTTACTGCAATGTAAACGTGTTGTTTTATTGATTTAAAACAAGTTACAAATATCAATATAGTTGTAGCAAATAAGTGAAGGTGAGTACTATTTTAAAATTTAATAAATTAGCGTAATTAATTGACAATAATTATTTGTACCGCAAATAAAAAAGCCTCTATCATTCATTGAAATGATAGAGGCTTAATAAACAATATATTTTCTTAGTCGTAGCGATTTAACACTATCTGTCGTGTGGAATCCCCAGGAACAGCGACAATTTCAGTAACAATGCCTTGTGCAGGAGTGGGGGTAACATTGTTAATATCTGTATGATGAAGAGTCTGACCACATCGCTGCTGCACCGTATTATTCACAACATCAGTACTGCATGTTGGTTCAACAACCCTCCCGGTAATGGTTAAGGTTGCCGTATCAGAAGCCAAAGCCTGTAAACTCATTCCATAAGCCAGAGTTATAAATCCCAAGAATAAACTTTTCTTCATTGCGCTCATTATTCCTGTTTTAAGTGGAAAACAGCGTACAAGCCATTTTTCCGTTGAATTATGTATTAACGTCCCTGCTAAAACCAATTGGAATGGTAGATTAATGAGATAGGTTTGATCAATTCAAATGATGCATTGAGGCAAATTATTCAGAAAAAGACATGGATTATACAGGCAGGATAAACAATATTACGCAGCTTTTCCATTCCATATATTCACCGCATCAATATATCATTGATGCGATGAATAAGATTTAACGCCAGAAATTACACCGCGCGGAAGGCGATTTCACCCGGAATCACTTCACCCTGCCAGTAAAGCTGTGCCGCAACGCGATCGGCCAGTTCGCGATAGATCGCGGTAAATTCGCTCTCCGGACGGCTAACCACCGTCGGCGTACCGCGATCGAGATCTTCGCGCAGACTAATATGCAGCGGCATCTGACCCAGAAGCTGAGTATGATATTTTTCCGCCAGCTTCTGCGCGCCGCCCGTGCCGAAGATCGGTTCGTGATGGCCACAGTTGCTACAAATATGCATACTCATATTTTCCACAATGCCGAGCACCGGCACTTCCACCTTCTCGAACATCACGATACCTTTTTTGGCGTCGATTAGCGCGATATCCTGCGGCGTAGTTACCACCACCGCGCCGGTAACAGGAATGTTCTGCGCCAGCGTTAGCTGAATATCCCCGGTTCCCGGCGGCATATCCAGTACCAGATAATCCAGATCCGGCCACAGAGTCTCCTGTAACATCTGCATCAGCGCCTTACTGGCCATTGGGCCGCGCCATACCATCGCGTTATCGTCAGTCACCAGATAGCCGATCGAGTTGGTCGCCAGGCCGTGAGACATAATCGGCGCCATATGCGTACCGTCTGGCGATGTCGGGCGCTGATCTTCTGCGCCAAGCATGGTTGGGATCGACGGACCGTAAATATCGGCATCGAGAACCCCGACCTTTGCGCCTTCAGCCGCTAACGCCAGCGCCAGGTTTACCGCCGTGGACGATTTACCCACCCCGCCTTTACCGGAGCTCACGGCAATGATGTTTTTCACGCCATTAATGCCAGGCTGATTTTTGACGCGTTTCAGCGTCGCAATGTTGTACGACAGTTTCCAGTCGATCGCTTTTGCGCCTGTAATACGTAACAGATCGGCGCTGCATTGCTCTTTTAATACCTCAAACGCGCTGTTCCAGACGAACGGCATGACCAGCTCAACGTGCAGCGTATCATCCATCCAGGCGACGTGGTGCAACGCCTTAAGCGTGGTGAGGTTATGCTTCAGGGTTGGGTGCTGAAAATTCGCCAGCGTCCCGGCGACCATCGCTCGCAGGGTATCTGGTGATTTGGCCTGGGATTGTTCGTTCATCCCGACTCCTTTTGTAGTTCTGAAAAGTACGATTGTAACTTTGTAGTTTACTCCAGCGGTAACAATTATTCATTTACGGATAAATGCCCTTATCGATTGGCGCAGTAATTACCATTTTGGTACTATCAAAGCCCTTTTTTACAACAGAAGAAGTAATACCCACTATGACTCAAGTCGCGAAGAAAATTCTGGTAACGTGCGCGCTGCCGTACGCCAACGGCTCTATCCACCTCGGCCATATGCTGGAGCACATCCAGGCTGATGTCTGGGTCCGTTACCAGCGAATGCGCGGCCATGAGGTTAACTTCATCTGTGCCGATGACGCTCATGGCACGCCGATCATGCTGAAAGCGCAGCAGCTTGGTATTACGCCGGAGCAAATGATCGGTGAAATGAGCCAGGAGCACCAGACCGATTTCGCCGGTTTTAATATTAGCTACGACAACTACCACTCAACGCACAGCGACGAGAATCGCGAGCTGTCCGAGCTGATTTATACGCGCCTGAAAGAGAACGGTTTTATTAAGAACCGCACCATCTCTCAACTCTACGATCCGGAAAAAGGCATGTTCCTGCCGGACCGATTTGTGAAAGGCACCTGCCCGAAATGTAAATCCGCGGACCAGTACGGCGATAACTGTGAAGTCTGCGGCGCAACTTACAGCCCGACCGAACTTATCGAGCCGAAATCCGTGGTGTCCGGCGCGACGCCGGTAATGCGTGACTCCGAGCACTTTTTCTTTGATCTGCCGTCATTCAGCGAAATGCTGCAGGCGTGGACCCGCAGCGGCGCGCTGCAGGAGCAGGTGGCGAATAAAATGCAGGAGTGGTTTGAATCCGGCCTGCAGCAGTGGGACATTTCCCGCGACGCGCCGTATTTTGGTTTCGAAATCCCGAACGCGCCGGGCAAATATTTCTACGTCTGGCTGGACGCGCCGATTGGCTATATGGGCTCCTTCAAAAATCTGTGCGATAAGCGCGGTGACACGACCAGTTTTGATGAGTACTGGAAAAAAGACTCCGACGCCGAGCTGTACCACTTTATCGGCAAAGACATCGTCTATTTCCACAGTCTGTTCTGGCCGGCCATGCTGGAAGGCAGCCACTTCCGTAAGCCGACCAACCTGTTCGTTCACGGTTACGTGACGGTGAACGGCGCGAAGATGTCTAAGTCTCGCGGCACCTTTATTAAGGCCAGCACCTGGCTGAAACACTTTGACGCCGACAGCCTGCGCTACTACTACACCGCGAAGCTTTCTTCACGCATTGATGACATCGACCTGAACCTGGAAGACTTTGTCCAGCGCGTCAATGCCGATATCGTCAATAAAGTAGTCAACCTGGCCTCGCGTAACGCCGGTTTTATCAATAAGCGTTTCGACGGCGTGCTGGCGGCTGAACTGGCCGATCCGCAATTGTATAAAACCTTTACTGACGCCGCTGCGGTGATTGGCGAAGCATGGGAAAGCCGTGAATTCGGCAAAGCTATCCGTGAGATTATGGCGCTGGCCGACGTCGCTAACCGTTATGTTGACGAGCAAGCGCCGTGGGTGGTGGCTAAACAGGAAGGCCGCGACGCGGACCTGCAGGCCATTTGCTCGATGGGCATCAACCTGTTCCGCGTGCTGATGACGTATCTGAAACCGGTACTGCCGACGCTTTCTGAACGCGTTGAAGCCTTCCTGAACAGCGAACTGAACTGGGATGCTATTGAACAGCCGCTGCTCGGTCACAAGGTCAACACCTTTAAGGCGCTCTACAATCGCATCGACATGAAGCAAGTTGAAGCGCTGGTTGAAGCGTCTAAAGAAGAGGTGAAAGCCGCAACCGCGCCGGTTACCGGCCCGTTAGCCGACTTCCCGATTCAGGAAACCATCACCTTTGACGATTTTGCGAAAGTCGATCTGCGCGTGGCGCTGATTGAAAACGCCGAGTTTGTGGAAGGATCTGACAAATTGCTGCGTCTGACGCTGGATCTGGGCGGCGAGAAGCGTAACGTCTTCTCCGGCATTCGTTCCGCCTACCCGGACCCGCAGGCGCTGATTGGCCGCCAGACGGTAATGGTCGCCAACCTCGCGCCGCGCAAAATGCGCTTTGGCGTCTCCGAGGGAATGGTGATGGCCGCCGGCCCTGGCGGGAAAGATATCTTCCTGTTAAGCCCTGATGACGGCGCGAAGCCTGGCCAGCAGGTGAAATAAGCAACAAGCCGGAGCATGCTCCGGCTTTTTTAACCGCTTAATCCTGAGTGGCATATCGCCCCATCCGCGCGTTTTAACTTTTTCCTTAATAAGCAATAGCGCCAAGACTCCATATCCGGACTGCTAAATAACGGCTAAAAGTCATATTCTATCTCTCCCTGATACATTGCTATTACTGGGTTAAATTAATTCATTGAAATTATTTTAAATAACCCAATCATTATATAAAATGGAGTTTTAGATGAAAATTTCTGGCAAGTTATTGTCCGCGGCTTTGGCTTCCGTACTGGTGTTCTCTCTTGCTGGCTGTGGCGATAAAGAAGAATCAAAGACCTTTAACGCAAACCTGGCGGGGACAGAAATTTCAATTACCTACACCTATAAAGGTGACAAAATCATTAAGCAGACGTCTGAAAGTAAAATCAGCTATGCCACGGTAGGCGCTAAAACGAAAGAAGATGCCGCCAAAATTCTCGATCCGCTGAGCGCGAAATATAAAAATATCGCCGGAGTGGAAGAAAAATTAACCTATGAAGATACCTATGCCCAGGAAAACGTCTCTGTGGATATGGAAAAAGTGGACTTTAAAGCGTTACAGGGAATCTCTGGGACAATGGTGTCCGGCGATACCAGCAAAGGTATCAGCATGAAACAAACCCAGACGCTGCTGGAAGCCGCTGGTTTTAAAGAAGCGAAATAACTGGCAGGCATAATGTATTGCCTCGACTGATAAAGTCGCTCAGGGCGCTGCTTCGGCAGCGTCTTTTCTTTATGAATACCGAAAAAAGACAGCCTCGCTGTAAGTCCCCTCGCCAAAACCTATAATAATGGGTTTTCCCGGTCAGGCAGGACGCTGCCGGGAACAATACCGCAGAATTAATTACTTCGCCGCGTGTTCACGGGCCGCCAGACCGCGCAGAAAATAACGCATAAACTGATCGCCGCATTCGCGGAAGTTCTTATGATCCGGCGCGCGCATCATCGCGGTGATCTCTGGCATCGAGACACGAAACAACTGATCGGTAAGTATCGCCAGGATATCATCTGTTTTTAGCGAAAAGGCAATACGCAGCTTTTTCAGCACAATATTGTTGTTGATACGACGTTCCGCCGTCAATGCAGGCGCCGCCTCATCTTTGCCGCGTTTTTCATAAATGAGGCCATTGAGAAATGAGGACAACACGATATCCGGGCAACGCTGAAACCCCTCTTCCTCTTCTTTGCGCAACCAGATTGCAATCTGCTCCGGCGTAGCATCAACGTTACCCAGCGCCAGGATGCGCGCCAGATCGGTATTATTAGCTTTTAAAATGTAGCGCACGCTACGCAGAATATCGTTACTCAGCATGAGGCCTTCGGTCGTTTCTATGGCAAAACGATATTCTAACAGTCTTTTACAGGCCAATCGCCTCTTTTAAACTTTTCAGATAGCGACGGCTTACCGGCACCGTCAGGCCGTTGCGTAAAATCAGCTCTGCCTGCCCATTATCCTCCAGCCGAATTTCCTGCAAATGGGCCATATTCACCAGAAACTGACGATGACAACGCAGTAGCGGCGTCCGGCTTTCCAGCGTGCGCAGCGTCAGCTCGGTAAACCCCTCTTTACCTTCACTGCTGGTCACATAAACGCCGCTCATACGGCTACTGACAAAGGCGACATCATCCATTTGCAACAAATAGATCCGGCTGTGTCCGGTACAGGGAATGAATTTAAGCGCCTGCTGGTTTTCCGGCAGCAACGAAACATCCTGTTTACTGCGCTCCTGACGCAGACGATGTAACGTTTTTTCCAGCCGTTTCTCCTCTATCGGCTTGAGCAGATAATCAAAAGCGTGTTCTTCAAAGGCTTTGATGGCGTATTCGTCAAACGCGGTCAAAAAAACGATATACGGGCGGTGTTCCGGGTCAAGCATTCCTACCATCTCCAGCCCACTGATACGCGGCATCTGAATATCCAGAAACAGCACATCAGGTCGCAGCTTATGTACCGCGCCAATCGCTTCTACCGCGTTCGCGCATTCCCCCACAATCTCAATGTCATCCTGCCCCTGGAGCAAAATCCGCAGATTTTCCCGCGCTAACGGCTCATCATCCACAATCAGCACTTTAATCATGCGTCCTCCTCCAGTGGAAGTCGTAATGTAATTCGGGTAAAACAGTCCGGCTCGCAGGCCACGCTAATACCATAATCATCGCCAAAGTGTTCGCGCAGACGTTTATCCACCAGACTCATCCCCAGCCCGCTACTGCCGGCGGAAGGCTGATACAGTCCCGCATTATCTTCAATATCTAACATCAAATGCTGCCCTTCGCGCCGGGCGCGAATAGCGACGTTGCCGGTATCAAGCAGTTGCGACGTGCCATGTTTAATGGCGTTCTCAACAATCGGCTGTAATGTAAACGCAGGCAATTTCTGACGTGAAAGCGTCGATGGAACATCAAGCTGTACCTGCAGACGCGACTGAAAACGCGCTTTTTCAATTTGCAGATAAGCGTTCACGTGTTCAATTTCATCCGCCAGCGTGACAATTTCCGACGGGCGTTTTAAATTTTTGCGAAAAAAGGTCGACAAGTACTGCACCAGTTGGCTGGCCTGTTCGCTGTCGCGGCGAATCACCGCTTTAATGGTATTGAGCGCGTTAAACAGAAAATGCGGATTCACCTGCGCGTGCAACAGCTTGATCTCTGACTGCGTCAGCAACGCCTTCTGCCGTTCATACTGTCCGGCCAGGATCTGCGCGGATAAAAGCTGCGCAATACCCTCTCCCAGGGTGCGGTTAATTGAGCTGAACAGTCGGTTTTTCGCTTCGTACAATTTAATGGTGCCCATGACTCGCTGATTTTCGCCACGCAGCGGGATCACCAGCGTCGAGCCGAGTTTACACTGC
Source organism: Salmonella sp. 741265073_HBA (assembly GCF_046569105.1). NCBI lineage: Bacteria > Pseudomonadati > Pseudomonadota > Gammaproteobacteria > Enterobacterales > Enterobacteriaceae > Salmonella > Salmonella sp. 741265073_HBA. The sequence continues at coordinate 79,495 of NZ_JBKFRY010000004.1, read as the reverse complement.
GGGTGTAGCGAACAGCGATACGGCACTTCGTTGCCATCGGCATAAACCACCTCTCCGGTTTCAATTGCTTTCAGCGTATAACCTGATGAAATGGGTTTGCCCGGTAGATGGTGATCGTCGCCAATACCAGTAAAAGCCAGCAGTTTTTCGCGATCGGTGATGGCGACGGCGCCGATATCCAGCTCCTGATATAACACCTGCGCCACCTTCATACTGTTCACTTCGTTAAATCCCTGGCGCAGAATCCCCTCCGTTGACGCGGCGACCTTCAGCGCGGTAGCAGAAAATGCCGAGGTATATTTTTCAAACATGGCGCGCTTATCGAGCAAAATACGCATAAACAGCGCGGCGCCAACGGTATTCGTCACCATCATCGGCGCGGCAATATTACTGACCAGATGCAGGGCATCGTCAAACGGCCTGGCTATCAATAAAATAATCAGCATCTGCACCAGTTCGGCAACACACGTAATTGCTCCCGCCGTCAGCGGGCTAAACACTTTGTCCGGGCGTCCGCGACGTATGAGAACGCTGTGTACCAACCCGCCCAGCAGCCCTTCGACGATGGTGGAAATCATACAGCTCAGCGCCGTCATGCCGCCCATAGAATACCGATGTAACCCACCGGTCAGACCGACCAGCCCGCCGACGACCGGCCCGCCGAGTAGGCCACCCATCACCGCGCCAATCGCGCGGGTATTGGCAATCGAATCTTCGATATGCAGCCCAAAATAAGTGCCCATAATGCAGAAGATAGAAAACGTGACGTAACACAGAAGCTTGTGCGGCAGACGAACCGTGACCTGCATAAGCGGGATGAACAGGCGCGTTTTACTCATTAGCCACGCAATGACCAGAAACACGCACATCTGCTGAAGCAGCAGCAACACCAGATTAAACTCGTACATACCCGCAAACCACACTTCAATTAAAAGCGCGTAACATACATTGAGTACGATTAACTTTCTTTGAACTGTTGCATAAAAATATGAATTCGTGAATACGATCACTTAAACGCCGCGCCGCAACCCGCTACTTCGCGTTTTAATGCATAAAAAACAGGCAAAACTTCCTGGTTCCTAAAAGAGCGTCTAAAGTTAAACCGGGACCTCGCGAGCAAGGGTGAAACGATGGCGCTTTACACAATTGGTGAAGTGGCTTTGCTTTGTGATATCAATCCTGTCACGTTGCGCGCGTGGCAGAGACGTTATGGACTTTTAAAACCACAGCGAACGGATGGCGGTCATCGTCTGTTTAACGATGCCGATATCGACAGAATCCGCGAAATCAAGCGCTGGATAGATAACGGCGTCCAGGTCAGCAAAGTCAAAGTGCTGCTCAGTAGCGACAGTAGCGAACAACCTAACGGCTGGCGCGAACAGCAGGAGATCCTGCTGCACTATCTGCAAAGCAGTAATCTGCACAGTTTACGGTTATGGGTCAAAGAACGCGGTCAGGATTATCCAGCCCAAACATTGACCACTAACCTGTTCGTCCCGCTGCGGCGACGATTACAGTGCCAACAACCCGCCCTTCAGGCGCTGCTCGGCATTCTTGACGGTATCCTGATCAACTATATTGCGCTCTGCCTGGCGTCTGCGCGTAAGAAACAGGGAAAAGATGCGTTGGTGATCGGCTGGAATATCCATGATACCACCCGCCTGTGGCTGGAAGGTTGGGTCGCCAGCCAACAGGGATGGCGAATCGACGTGTTGGCGCATTCGCTTAGCCAGTTCCGCCCGGAACTGTTTGACGGCAAGACGTTACTGGTATGGTGCGGAGAAAACCAGACGCTGGCGCAGCAGCAGCAACTCCTGGCCTGGCGCGCCCAGGGATGCGACATTCATCCCCTTGGCGTTTAAACAGCAGCTAACAAATTCGCTTTAATGTATACTCCTTTTATTAACATAAGGAGTACATAATGCGCGTAGCGAAAATCGGGGTGATCGCCCTTTTCCTGCTGATGGCTATTGGCGGTATCGGCGGCGTGATGCTGGCAGGTTACAGTTTTATTTTACGTGCCGGGTAAGCGCGCGCGTCAGCCTTTCAAACAGGCGATCGATAATGATCGCCGCCAGCGCCACCAGCAGCGCCCCCTGGATAACATAGGCCGTATTAAAGCCGCTAAGCCCGATAATGATCGGCGTGCCTAACGTACTGGCCCCCACCGTTGAAGCGATGGTCGCCGTACCAATATTGATAATCACCGAGGTTCGGATGCCCGCCAGAATCACCGGCGCGGCCAGCGGCAGTTCAACCTGATACAACTGTTGGCGACGGCTCATTCCCATACCGCTGGCAACGCTCATCACGCTGGCAGGCACCGCGCCCAGCCCGGCCAGGGTCGCCTGCAGGATGGGCAACACCCCATACAGGATCAAGGCGATAATGGCCGGTTGCTGACCAAAACCCATGACGGGTACCGCGATCGCCAGTACCGCGACCGGCGGAAAGGTCTGCCCGACGGCGGCGATAGTCTCCACCAGGGGACGAAACTCTTTCCCACTTTCTCGCGTGACCGCAATCCCTGCGCCGACGCCCACCACGACGGCAAACAAACTTGAGATGCCCACCAACCAGAAATGGGCGAGCGCGAGGGCGGCAAAACTCTCCTGTTGGTAGACCGGGCGCGGTAAATCGGGAAACAGCGCGGCGAAGAACGGCTGGCTATAAGGCAATCCAAACAGCAGAAGCAAGAACAAAACAATAAGCCAGAGAAGCGGATCACACAGTCGTTTCACGGGGGGACGTCTCCGAAAGCAGATCGCGGAAATGGAGCGTACCGCAGGGCTCGCCCTGCTGATTCGCCACCGGCAGGACGTCGCACCGGCGGGCGACAAACATCGATAGCGCATCACGTAACGTCATCTCTTCCACCAGCGCGTCGCCGCTGATCTTTTCATGCCGGCGTACATAATCGCCTACGCTACGTAACGAAAGCAGCCTTACGCCCAGCTCGCTGCGGCCAAAAAACGCCTGCACGAAATCATTTTCCGGCGAGGTCAGCATAGAAAGCGGCGATCCCTGTTGGATAACGTGGCCCCCGTCCATCAGCACCAGATGGTCGGCGAGGCGTAGCGCCTCGTCGATGTCGTGCGTCACCAGTACGATGGTGCGCCCCAGTAGCTGATGAATGCGGGTCATCTCCTGCTGCAATGCGCCGCGCGTTACCGGATCAAGCGCGCCGAAAGGCTCGTCCATCAGCAATACCTGCGGATCGGCAGCCAGCGCCCGCGCAACGCCGACCCGCTGCTGTTGCCCGCCGGAAAGCTGATGCGGATAGCGATCGCGCAGCGCGCTTTCCAGACCCAATAATGCCATCAGTTCGTCAATACGATCGTTAATCCGCGCACGCGACCACTTTTGTAGTTGCGGTACGGTGGCGATATTTTGCGCCACCGTCCAGTGGGGAAAAAGACCGATAGACTGAATGGCATAGCCCATGCGACGGCGCAGTTCAAGCACCGGCAGGCTGCGGATCTCTTCCCCGGCAAAACGGATCGTTCCGCTATCATGCTCTACCAGCCGGTTAATCATCTTCAGAGTGGTCGATTTTCCCGAACCGGAGGTGCCAATTAACACCGAAAAGCTGCCTTCGCTAAAGTGCAAATTGAGGTCGCTAACAGCCTGTTGATCGCCGAAGGTTTTACTGACATGGTTAAATTCAATCATCGGTTGCTCCCTTCAATAACGCGATCCATAAATCAAACAGCGCGTCGATCACTACCGCCAGCGCAATCACCGGAATGACGCCCAACAGAACTAAATCAATGGCGCTGCTCAATAGCCCCTGAAACACCAGCGCGCCGAAACCTCCCGCGCCGATCAGCGCGGCGACGACGGCCATTCCCACTGTCTGGACCATTACTACCCGCAGGCTACGTAAAAAAACTGGCAGCGCCAGCGGCAGTTGCACATGCCTGAAGCGCTGGCCGCTACTCATTCCCATTGCTCTTGCGCTCTCCAGCACATCGCGCGGCACCTGATTGAGCCCGGCGACCACACCGCGCACCAGCGGCAATAACGCATAGAGCACCAGCGCTATCAACGCAGGCGTCATGCCGGTTCCCGCGACGCCGAATTCGGCAAGCCACGGAAACTGTTTCACCAGTCCGGCCAACGGCGCAATCAGCAGGCCAAACAGCGCGACGGAAGGGATAGTCTGGATCACATTCAGCACGGTAAACACCGGCCCCTGGCGTGAGGCGGAAAAATAACACCAGACGCCCAATGGTAGTCCGATCGCCAGCGCCGGCAGCACCGTGCCTGCCAGTAACATCAAATGTTGCACCAGCGCGGCATCGAAAACATCCTGGCGGTTGGTATACTCTTTCAGAAGCGAGAGGTTGTCGAACGTGCCTGAAAACAGCAGCGCCAGCGGGACAATGACAATTTGCGCGTGCAGCAACCAGCGCCACAGCGGCCCAGTGGTAATACGGCGGATCGCATCGCTACAGGCCAGCAGCATCAGACCGAGGCCCAGCCACAATCCACTTCCCAGACTGGTACGCGCCAGCGGACTGCCCTCCTGCGCCAACTGGGTCGCCGCCCTGCCGACTCCCCACAGCATGACAATAAAGAGCGTCTGCGCCATCATCAGCGTCAGTACGCTACCGCGTTTACCGGGTACAAAGCACAACGTAAACAGCGCGCATCCCGCGCCAGTCAGCATCCAGATGGTCGCCGGCCAGATCTCCCATAACTGGCGCCCCTCGCCGCTCACCAGACGATTCGGGGCGTAATTAATGAAAGGCAGCGCGACAGCAAGCAGGGTCAGAACAACCAACAGCAACAGCACACGATTAGCCGTGATTTTTTTGGCAGCATCACTCACAGATTACTTCACCCACCCTTTTTGTCGGAGGTAATCTGCGGCGACTTTTTTCGCATCCAGCCCTTCTACGGCGATTCTGGCGTTCAACTGTTGCAGCGTTTTCTCATCAAGGCTGGCGAAAACGGGCTGCAGCCAGTCGGCTATCTGTGGATAGGCTTGTAACACCGATTCACGCACTACCGGCGCGGGGGCATAGATAGGCTGGACGCCTTTCGGGTCGCTCAGGGTTTGCAGACCCAGCGCGGCGACCGGGCCGTCGGTGCCATACGCCATCGCGGCGTTAACGCCGGATGTTTGTTGCGCGGCGGCTTTGATCGTGACCGCCGTATCGCCGCCCGCCAGCGACAAGAGCTGGTTCTGATTCAAGGTAAAATCATAGGCTTTTTCAAATGCCGGCAGCGCATCCGCCCGTTCGATAAATTCCGCAGACGCCGCCAGTTTAAAAGTGCCGCCCTCTTTCAGATAACGGCTGAGATCGGCAAGCGAGGAGAGTTTATTTTTTTCCGCGATGTCCTGGCGTACCGCGATGGTCCAGGTGTTGTTGGCCGGCGCAGGCGTCAACCAGACCAGCTTATTCTGCTCCGCATCCAGTTTTTTGACTTTCTCAAAGCCTTGCTTTGCATTTTTCCATGCCGGATCGTTTTCATCTTTAAAAAAGAACGCCCCGTTACCGGTGTATTCCGGATAGATATCCAGCTCTCCGGCGGTAATCGCGCCACGAACGACTGGCGTCGTCCCGAGCTGAATTTTATTGACCGTTTTAACGCCGTGGCTTTCCAGTACCTGCAAAATCATGTTGCCGAGCAGCGCGCCTTCGGTATCAATCTTTGACCCGACCGTCACGGGCGATGCCGCCTGTAGAGGTAAACTCACCGTCGCCAGCAACGCCAGCGAACTTACCCATAGCTTTGAGATCGTCATGATGCTTTCCTCATCCTTTTACGGCCTTTTTCAGAGACTTGAGAAAAAAGCATAGTTGAAAAGTCTGCGTTTAACCTGGGATTTTCCGCCAGTGTAAGTGACGTGGCAGGCAATAAAAGGGGGGACAGGAAAAGTCATTGCCAGACAGGGCGCAGCTATCGCGCCCTGTTGACGGCAGGCTTACAGTAGCTCGAACGATCCTTGTTTAACGCGAGCGGAATCCACGCCGATAAAGACGTTGAACTTGCCGGGTTCCGCGTCATATTTCATCTGCTGATTCCAGAACTTCAACGCCTCGATATCAATCGGGAAACTCACGGTTTTACGTTCGCCGGGCTTGAGGGTGATTTTTTCAAAGCCTTTTAATTGCTTCACCGGGCGGCTCATTGACGCCGTGACATCCTGTAAGTACATCTGGATGACCGTTGCCCCTTCGCGTTTACCGGTGTTCGTGACCTCTACGCTGGCCGTGACTTTGCCGTCGCGTTGCATTGTCGGTGAGGAGAGCGTGACGTCAGACACCGTAAATGTGGTGTAGCTCAGACCGTAACCAAACGGATAGAGCGGGCCATTCGCTTCGTCAAAATAACGTGAGGTGTATTTGTTTGGCTTTTCAGGATTATACGGGCGTCCCGTATTGAGATGGCTGTAATAGACCGGAATTTGTCCCACCGAACGCGGGAAGGATATCGGCAATTTGCCTGACGGGTTGTAATCGCCAAACAGCACATCGGCAATGGCGTTGCCGCCTTCCGTCCCGGCAAACCAGGTCTCCAGAATCGCATCGGCCTGTTGATCTTCTTTTACCAGCGCCAGCGGTCTGCCGTTCATTAATACCAGTACCAGCGGCTTACCGGTGGCTTTCAGAGCGGTGATTAAGTCGCGCTGACTCTGCGGAATGGTGATATTGGTACGGCTGGAGGCTTCATGCGCCATCCCCTGCGACTCGCCTACCACTGCGACCACTACATCGGCCTGTTTCGCCGCCTGCACCGCCTCATCAATCATCGCCTGCGGTGAGCGCGGATCGATTTTCACTGCCTCTTCATACAGGTTTAAGAAATCGACGATATCTTTATCGTTAGTGATATTCGCCCCTTTGGCATAGAGGATCTTCGCCCCGTCGCCGACGGCATTTTGAATACCCGCCAGCACCGTCACCGACTGATTCGCAACCCCAGCAGCAGACCAGCTTCCCATTACATCACGTTGACTGTCGGCCAGCGGCCCAACAACGGCAATGGTGCCCGATTTTTTCAGCGGCAGCGTTTCCAGCCGGTTTTTCAGCAGTACCACACTTTCCCGCGCCACTTCCCGCGCCTCTTTACGATGCAGGCGGCTTTCGGCATTGGTGTCCGCCGGGTCGCTCTCTTTCGGCCCCAGATGGCTATAGGGGTCGTTAAACAATCCCATGTCATATTTTACGTTGAGCACATGGCGCGTCGCGTCGTCCAGTTCCGCCATCGTCACTTTGCCCGACTTAATCAGACCCGGCAGATATTTGCTGTAATACTCATCCGCCATGCTCATATCCACCCCTGCCTTTAGCGCCACGCGCACCGCATCTTCCGGGTCGGCCGCGGTGCCGTGTTTAATCAGTTCTTTAATAGCGCCGTGGTCGGAAACGGTAATTCCCTTAAAGCCCCACTCATCGCGCAGGACATCTTTCAATAACCAGGAATCTGACGTCGCAGGCGTGCCGTTCAGCGAGTTCAGCGCCACCATCACCGCGCCGCTCCCCGCATCCAGCCCTGCTTTGTACGGCGGCATATAGTCATTAAACAGACGCTGGGAACTCATATCCACGGTGTTGTATTCTTTACCGCCTTCAACGGCGCCATAGGCGGCAAAATGTTTCACGCTGGTCATCACCGAATAGCGATCCGCCGGACTTTTGCCCTGCATCGCTTTCACCATGGTTTCGCCCATGATGGAGGTTAAATATGTATCTTCGCCAAAGCCTTCGGAGGCGCGTCCCCAACGCGGATCGCGGGAGACATCCACCATCGGCGCCCAGGTCATATTCAGACCGTCGTCCGCCGCTTCATACGCCGATACGCGTCCTACGGTTCTTACCGCATCCAGATTAAAAGAAGAAGCCAGACCGAGGCTTATTGGGAAGACGGTTCGCTGGCCGTGTACCACGTCATAGGCAAAAAAGAGAGGAATTTTCAGGCGGCTCAATGCCATCACCTGATCCTGCATTTGACGGATATCCTGGCGGGTGACGGTATTGAAAATCGCCCCTACCTGCCCGTCTTTGATCATCTCGCGAATCGCTTCTTTTGGGTTATCAGGGCCGACGCTGATCAGACGTAACTGACCAATTTTTTCATCGACAGTCATTTTCTTGAGTAAATCGGTGACGAACGCGTCGCGCGCTTCGGGCGTCAGCGGGTGATTGCCAAACAGGTTTTCCGCCAATGCTGGCTGCATCGCCAGACTCACAGCAACACCTACTGAACATAACCATTTCATGTTGAGTCTCTCTTTATCTTTATCCCGACGAGGCGGTAAAAACAGAATAAAAACCGCAGTTTGCCATAAGCCTAAACGCGAGAGGAGAAGAAAGCGAAGGTTATTCTCCTAATTTTCCGCACAGTCGAATACGCAGCCGCCAGCAAATGGTATCAAGGCGGCAAATGAATACTACCAACACAGATACAATTTGAATGAGAAAGCGTATTGTCATACAAAGCGCTATGCTTAACGCTGATATTTTGTCCCACCACAAGGAGTGGAGAATGTCTTCCATAACAATGACTGATAATAAAACGTTCCTGAATGAGCTGGCCCGCCTAGTAGGCCATTCTCACCTGCTGACAGACCCCGCCAAAACCGTCCGCTATCGCAAGGGTTTCCGTTCCGGTCAGGGCGACGCGCTGGCCGTTGTTTTCCCGGGTTCGTTACTGGAACTGTGGCGTGTGCTCAACGCCTGCGTTAACGCTGACAAAATTATTCTGATGCAGGCCGCCAACACCGGTCTGACGGAAGGCTCCACGCCGAACGGCAACGACTACGATCGCGATATTGTGATTATCAGCACCCAGCGGCTGGATAAGCTGCACTTACTGGATAACGGCCAACAGGTTCTGGCCTGGCCCGGTACGACGCTCTATGCGCTGGAAAAAGCGCTTAAACCGCTGGGCCGTGAACCGCACTCGGTGATTGGTTCGTCGTGTATCGGCGCGTCGGTCATCGGCGGCATCTGTAATAACTCCGGCGGCTCGCTGGTGCAGCGCGGCCCGGCCTATACCGAGATGTCGCTCTTTGCCCGTATTGACGAGCAAGGCAAACTGCAACTGGTCAATCATCTGGGTATCGATCTTGGGCATACGCCGGAGCAGATCCTGAGCAAGCTGGATGACGAACGGATTAAAGATGAGGATGTGCGTCACGATGGTCGTCATGCGCACGATCACGACTATGTGACGCGGGTACGAGATATCAACGCCGATACGCCCGCCCGCTATAACGCCGACCCGGACCGTTTGTTTGAATCTTCCGGCTGCGCCGGAAAACTGGCGGTTTTTGCCGTTCGCCTTGATACCTTTGCAGCGGAAAAAAATCAGCAGGTTTTTTATATCGGCACCAATCAGCCCGCGGTACTGACTGAAATCCGTCGGCATATTCTGGCGAACTTCGACAATCTGCCAGTGGCGGGAGAATATATGCATCGCGATATCTACGATATTGCGGAGCAGTACGGTAAAGATACCTTTCTGATGATCGATAAACTCGGCACCGACAAGATGCCATTCTTTTTCACGCTAAAAGGCCGAACCGATGCGATGCTGGAAAAAGTAAAATTTTTCCGTCCGCATTTCACCGACCGCGCGATGCAGAAATTCGGCCATCTGTTTCCCGGCCATCTGCCGCCGCGAATGAAAAACTGGCGCGATAAATATGAGCATCATCTGCTGTTAAAAATGGCGGGAGACGGCGTCGCAGAAGCGCAACGCTGGCTGAATGAATTTTTTAAATCCGCTGAGGGCGGTTTCTTCACCTGTACGCCGGAAGAAGGCAGCAAAGCCTTCCTGCACCGCTTCGCCGCTGCTGGCGCGGCGATTCGTTATCAGGCCGTACACGCTGATGAAGTGGAAGATATTCTGGCGCTGGATATCGCTCTGCGCCGCAACGATACCGACTGGTTCGAGCATCTGCCGCCGGAAATCGACAGCCAACTGGTACATAAACTCTATTACGGTCACTTTATGTGCCACGTTTTTCATCAGGACTATATCGTGAAGAAAGGCGTCGACGTCCATGCGCTGAAAGCGCAAATGCTGGAGCTGTTGCAGGCGCGCGGGGCACAATACCCGGCGGAGCACAACGTGGGACATCTGTATAAAGCGCCGGAAACGCTGACGCGTTTTTATCGGCAAAATGACCCGACCAACAGTATGAACCCCGGTATCGGCAAAACGAGTAAGCGGAAATTCTGGCAGGAAAATACGCCCGACGAAACGCATTAACACGGTGCGGTTTACCGTGAATGCCCGGCGGCGCGATGCCTGCCGGGCCTGCGGCGACTTAATCGTTCTGTGCGGTTTGCGCTCCGGCGCTGGCGCTGGCTGCCGCCATTTGCGCGGCTTTTTGCTTTTTATAGCTCAGCGCGGCAGCCGGAACGGGCATGACTTTACCGGTTTCAATCCATGTACGCAGGCGACTGGCGTCCGCAAAGTGGGTATATTTGCCGAACGCGTCCATGACCACCAGCGCGACCGGTTTGTTATTGATCACGGTACGCATCACCAGGCAATGCCCCGCCGCATTGGTAAAACCGGTTTTCGTTAACTGGATATTCCAGTTATCACGGTAGACCAAATGGTTGGTATTGCGAAACGGCAGCGTATACGCCGGATGCGAGAATGTCGCCATGTCTTCGCGCGTGGTGCTTAGCTGGCCAATCAGCGGGTATTGCTTCGTGGCAATCAGCAGTTTTGTTAAATCCCGCGCGGTCGAGACGTTATGAATCGACAGCCCCGTCGGCTCAACGAAGCGGGTATGCGTCATGCCCAACGCTTTCGCCTTCGCATTCATCGCTTTAATAAACGCGTTATAACCGCCGGGATAATAGTGCGCCAGGCTTGCCGCCGCACGGTTTTCGGATGACATCAACGCCAGCAGCAACATATTTTTGCGGCTAATTTCGCTGTTCAGGCGCACGCGGGAGTAAACCCCTTTCATTTCCGGCGTCTGGCTGATATCGACCTTCAGTATTTCATCCAGCGGCAATCGCGCGTCGAGCACGACCATCGCCGTCATTAATTTGGTTATCGAGGCAATCGGACGCACCAGATCCGGGTGGTTCGAATAGATCACTTTATTGGTGTTGAGATCAACAATCATTGCGCTACCGGAGGCAATCTCAGGTTGAGACGCCGCGGTTGTCGCTGCCGTTTTCGCCACGGCCTGCGGGGCAAAAGGTACGGCCAACATCAGAGCAAGGCTCAGGAATGAAGCTCGGAATTTCAGCATGATGAGATTTCTGATAATGATTCACGCGCGTCGTAACGCACACCGCCTGAGCTAAGATTATACTCAAGCTAGCAGTGGCATCATAGCGGCACGCCAGCGTTGCCGCTACAGAAGAATCGTCAGCAAATGCTGCATTGCTGGCTTTTGCGCCAGCCCTTTTTCGCATCAGAACAGGCGGTAGCCGTATCCCCACAGGATCACGGTGATCGCCAGTAGCACCTCCAGGACCAGCACGCCGATAGCGAGCGTCGAACTGGAGAAGCTTAATCCTTCCTCTCTATTAATGTTAAGGAAAGTCGGAATACCCAAATACAGCAAATAGCCGGTGTAAAAGAGCGCGACAGCGCCGACCAAAGCGCATAGCCATACCAGGGGATAGAGCGCCACCAGACCACTTAAAAACAGCGGCGTCGCGACATAGCCGGCAAAAACCATACAGCGCGCAAGCGATGGCCGTTGCGGATAGTTTCGCGCCATCCACCAGATGACGCGTCCCATCACCGCGACGCCCGCCAGCATCACGCCGTAGAACAAGACCGCCAGCGCAAAAGCGGTAAACAGCGAGAGTTGTAACACGTTGCCGTCGCCAAAATTCCAGCCGATTTGCGTCGTGCCGATAAAGGCGCAGACGACGGGAATCGCCGCCATCAGCAAAACATGGTGCGTATAGTGATGCGAAACGGTTTCGTTTTCGCTTTTGATCACCTGCATTTCCCGATCGGGATGGGAAAAAAGCCCCCATACATGGTTCATACTGCCCCCTTCTGCTGCCTCAGATGCCAGTATGTTCAAGTATAATTCAGTTTCTGGTTATTTTATGAACAACAGCGAAATAGTCTCCGGCAAAACGTCGGCTTTGCCACGCACGCCTCTTGCCAGGGTGTATGCTTAATGCCGGAGGTGGTTTACGCATGGATATCAACACGCTTATTACGCATTATGGCTATGCGGCGCTGGTTATCGGCAGTATGGCCGAAGGTGAAACCGTTACCCTGTTGGGGGGCGTCGCGGCGCATCAGGGATTGCTCAAGTTTCCGCTGGTGGCGGCGGCCGTCGCGCTGGGAGGGATGATGGGCGATCAGCTACTTTACTTGTTAGGACGATGCTATGGCGGGAAGATCCTGCGTCGTTTCCCGCGTTATCATACGAAGATTCGTCGCGCGCAGAAAATGATCCAACGCCATCCGTATCTGTTTGTGATCGGCACGCGTTTTATGTATGGCTTCCGGGTGGTTGGCCCGTTGCTGATTGGCGCCAGCCGCCTGCCGCCTAAAATTTTTCTGCCGCTGAATATTGTAGGCGCGCTGATCTGGGCGCTGCTGTTTACCACGCTGGGATATCTTGGCGGCGAGATGATCGCGCCATGGCTGCACGACCTCGATCAGCATCTCAGGCATGGGGTCTGGCTGATTCTGGCCATCGTCCTGGTGGTGGGCGTGCGCTGGTGGCTGAAAAGACGCGGCAAAGCGGAGGCCCGTTAAACCCGATGGTATCCGGATGGCATAACGCCGCCATCCGGCACCCGGCGTTTATTTTGCGTTGAATTGCGGATTCGCCAGCATAAACCCGCCGTCGACAATCAGCGACTGACCGGTGGTATAGCTTGCGCCTTCCGAACACAGCCAGGCGACGAGGCTGGCTATTTCATGCGTAGAACCCGGTCGGGCGATAGGGATCGAGGGTTCCGATCCCGGCTCAATGTCGCTGTCATCCATATCATTCATCGGCGTGGCGATAGCGCCTGGCGCGACGGCGTTGACCAAAATATGATGCTCAATCAGTTCCAGCGCCATGGATTTAGTCAATCCGCCCAGCGCATGTTTCGCCGCGGTATAGGCGCTGGCTTGCGGAAGCGGCGTATGCTCATGGACGGAGGTGATGTTGATAATGCGCCCTCCCTCTCCTTGTTTAATCATATGCCGGGCGGCGATCTGCGCGCAGAGAAACGCGCCATCGACGTCCACGGTAAAAATTTGCCGCCACTGCGTAAACGGCATATCAATAAACGCGGATTTGGTCATCGCCCCGGCATTATTGACCAGCACGTCAACGCGCCCCAGGCGCTGAATAAGATGTTCAATGGCCTGCGCGCCCTCGGGTAACTGGCTCAGGTCAAGATGAATGGTCTCTGCCCGCACACCAAACTGCGCCGCTTTTTTCGCCGTCTCCTGCGCGCCGCGTTCATCAGAATGCCAGGTGATACCAATATCAAAACCGTTTTGTGCTAATAACAACGCACACGCTTTGCCAATTCCCGAATCTGATGCCGTTACAATTGCGACTTTGGTCATATTCCTCTCCGGATGAATCATACACAGCCTAAGTATAGGAACCCTGTCTGAATTATCCGGAAAAATCAGGAATGATAACCGCCGCCCAGCGCGCTGGTAAGCTGAATAGAGGCATCCAGCCACTGGCCCTGCAACAGCAAGCCGTTACACTGCTCGCGCAGTGCCGGGATTTTGGCCTCGCTCACGCGGGAACCCGCAATAATGCCGGCATTAAAGCGCGCTTGCGCCAGACCGACCACACGCTGCGCGTCATGCTCAATCTGCTGCTGATGCTGATTTTTCTGCGCCAGCGTCTCTACCTGACTGGCGGCGCGCGCCACATCATTAACCGCATCTACCACCGCTTTGTTGTAGTTGGCGATAGAAAGGTTGCTTTGCGCTTTGGCGATATCGAGGTTGGCATTCAGCCTGCCGCTGTCGAAAATCGGCAGCGTCAGCCCGCCGGTAATGCCATATTGCTGTGCGGAATGGCGGAACAGATCGCTCAGATGTAACGCATCCTGCTGTAAAAAAGCCATCAGATTGATATCGGGATAAAACGCGGCCTTCGCGGCGTCAATGCTGCTCAACGAGGATTCAATGTACCAGTGCGCGGCCTGTAGATCCGCCCGGCGCGCCAGCAACGAATACCCCAGTTGCGACGGTAACTGGCTTTCAACGGCGGGGAGACTCACCTGACGCAGCTTGAGCGCCGCCGATTGCGTATTGGTTAACGCGCTGAGCCGCGCTTCAATAACCTTCATTTTACCGTTAACGTCATTCAGCTGCTGCTGGGTTTTGCTGGCGTCGATATCGGTCTCGACCCCTTCAACAGAAGAAGTAATGCCGTGTTGATACAGCTCCCGGTTTACCGTCACCACGTTTTGCTGCTCATGCTCGATTTGCATCAGCACATTTTTCAGCGCCGCCTGCGTCTGCCACTCCCAGTAGAGTCGCGCCACGCCGCTTGCCAGCAATTGTCGGGTCTGCTCCTGCTCCGCTTCGCGCGCTTTGACCGCCCCGATCCGCGCGGTAACTTCAGCGCGGTTTTTCCCCCATAAATCCAGATCCCAGCCCGCCGTCAGGCCGAATGTACCGTTGGTATACCACGGCCCGGTCGTTCCCGCCGCGGGGTCGGTAATTGCGAATGGCCCCATCAGCCCTTCTGCGGACATTCGCTGGCGCTCAATGTCGGCAGAAAAGTCGAGCTGCGGGCCGTCCTGCGCCTCAACCGCTTTCGCCTGCGCTTCCGCCAGTTGAATACGCTGTTCAGCCACCTGCATATCCGGCGAATGCTGTATGGCATTATCGATCAGCGCGTCAAGCTGCGCATCGTGATACGCCTTCCACCACTGGCTATCCGGCCAACCGTTTTTCAATGCCGCCGGCAGGCTGGAATCAACATGAGAAGAGGGCGTCTGCTGGGTCAGCGACTGGCGGGTATCGTGCATGGGGGCGCAGCCCGCCAGCAAAATAAAAAGCGGTAAGCTCGCTGTCGCGGCAAGGAAAGAATTACGATTCATGGAGGTGTTCTGATAAAAAAAGGTGCGCAGAGAGTACGTCTTACGGCGATCTATTTTTTAGTTACGCGTGGCAATACATCATCAGACAACAAAAGACATATTTTGAAATTTATATTATTAGCAAATAATTTCATCTGATACATTTTTTGATGTAATACTTCAATGTAAAGTCCCACTAACCCGTTCATAAATGAACGATTTTGCTGCAATACGCGCCAGCAGCCTTCATGAGTTAAACGTCGCCGCGCCCAACAAAGCAGCAGATGGCTTAATACTTTCCTATACTTTGTTTGTATTTACCAATAAAGGGACAAACAATGAAAATTCTTCTATGGGCAATCTTAATTATTTTTCTGATTGGGCTGTTGGTGGTAACGGGCGTGTTTAAGATGATTTTCTGATTCCTGCGCCGGGCAGCGATAGTAGCTGCCCGGCACACGTTCTGGACGCTGTAGAGATTAGATTTTAATAGCCTGAATCGCCCGCGCAATCTCGGATGAACGGTTTAACGCCCGAATCGACTGAAAGAGTTCCGTCGCCTCAATATATTCCTTACGTAAATATCCCAACCACTGTTTAATACGCGCGACATGGTATAAACCGGTATCGCCCAGCTTTTCCAGCCGGGTATATTTTTGTAATAACGTCACCACTTCCGGCCACGGCATACGCGGTTCGTTATACTTCACCACCCGGCTCAGGTTAGGAATATTTAACGCCCCACGGCCAATCATCACCGCATCGCAGCCGCTGGTCGCCATACATGCCTGCGCGCTCTGCCAGTCCCAGATTTCGCCATTAGCGATAACCGGAATAGTCAGACGCTGGCGTATTTCGCCGATCGCCTGCCAGTCGATATGCTCGGCGCGGTAGCCCTGCGCTTTGGTACGACCATGCACCACCAGTTCACTGGCGCCGGCCTGCTGCACCGCATCGGCGATTTCAAATTTTCTATCGCCGCTATCCCAGCCGAGACGCACTTTTACCGTCACCGGAAGATGCGACGGTACCGCGGCCCGCATCGCTTTCGCGCCCTGATAGATGAGTTCGGGATCTTTGAGCAATGTCGCGCCGCCGCCGCTGCCGTTCACCACTTTTGACGGACAGCCGCAGTTCAGGTCCACGCCATACGATCCCAACACCGTCGCCCGCGCGGCGTTTTCCGCCAGCCACTGCGGATGCTGGCCCAGAAGCTGAATACGCACCGGCGTGCCGGACGGCGTGCGGCTGGCGTGAAGCAACTCCGGGCAGATGCGATGAAACACTTTTACCGGCAGCAGCTGATCCACCACGCGCACAAATTCGGTGATGCAGAGATCGTAATCATTCACTTCGGTCAGCAGCTCGCGCACTAACGCGTCGAGCACGCCTTCCATCGGCGCCAGTAAAACACGCATATCGGTATCCACAGCAAAAAAAGAGGCGCTATCATAACGCCTCTCTGCGATGAGCAAAACTTTTTGCCGGGTGGCGGCGCAAACGCCACGCTACGTCACGTAAGGCGCTCAACGCGGCTCAAGACAGTTATCTTCTTTCCAGCCGTACAGCCATTCGATACCGCGATAAAACGCCTCCTGCGACTTCCCTTTCCACAGCAGATTACGTACCTGACGCTCTACCCCGGCGGCGTGATAGAGACGCCCCATCTCGCGGGTAGACCAGACGATACGCGCCGTGCGGGGAATGCGCACCGACTCATACAGCGCAAATGCCTGCTGCGCGTCGCCGTCGCAGCGTTCCAGCGCTTTGCCTAGCGTGACGGCGTCTTCCAGCGCCATACAGGCGCCCTGGGCCATATATTGCGCCACCGGATGCGCGGCGTCGCCCACCAGAGTGATACGCTCGGTTCCCCATTTCGCGACCGGCTCGCGATCGGCGGTCGACCAGCGGCGCCAGGAGGTCGGCTTATCCAGCATCTGGCGCGGGCGGGGATGAATGCCGGCAAAATAAGAGAGCACCTCTTCTTTACTGCCGTCTTTCACGCCCCACTCTTCTTGCTGGCGGCTGTGGAATGTCACCACCAGATTGTACTGTTGGCCTCCGCGCAGCGGATAATGAACCAGGTGACAATGCGGGCCTGCCCACAGCACCGGTGCGTTAATACGTAAATCGTCCGGCATATCGTCGCAATCAATCACCGCCCGATAAACTACATGCCCCGTTACGCGCGGCGCGTCGCCGAGTAAACTTTGCCGCACGACCGATTTAACGCCGTCGCAGCCCACGAGAATATCCGCCGTCCAGCTATTTCCCTGCTCATCAAACACCGTAACGTCATCCGGCGTCTGGCGGATATCGACAATATGGGTCGAGGTACGATACTCCACGCCAGGGTGCGTCAGCACCGCTTCCCATACCGTTGCATGAATATCTACCCGGTGAATTACCGCATACGGCCCGCCAAAATGGTCGCGGAACGCCTGTCCGGTTTCAATGCATACCACTTCTTCGGCATTCACGGCATCCATCATGGTAATGTGATCGGTAAACACCGCACGCTGGCGGGCAACATCGCCCACACCGAGACTATCCAGCGCCGAAAAAGCGTTCGGCCCAAGCTGAATACCCGCGCCAATCTCGCCAATTTCGTGCGCTTTTTCCAACAGCATGACTTTTATTCCCTGGCGCGCCAGCGACAGCGCGGTCGCCGCGCCGCCGATTCCGCCACCTACAATAATTGCGCTTGTCACGTGAGTCATGGTCATTCTCCTTTTCAGGCCGGGATTTTATCTTGTTGATTTTCCGGCGCGGCGGCAATAAACGCCGGTAGCTGTACGCAGGCGTCATAAACGGCTTTACAGCGCGGATAGCCTGATAAATCGCAGCCCATCCTGAGCGCATTCGCCCACTGAGGAATCAGGCAGCAGTCCGCAAGTCCAGGCGCGTCGCCCACGCAGAATCGTCCGGACTGACTTTTACGCAATAGCTGCTCTACCGCGCTTAACCCTTGCTGTATCCAGTGGGCGTACCAGCGTTTTTTATCCTCTTCGCTAACCTTCAGCTCATCGGTCAGGTAGCGCAACACGCGCATGTTATTGATTGGGTGTATATCGCAGGCGATAGCGTAGACAATTTCCAGCGCCTGGCTGCGCGCCGGGTCGCTCGTCGGCAGCAGCGGCGTTTGCGGAAAATGTCGGTCCAGCCAGTCGACGATGGCCAGCGATTGCCCCAACGATTCGCCGTCATCAGTGACCAGCGTCGGCACCAGGCCTACCGGATTCATCCGTCGGTAGGCCAGCGCATTCTGCTGGCCGATACGAATATTGACGCCCACCGTCTGGTAATCAATCCCCTTTAACGCCAGCGCAATACGTACACGATAAGACGCCGAACTATTAAAGAAACTGTACAGCTTCATCGTTCACCTCAGACAATTTTCACAGCAATCGGCGTCAGACCTTCTACGTTCCCGGTGATGACATCCCCTTTCACCACTGCGCCCACCCCCTCTGGCGTACCGGTGAAAATCAAATCGCCTGGCTGCAATTCAAAGAAGCCGGACAAATAGCTGATGGTTTCATTCACCGACCAAATCAGATGACGAATATCGCTGCGCTGATGGTCTTCGCCGTTAACCTGTAGCCAAATAGGGGCGTTATCCACATTATGCGTTTCAGCGGCTTTGTGTAATGGCGCAATGGGCGCGGAGAGATCGAACGCTTTGCCAATTTCCCACGGGCGTCCCATCTGACGCATTTCCATCTGACGATCGCGACGCGTCATGTCCAGACCGGTGGCGTATCCCCAGACATATTCATGGGCTTTTTCGAGCGGAATATCGCTCCCCTTTTTACCAATCGCCACCACCAGCTCAATTTCATAATGGTAGTTATCGGTCTGCGCCGGATACGGCAGTTCCAGGGTATCCCCCGCCGCTACCGGGACGACAGCGTCCGCTGGTTTACAAAAGAAGAACGGCGGTTCGCGATCGGGATCAAAGCCCATTTCACGGGCATGGGCGGCATAGTTGCGACCCACGCAGTAAACGCGACGTACCGGAAACTGCTCATCACTGCCCGCCACGGGTACTGTCACCGGGGCCTGCGGCTGGAATACATATTTGGTCATGTTCTCTCTCCCTAATTAATAACGTGCTTCGCGGAACAGCCCCAGGGCTTCCTGAACCGGCTTGTCCGAAAAGCTGAATAACACCGTGTCTTCGCTGCTGCGAAACGACACCTCATGCCAGGTCGGCGCCACAAAAATGTCTTTTGCGGAAAAATGAAAAGTTTCGTTGCCGATAGTGACCTGCCCAGCCCCTTCAACGACGTGGTAGATAGTGCTGTCGGTGCTCCGCGCCACACGCGAGGCAAAGCCTTTTGGCAGCAATTGCAGGAACGCGCCCATTGACGGCATCGGATAACCGCCGGTAACGGGATTAACGTAACGCAGCTTGTAACCTTCCCACTCATCCGGATCGCCCATACGGGTCAGATCGTGCAGCGCCTCGCGGCTGCGGTCGTAACGGTAGTTGAAAATCGGCGACGAGTTCCCGCGCTGGTGGCGCAGCGGCAGCATATTCGCTGCATAGCGCGGCAGATAATCGCCCTCTTTTCGCGTCACCGGCTGCTGATCTTCGGGATAGTCTTCCGCAAACCCACAGCCCAAGAGGTTGACTAACGGCAGATCCAGACCATCCAGCCATACCACCGGCTCTGACCCCGGATTACCATGATCGTGCCAGCGCCACTGCGGCGTCAGGATAAAATCGCCGGTATGCATTGGCGTGCGCTCGCCGTCCACCGCGGTAAATGCGCCTTTACCTTCGACGATAAAACGCAGCGCCGACTGGTTATGGCGATGACTCGGCGCGACTTCGCCGGGCAGGATCAGCTGTAAACCAGCGTATAAGGTCGCCGTGATCGACGACTGACCGCGCAATGCCGGATTTTCCAGCACCAGCACCCGGCGGATCGCCTCTTTCGCGCCAATGACATTGCCGCTTTCCATCAGTAGCGGACGAATTTCCTGATAATTCCAGTAGGCCGGCGCGCAGTTGGCGTTTGGCGTCTGCGGTACCAGGTGATGTAACGATTCCCACAGCGGCGTCAGATTCTGCCCGGAAATATGCTGGTAATACTGTTGACGGCTATCTTTTACGTTCTGATTTATTTCAGACATGGAGATTCTCCTTATTCGTTTACGACGCTGGCACGTGGCAGGTCGTCAGGTACAGAAATCGAAAGGCGGACAACCACCGTCAGCAGGGTAAGCATTACCGCGCTGATAGCCGCCGGAATAGCAATGACAAAAAACAATGTATCGAAAGAGAAATTGAGGGCCATCATCATGCCGCCGGAGAGCGAACCGACAATCGCCCCGCAGCGTCCAATGGCGTTCGACCAGCTCACGCCCGTCGCCCGGCTTTGGGTGGGGTACAGCGTCGCCGTCAGAGCATTAAGCCCTACCTGGGAACCGCTAATACCGATGCCGGTACCAAAAATCGCCAGCGCCATCAGCCAAAGGCCGTTTTCGCTCAGGCCTATCATGACAATGCAAACCGCGCCCAGCGCATAGCTCACCGCCAGAACCCGGAACGGGTTAAGCCGGTCCATCAACACGCCGAGTAACAGCGCGCCAAGCGTGCCGCCAACCTGGAATGCGGCAGTCACCCACGACGCCTGTTGCAGATCAATACCGCGATGGTTAAGTAACGTCGGCATCCAGCTGGAAAGCAGATAGATAATGAGCAGGCTCATAAAGAACACCACCCATAACATCAGGGTAATGACAAGCTGTCGCCCGGCAAAAAGCTGGCGAATACTGCCTTTGGCGACGGCTGCCGTCTCATGCAGAAAGAAGTGCGTATCGTGATAGCGCTCGCCGGTAATGGCGCTGACCGTCCGGGCGACAACGGCTTGCGGTAGTTGGCGACGTACCTGCCAGCGGGGAGATTCCGGCAGCGCGAACAGCAGGCCGAAAAACAGCATCAAAGGCAAGATGCCGCCTAGCGCCAGAATTCCGTGCCAGCCAATCAGCGGCACCAGTTGCGCGCTCACAATCCCACCCATCGCCGACCCCAGGGTAAAACCGCAGAACATCAGCGTGACCAGCGCTCCGCGTCGACGAGCGGGAAGGTATTCCGACGTCATGGTGATGGTATTCGGCATCGCTCCGCCCAGTCCCAGACCGGTTAAGAAGCGCAGCAACACCAGGGTTTCTATATCCGGCGAGAAAGCGGAAAGCAGGCTCAATGCGCCGAATAGCGCCACGCAAAGCTCAATGACCCGCTTGCGGCCAAAGCGATCCGCCAGCGGCCCGCATAGCAGCGCGCCGGCCGTAAGCCCCAGCAGCCCTGCGCCAAACAGCGGCGCAAGTTCGCTGGCGCTTAGCTGCCAGTGGGTACGAATATCCGGGGCGATGAAGCCAATCGCGGCGGTGTCGAAACCGTCGAGCATAACCACCAGAAAACAGCAGATGATAACGCGCCACTGCATTTTGCCGACGGGCGCGGCATCAATAAGGGCTTGTAGATCACGTCGTTGAGTCATAGCTAATGCCTCAGTGCAGGGAGATAGATGTTGTTTTTATGTTTGCTATGTTACGAGTTTGTAGAGTGAGCGATAAAATGTACAATGGCTTTTCAGGCAGAGACATAACCTGGAGGTTATAGCGAATGGCGAACTGGGCGCAGAAATTGAAATTACATCACCTACAAACGCTGGTTGCGCTGGGCGAACAGGGCAACCTGACGCACGTCGCCCGGATGATGAATATCTCCCAGCCGGCGCTATCGAAGTGGTTATCTCAACTCGAAGATGAGATAGGCATCACGCTTTTTGAGCGCCACAGTAAAGGGCTACGGCCCTCGGAAGGCGGTAAATTACTGCTCCAGCACGCCCAGCGCCTAATTAACGATCTGGAGCGTTCACAGTATGAAATCGCCCGTTTCAAGCAGGGCGGCCTGGTTGGCAGCCTGAAGATCGGCTGTTCGCCCGTGGCGACTGACTGCGTATCACAGGCGATTCTGAGCCTGCTTAACGAAATGCCGACGCTGCATCTGAATATTGAAGAGAAGGTAATGACGCCGCTGCTGCACGATTTGCTTGCCGGTCAGGTGGATGTGGTGGTAGGGCGTGTCGGCGGCCGCGCCCTGCAACTGCCGCTTAATTATCAGGTACTTTATACCGAGCCGGTCTGCTTTGTGGCGCGTCCGCACCATCCGCTGGCCGCGCGAGCGCAGATCGCCTGGAGCGATCTGGCGCACTGGCGGTGGATAGTCTGGCCAACCGGCACCCCTATTCGCATCAGTATTGATAACGCCCTCGTCGATAATGGCGTCATGCTCCCGGAAAACACCATTGAATCGGCGTCAATGAACGTCAGCACCAATTTGCTGCAAAGCAGCGATATGATCTCTATTCTTTCTTTACGGCTGGCGCAACGCTATGCCAGCCAGGGGCAACTGGCGATTTTAAACTTGCCAAAAATTGAGCAAAAAGGCAGCGTAGGGATGTTCTGGCGTAAGAATGAGACGCCGTCTTTGGCCCTGAGTCGCTTTTTGTATTTTTTAGCCCAGGTTTAACGCCGCCGACCAGGGGCATTGCCCGATGTTCCTGCTGTCTATACCCACTATGCTAAGAATTCATGATGTGATCGGTAGCACGTTTTAACGTTTAATTGTATGATGAATCCATCTCATCAAGGGCTTTAAACATGAGTAAGTCACTGAATATTATCTGGCAATATATACGCGCTTTTGTATTGATTTATGCCTGTTTGTACGCAGGCATTTTTCTTGCATCACTGCTTCCTATCACTATTCCCGGCAGCATTATCGGGATGTTAATTCTGTTTGTGTTGCTGGCGCTGCAAATTCTGCCGGCAAAGTGGGTTAACCCCGGCTGTTATGTGCTGATTCGTTATATGGCGTTGCTGTTTGTGCCGATTGGCGTTGGGGTCATGCAATATTTTGATTTACTGCGCGCGCAATTCGGCCCGGTGGTGGTCTCTTGCGCTATCAGTACGCTGGTCGTTTTTGTGGTCGTAAGCTGGAGTTCACATCTGATACACGGTGAGCGTAAAGTGGTTGGGCAGAAGGGAACGAAAAAATGATGACATATATCTGGTGGTCGTTACCGCTGACGCTGGCGGTATTTTTCGCCGCCCGCAGACTGGCGGCGCATTTTAAAATGCCGTTGCTGAATCCGCTGCTGGTGGCAATGGTAGTCATTATTCCTTTTCTGTTGCTGACCGGTATTCCCTACGAGCACTACTTCAAAGGCAGCGAAGTACTTAACGATCTGCTGCAACCAGCGGTAGTGGCGCTGGCCTATCCCCTTTATGAACAATTGCACCAGATTCGCGCGCGTTGGAAATCCATTATTAGCATCTGTTTTGTCGGCAGTCTGGTAGCGATGATTACCGGGACATCCGTTGCCTTGCTGATGGGCGCAACGCCTGAAATCGCGGCATCGGTACTGCCTAAATCCGTGACTACGCCTATCGCGATGGCGGTGGGCGGCAGCATCGGCGGCATCCCCGCGATCAGCGCGGTATGCGTAATTTTTGTCGGTATTCTGGGCGCGGTGTTTGGCCACACGCTGTTAAACGCGATGCACATCCGTACTAAGGCCGCACGCGGGCTGGCAATGGGGACCGCCTCACATGCGCTCGGTACTGCGCGCTGCGCCGAGCTGGATTACCAGGAAGGCGCGTTTAGCTCCCTGGCGCTGGTGATCTGCGGCATTATTACCTCGTTGGTAGCGCCCTTTTTGTTTCCGCTCATTCTGGCGGTAATGCGCTAACGACGGGACAAAAGACCGGGTTAAAATTTGCGATACGTCGCGCATTTTTCATTTAAGTTTCACAAGTTGCATAAGCAATGAGATTTAGATCACATATTAAGACATAGCAGGCCCGTAAACTACGGTTCCATTACATTGTTATGAGGCAACGCCATGCATCCACGTTTTCAAACTGCTTTTGCCCAGCTTGCGGATAATTTGCAATCAGCGCTGGCCCCTATCCTGGCGGACCACCATTTTCCCGCCATGCTGACCGCAGAGCAGGTCTCGACGCTTAAAAATACGGCGGGACTGGACGAAGACGCGCTGGCTTTCGCACTGTTACCTCTGGCGGCGGCCTGCGCCCGTACCGATTTGTCCCATTTTAACGTCGGCGCGATTGCGCGCGGCGTTAGCGGCAACTGGTATTTCGGCGCGAATATGGAGTTCCTGGGCGCCACCATGCAACAAACTGTGCATGCTGAACAAAGCGCGATTAGCCACGCCTGGCTACGCGGCGAAAAAGGGCTCGCCGCCGTCACCGTTAACTACACGCCTTGCGGCCACTGTCGCCAGTTTATGAACGAGCTGAACAGCGGTCTGGATCTGCGCATTCATCTGCCGGGCCGCGCGCCGCATACGTTACGCGATTATCTGCCTGACGCTTTCGGGCCAAAAGATCTGGAGATCAAAACGCTGCTGATGGACGAGCAGGATCATGGCTTTACGTTAACGGGCGATACGCTAACGCAAGCGGCGATTACGGCAGCCAATAAGAGCCATATGCCTTATAGCCACTCACCGAGCGGCGTGGCGCTGGAATGTAAAGATGGCCGTATTTTCACCGGCAGCTATGCGGAAAACGCCGCCTTTAACCCTACGCTTCCCCCACTGCAAGGCGCGCTAAACCTGCTGAGTCTCAATGGCTATGACTATGCGGATATTCAGCGCGCGATTCTGGCGGAAAAAGGCGATGCGGCATTAATTCAATGGGATGCCACCGCCGCAACGCTGAAAGCGTTAGGTTGCCATAATATTGACCGCGTGCTTCTCGGCT
Source organism: Salmonella sp. 741265073_HBA (assembly GCF_046569105.1). Classification (NCBI taxonomy): domain Bacteria; kingdom Pseudomonadati; phylum Pseudomonadota; class Gammaproteobacteria; order Enterobacterales; family Enterobacteriaceae; genus Salmonella; species Salmonella sp. 741265073_HBA. The sequence continues at coordinate 54,683 of NZ_JBKFRY010000004.1, read as the reverse complement.
AAGCAAATGTGCCGGATAGCGACGCACTGACGTCTTATCCGGCCTGACTCTCCTCTCCCGCGACCCGATACAAGGGAAATCATGCTGAAAATCTCCGCAATCAGACGGCGGTTTCTTGCGCTACGTCTTCGGGTACAGTAGCCTGATCGTACTTTCATCCTGGTATCGAGTTTCCTGCATGTTAAAGCGCGTGTTTTACAGCCTGTTGGTCCTGGTAGGCTTGCTGCTGTTGACGGTGCTTGGCCTCGATCGGTGGATGAGCTGGAAAACAGCGCCCTATATCTATGACGAGCTACAGGATCTCCCCTACCGCCAGGTTGGCGTCGTGTTAGGGACGGCCAAATACTATCGCAAGGGTGTCATTAATCAGTACTATCGTTACCGTATTCAGGGCGCGTTAAACGCTTACAATAGCGGTAAAGTCAATTACCTGCTGCTCAGCGGCGACAATGCCCTGCAAAGCTATAACGAACCGATGACCATGCGCAAAGACCTTATCGCGGCGGGCGTCGATCCTGCGGACATTGTGCTTGATTACGCTGGCTTCCGTACGCTTGACTCCATTGTGCGTACCCGCAAAGTGTTTGATACCAACGACTTTATTATCATCACTCAGCGCTTCCACTGCGAGCGCGCCTTGTTTATTGCGTTGCATATGGGCATTCAGGCGCAGTGTTACGCGGTACCTTCGCCCAAAAATATGCTGACAGTGCGCCTGCGCGAATTTGGCGCCCGCTTTAGCGCGCTGGCGGATCTCTATATTTTTAAACGCGAACCGCGTTTTTTAGGCCCGCTGGTACCTATCCCCACGCAGCATCAGGTGCCGAATGACGCCCAGGGGTATCCGGCAGTTACGCCGGAACAATTGCTTGAACTGGAAAAGAAAAAAGGGAAATGATCATGGATGTACAGACGATATTTGTCATATTAGCCTTTCTGCTACTCCCGCTTTTTTGCTTCCGTGAGGCCTGGAAAGGCTGGCGAACCGGCGCGGTAGATAAAGTTGTCAAAAATGCGCGAAAACCAGTTTATGTCTATCGCCATGCCGATCCCGTACAATATTGGTCTTATCTTTTTCTTTATACCGGTTGCGGTTTTTTATTTACTGGAATGATTATTTATCTTCTTTTTTATCGTTAATCTATTTATTATCCCTTTAAAATTGAGAATAGTTATTATTATGATATAAGGAACAAATGCTGTTTTGCATTCTGGTTTCATTTTTTTGTGAATTCTTTCACAGAATACCCTTCTTTCAATGCTTAGGCTGGCGGTAGATTTTAGATCATTAAAACGCGTTATTTGCGTTTCGCCTTAATTTATTCAAGCATTAAGGAAGATTATATGCCGCAACAAAATTATCTGGATGAACTCACGCCTGGTTTTACGCCATTACTGGCAATAAAAGAGGCTTCACGTTGTTTATTATGTCACGATGCGCCCTGTAGTCAGGATTGCCCGGCGCAAACCGATCCGGGGAAATTTATTCGTTCTATTTACTTTCGCAATTTTAAAGGCGCAGCGGAAACTATCCGGGAAAATAATGCGCTTGGCGCCGTCTGCGCCAGAGTCTGTCCGACGGAAAAATTATGCCAGCGCGGATGTACACGTTCTGGAATAGATAAACCTATTGATATTGCACGCCTGCAACGTTTTATTACCGATTTTGAACAGCAGACTGCCATGCAGATTTATCAGCCAGGGAGTAAAACACGCGGGAAAGTCGCGATTATTGGCGCGGGTCCGGCAGGTTTGCAGGCAAGCGTGACGCTCACGCATTTAGGCTATGACGTCACCATTTACGAAAAACAGCCGCAGCCCGGCGGATGGCTGCGTCACGGCATCCCGGCATTTCGTCTGCCGCAAAGCGTACTCGATCAGGAAATTGCCCGCATTGTAGAAATGGGCGTCAATATTAAATGTAATTGTGAGGTGGGCGGGTCGCTATCGCTTGCGCAACTCAAAGCCGAATATCGCGCCGTGCTGATGACCGTCGGGATGTCCTGTGGCTCTGATTTACCGTTATTTGAGCAAGCCAGTCACGTAGAGATTGCCGTTGATTTTTTACAGCGCGCCCGTCAGGCCGACGGCGATATTAGCGTTCCGCGTAGCGCATTAATTATTGGCGGCGGCGACGTAGCGATGGATGTCGCCAGTACGTTAAAAATTCTCGGCTGCCCTTCCGTCACCTGCGTGGCGCGGGAAGAATTAGCCGAATTCCCCGCCAGCGAAAAAGAATTTACCAGCACGCAGGCATTAGGCGTATCGATTATTGATGGTTTTACGCCTGTCGCCTTCAGCGGAAATAAAGTGACCTTCCACCATGTACGCCATTCAGGAGAACTGACGCTGGAAGCGGAAAATATTATTTTGGCCGTGGGGCAGCACGCGCGACTGGATGCCTTTGCGGAGATAAAAGCGCAGCGTAATATTATCGACACGCACAATTATCAAACCGACGACCCGGCGATCTTTGCCGCTGGCGATATTGTTAAAGGTGATAAGACCGTCGTTTATGCGGTAAAAACCGGAAAAGAAGCCGCTCAGGCTATTCATCATTATTTAGAGGAGGCCTGCTCATGTTAACAAAAGATTTGTCTGTTACCTTTTGCGGCGTTAAGTTTCCCAATCCGTTTTGTCTTTCTTCTTCTCCGGTAGGCAATTGTTATGAGATGTGCGCCAAAGCCTATGATACCGGCTGGGGCGGGATCGTTTTTAAAACCATTGGTTTTTTTATTGCCAACGAAGTCTCTCCACGTTTTGATCACCTGACGAAAGAAGATACCGGTTTTATTGGTTTCAAAAACATGGAGCAAATTGCTGAGCATCCGCTGGAAGAGAATCTGGCCGCCATTCGACGGCTAAAACAGGATTATCCGGATAAGGTGCTGATTGCTTCCATCATGGGGGAAAATGAGCAGCAGTGGCAGGAACTGGCGCGTCTGGTTGAAGAAGCCGGCGCGGATATGATTGAGTGTAACTTCTCTTGCCCGCAGATGACCTCGCACGCCATGGGAAGCGATGTAGGGCAAAGCCCGGAACTGGTTGAAAAATACTGCCGCGCCGTAAAACGCGGTTCATCTTTGCCAATGCTGGCGAAAATGACGCCGAATATTGGCGATATGTGCGAAGTCGCGCTGGCCGCCAAACGCGGCGGGGCCGACGGTATCGCCACCATCAACACCGTGAAATCCATTACTAACATCGACCTGAACCGCAAAATCGGGATGCCGGTGGTTAACGGTAAATCCAGTATCTCCGGTTATTCAGGAAAAGCGGTGAAACCCATTGCGCTGCGTTTTATCCAGCAGTTGCGAATGCACCCTGAACTGCGCGATTTCCCGATTAGCGGTATCGGCGGCATTGAAACCTGGGAAGACGCTGCCGAATTTCTGCTGCTGGGCGCGGCGACCCTACAGGTGACGACAGGCATTATGCAATACGGTTATCGCATTGTAGAAGATATGGCGAGCGGCCTCAGCCACTATCTGGCCGATCAGGGATTTGCCTCATTACAGGAGATGATCGGGCTGGCGAATGGCAATATTATTCCGGCGGAAGACCTGGATCGCAGCTATATCGTCTATCCGCGGATTAATCAGGAGAAATGCGTCGGCTGCGGACGTTGCTATATCTCCTGCTATGACGGCGGCCATCAGGCGATGGAGTGGGATGAACACAGCCGCACGCCGCATTGCAATACGGAAAAATGCGTCGGTTGTCTGCTGTGCGGTCATGTCTGCCCGGTCGCCTGTATTGATTTAGGCGAGGTCAAATTTAAAAAAGGCGAAAAAGAACACGCGTTAACGCTGTAACTCCCGGTATGAAGCCCGGCGCGCAGTTTCGCTGCGCCGGGTTATCTGATAAGCAAGGTAATACGTCTGGATAACTACTTCTTACGCGCGTATTTCAGCGAGTCCAGCGCCACGGCGAAAATGATAATGCCGCCTTTGATAATGTACTGCCAGTACGGGTTTACCCCGATATAGGTCAGGCCATAGTTGATGACGGTAAAGATAATGACGCCGGTCACCACGCCGAAGACCGTCCCCACTCCGCCGCTAAACGATACGCCCCCGACCACGCACGCGGCAATCGCATCCAGTTCATACATAAAGCCGAGGTTGTTGGTGGCAGAACCAATACGCCCTGCTTCCAGTAAGCCGCCGAAGGCATAAAACACGCCGGAGAGCGCATAAATCATCAGCAGGTTCAGCGCCACGTTTACGCCAGAAACTTTTGCCGCTTCCGGGTTGCCGCCAATAGCAAAAATGTTTTTACCAAAGCGGGTTTTATTCCACAGCACCCAGACAAACGCTACCGCAATCAGGGCGTAAAAGGTGATGTATGAGAGCCGGAAACTGCCCATCGCCACAAAGCCCTGTGCAAAGGTGGAAAAGCCGCTGTCAAAGCCGGAAATGGGCGAAGCGCCGACAAAGTCATAGTAAAGGGAGTTGATTCCATAAACGATAATCATCGTGCCAAGCGTGGTAATAAACGGCGTCACATTCAGGTAAGCAATGATGATGCCGTTCACCAGGCCAATCACCGCGCCAATCGCGCAGACAATCAGGATGACCAGCGCAATCGGCATGGTCGCCATTTCCGGAAACACTTTATTGGCGTTTTCCATTGATTGCAGTAATGTTGCCGCCACGACCGCCGCCAGCCCTACCTGACGCCCCGCCGACAGGTCTGTCCCCTGGGTGACGATGAGTCCCGCCACGCCCAGCGCGATAATAATACGTACCGAAGATTGCGTCAGAATATTACTTAAATTCAACAAACTTAAAAAAGTCGGGTCCTGGAAAATAATAATCGCCAGCAACACTAAAAGAACGACGTAAATTCCGCCCTCTTTCAGCCAGGTCAAAAAGCTTTTCTTGTTTAACGCACTCATAAGGAGCCCCTGATCTTAAAGGTGCAAAGAAGCAAGACGCAAAATTTCGTTTTGCGTTGTTGTTTTAGTATCGACAATGCCGGAAACGAGACCGTTACTCATCACCAGGATACGATCGGTAATCCCTAACAGCTCCGGCATTTCAGAAGAGATAATGATGATCCCCTTGCCTTTTTTCGCCAGTTCCGCAATAAGCTGATAAATTTCAAATTTTGCGCCGACATCAATGCCACGGGTCGGTTCATCCAGCATTAATATTTCCGGCTGCGTTAATAGCCAACGACCAATGATCACCTTTTGCTGATTGCCGCCGGAAAGCGAACCAATTTGCGTGCGATGCCCCGGCGTTTTTACCCGCATGGAGTCAATGACCCATTGGGTGTCGCTTTTCATCCGGGAATTATCCAGTAACCCCACTTTATTTTTATAATTACGGATATTGGAAATTAATGAGTTAAACCCGATATCCAGATAGGCGTAAATTCCGGTGGAACGACGCTCTTCCGTCACCAGCGCAAAACCGTGGTTAATCGCTTCGTTCGCAGTGTGATTATTAATTTTCTTGCCATGTAAAGTGATTGTCCCGGACGACTTCTCACGAATACCAAACAGCGTTTCGACGATATCGGTACGCTTTGCCCCAACCAGACCGGCAATGCCCAGAATTTCGCCCTTGTGCAAATCAAAGGAGACATCGCGAATGGAAGGCTGGCGCAGCGAGGTCAGGTGACGGACCTCCAGAATCACGTCGCCCGGCTTATTTTCTTTATCCGGAAAGCGCTGGTTCAGGGAACGCCCGACCATCATCGCAATGATCTTATCCATATCCAGCCCTTCCAGCGGCTGGGTGGCAATCCACTGACCGTCGCGCAAAATAGTAATTTCATCGCATAATTGAAAAATTTCTTCCATTTTATGCGAGATGTAAACAATACCGCAGCCGCGTTCTTTCAGCTTGCGAATAATGGTGAACAGATGATTAACCTCTTTCTCAGTTAACGATGAGGTCGGTTCATCCATAATAACGATCTTAGCATTATAGGAAAACGCCTTCGCAATTTCAATCATCTGCATTTGCGAAACGGATAACGTTCCCACGCGCGCGCGTGGGTCAATATCGATATCCAGTTCATCAAATATCGCTTTGGTATCCTGGTACATTTTATCCTGGTCGACAAACATACCTTTGGTAGGATAACGTCCCAGCCACATGTTATCCATGACCGAACGTTGTAATACCAGGTTTAACTCCTGGTGTACCATCGAAATCCCATTCTCCAGCGCTTCTTTCGCCGAATGGAAGTCCACTTCTTTCCCCTGAAATACAATGCTGCCAGAATCTTTTTGATAAATACCGAAAAGACATTTTAATAATGTTGATTTGCCTGCGCCGTTTTCGCCCATTAATGCATGAATAGAGTGCGGACGAACGTTTAAGTTGACATTATCAAGCGCTTTCACGCCGGGAAATGATTTGTTAATGCCACGCATTTCCAACAAATATTCACCCGACGACGGAGAGATCGTGCTGCCCATAATGATACCCTGTCGGCCTTTTTAATTATGACTATCCGCGCCGGATGGCAAAAGAAATACGTTATCCGGTCTGCGGCGCGTCACCCTTCCACGGTTTCAGGGCGCAACAAAATTGCGCCCACAGACGGAAAAGTTATTTTTGGGTAAATTCGCTCAGATTGTCTTTGTCCACGCCGACATAAGGCACGCGCACGATTTTGTTCTCAATCTTCCAGCTGGTGCCGTCAGCCGCGCCCTTGCCTTCGGCGAGGTTTTTCGCCAGATCGAATGTCGCTTTCGCCTGATTGTTGGCGTCATTCAGTACCGTACCGGCCATCGCGCCCGATTTCACCAGCGCCAGAGCTTCCGGTAACGCATCGACGCCAAAGACCGGAATCGACGATTTATTATGCGCTTTCAGCGCCTCTACCGCGCCCATCGCCATCGCATCGTTATTCGCGATAACCACTTCAATCTTGTTAGCGTTCGGGCCAGACAGCCAGGCATCCATCTTATCTTTTGCCTGCGCGGTATCCCACATGGCGGTGTCTAACGCCAGTTGCTCGGTCTGAATACCTTTAGCATTTAACTCTTTCACCACATACGTCGTACGGGCTTCCGCATCCGGGTGCCCCGGCTCGCCTTTCAGCAGAACATACTGAATTTTACCGTCTTTATTCAGATCCCAACCCTGATTCGCCTGCCAGTGTTTGGCAATCAAGTCGCCCTGAATCACACCGGATTCTTTAGAGTCAGTCCCGACATAATACGCCTTGTCATAGCTGTCCAGCGCTTTGCGGGAAGGCTCTTTGTTAAAGAACACCACCGGCACATTTTGCCCGCGCGCTTTCTCAATCACCGTACCGGCGGCTGCCGGGTCGACCAGGTTAATCGCCAGAGCTTTAACCCCTTTCGCCAATAAAACGTCAATTTGATCATTCTGTTTGGATTGATCGTTTTGCGAGTCATTCATCAGTAGCTGAACATCCGGCGCGGATTTGCCATCTTTTTCAATAGCCTTACGCACCACGGACATAAAGTTATCGTCATATTTATAAATCGTCACGCCAATACGAGTATCAGCCGCGTGCGCGTGCGCGCCGAATAACAGACTTGCCATCACGGCAGAAAGGGTCAGTACCTTCTTATTCATGGTAGCTCCGGTTTTATTATGTAGGGTATAGCGTAAAAAAATGCCCGGCTGTTCAGCACGTTAACGCGTGTTACTGAACACCGAAGCGTATTTAGAGCCTATCCCACCAGGCGTTATTGGCGCAGCCAGTTTGGACACAGACAGCGCGCAAAAACCGGAGCGTACACGTAGTACGTGAGGTTTGACTCGCTACGCTCGCCCTTCGGGCCGCCGCAAGCGGCGTTCAAAACGCTAACGCGTTTTGGCGAGCACTGCCCAGGTCCAAAATGGCAAGTAAAATAGCCCTAATGGGATAAGCTCTTATTCAACTCTTTATTTTTGTCCGGTAGTCGCGGGATATTGTGATAACGGTTTTTATAAGCGAAATACCCCAGCAAAACTGACAACTAACTGTTACACATTAGTTACAGTGCGACAAACGTTGTCATCATAGCTATCACAATGTTAATAAACTGTGAATTTACTCACAGATTGAAAACGGTTACATGCGGTGCGTAATCAGTTAGTGATCAGTACCGCATTCTGTCGCCATGCCACCGAATGGCGCCGTACCAGGGTCGGCATGAAGCAGTGCGTCGCCGTGATATCCAGCGTGCCTGCAGCCCCCTGTAACGCCAGCTCGGTCGCGATTTTCGCCATAGAAGCAATAGGATAGCGCACGGTAGTCAACTGAGGATCGGTATAACGAGCAATAGGGATATCATCGAAACCGATGACAGACAGATGCAAGGGAATGGCGATGCCGTTATCTTTTAACGCCGTCAGCGCGCCCGCCGCCATGTTATCGTTATAGGCAAATACCGCCGTCAGTTGCAGATTGCGTCCCAGCAACTCAACCATTGCCGACTCGCCGCCCTGCATATCCGGCGTGCCGGTGCCAATCCAGCTCTCCGACGCAGCAACCCCCTGCTCTTGCAGCGCGTGTAACCACCCTTCTCTGCGCATCGCATCATCTTCAATACGGTGGCTGGAGGCCAGGTAGCCGATGCGTTGATGTCCATTATTCAGCAACATTCGGGTCGCCATTCTGGCGCCGCTCACATTGTCGAGACAGACACAACGATGCGCATAACCCGGCACGATACGGTTAATCAGCACCATGCCGGGGATCTGATCCATAAAGTCGCTCAGCTCGCGATCGGTTAAGGCTTTTGAGTGAACAATCAATGCGTTACAACGCTGACGGATCAAGACTTCAATCGCATGACGCTCTTTTTCCGCCTCATGATAACTGTTGCCAATGAGAACATATTTCTGGTGCTGCTGCGCGACCAGATCTACGGCTTTCACCAGAGCGCCGAAAAAGGCATCGGAAACATCCATGACCACGACGCCGATGGTATCGCTCACCTGGGTGGCCAGCGCTTGCGCATTCGCATTTGGCCGATATCCCAGCAGAGTGACGGCCTGCATAACGGCGTCACGGGTGTCGGGACTGACCAACGCGCTGTTATTCAGTACGCGGGAAACGGTCGCTACAGACACGCCAGCCTGGCGCGCTACATCACGAATGGTGATCATATTCACTGCCCTGTTTGAGTTCAAAAATGCTCACAAATGCCCCGTTAGCAGGCGGCTATTTTGTCAGCACCCTGCCCAGGGCTGCGTGAGAAACATCACAGGGATGGAAACGGTTACAGCCATTTTGTTAATGAATGTGATCCAGATCGTTATCTGAACGATCCTGACGCGCGCAACGTGAGTTGACGCCATAACCACTCGACCGGTCCCTGTCGCCAGAAACGTAGCCAGATGACGGAAAAGAGAAGGTTTATTGCCCATACCGGAACGACAAAGAACAAGAGTTCCAGTCGATTGAATTCCATAAATAAGCCAAACTGATAAAACAGCGTGGTACAGATGATCGTCTGCAGCAGATAATTGGTCAGCGCCATTCGCCCTACGCAGGCAATGGCAAGCGTCAGTCTGCATCGGCTAAGCTGCGGCCAGAAGCCAAACATCAGCGCGGCATAGCCCAGCGTTTGCAACGGCGCGCTCAGTTCGCGCGGCGCCTGCAATAAGAAGGCGCACCAGCGGTACGCCCAGTCCAGCCGCCATTGTAAAATGACCGCAGGCAGGTTGATCATTAGCCCTAACGCCACCAGCAGAACCCCGGTACGGCGATAGTGCCGCAGACTGTACTGACCTTTCAGCCAGCCGCTACGCATTAGCGCGGCGCCCAGCAGCATCATACCTGCCAGTTGCCAGCCATACTGCGCGCCGAGCGCCAGTAAACTATTTGACAGCATCTCTGCCCGGTTGCTGATAGCCTCCATGCCGCCGTTCAGCTTCCAGTATTTTTCATACAATATTGCCGACGCATCCGGCGTCCAGGCGCGGCTGGTTTCGCTACTCGATACCACGCCCAGCAGCAGTAGCACGCCAATCCCGACCAGATAAAGGAGTATGCCGGTATTGAACAGGCTTTTTACCGAAGGCGCGTCGCGTACCAGTCGCCAGCAAATTAATCCGACCAGACCGTAGGCCAGCAGAATGTCGCCGTCCCAAAAGAATAACGCATGGATAAAACCTAACAGTACCAATAGCGTTAAACGCGACTGAATCCACTGTTTACCACGCGGAAGCAGCATTTGTAGCCCCGCGCCAAACAACAACGCGAACAGCGTAAGAAATTTAGCCTGCGCCACAATATCGAGAATCGCCCAGGACCAGGCATCTTCGGGAACGATCGCGCCGTACCAGGCGGGATTGAGATAAGCCGCCTTCGGCAATCCAAAGGCGCTAATGTTAAGAAGCAGGATACCGAGGATAGCGACGCCACGTACAAAATCCAGCGTGACATTACGCTCCATCGTCTCCGCCTTAATCATGGATGATGGCGAACGGCACGCAGAAACTCCTGGCGCGTATTCTGGCTGGACTTAAACAATCCGCCCAGCGACGTCGTCGTCGTGGCGCTGGTTGCGTCACGAATACCGCGCGCTTTCACGCAGTAATGCACCGCATCAATCGATACCGCTACATTATTGGTGCCGAGCAAGGTTTGCAGCGCCGTCAGAATTTGTTGGGTCAAACGTTCCTGAACCTGCGGACGCTGGGCGAAGAATTGCACGATGCGGTTAATTTTCGACAGGCCGATCACGGAATCTTTGGGGATATACGCGACGGTCGCTTTGCCATCAATGGTCACGAAGTGATGTTCACAGGTGCTGGTCAGCGTGATATCGCGGACGGTGACCATTTCATCCACCTTCATTTTATTTTCAATGAGGGTAATTTTCGGGAAATTGGCATAGTCGAGGCCGGCGAAAATCTCGTCAACGTACATCTTAGCGATACGATGCGGCGTTTCCATCAGACTGTCATCGCTCAAATCGAGATTCAGCAACTGCATAATCTCAGTCATATGCCCTGCGATAAGGCTTTTTCGCGTTTCATTATCCAGTTCATCCATAGGCGGGCGCAGCGGCGTTTCCAGCCCCCGGGCAACCAGCGCATCATGAACCAGGGCCGCTTCTTTACTGAGTGATGGCATTAATCGTGTTCTCCTGCAGGTGTGGCGCCTCTGCCCTGCATGGGGCAAAGTTTGTCAATATTGTGACAGTGTGATTATTGTGCGTGAGGTAGCGCACATAATCCAGTATTCACGCCCATAATTGTTGAAATTGTCGCTGCCTTTCATGACATCTTTTCCGGTGCGAGAATGATGGCAGGACAAAGGGTATAGTTGTTAACTAAATGTTATTTAAATGATGAAGCATGTTTATGTATTACGGAAGTGAAAGTTACTCACAACGCGGTGAATAATCTGTATTATGAAGAATCTGCATACCTTATCAGGTTCACCATAAAAGGAGCCCCCGCATGGAAATGCTCGAAGAGCACCGATGTTTTGGCGGCTGGCAGCAGCGCTGGCGTCATCATGCCGCCACGCTAAACTGCGCCATGACATTCAGCATTTTTCTTCCGCCGACTCAGGATAATGAACCGCCTCCGGTACTGTACTGGTTGTCCGGGTTGACCTGCAATGATGAGAATTTTACCACCAAAGCAGGCGCGCAGCGTATCGCAGCAGAACTGGGCATTGTATTGGTGATGCCGGATACCAGTCCACGCGGTGAACAGGTCGCCGACAATAGCGGATACGATTTAGGCCACGGCGCCGGGTTTTATCTCAATGCCACACAGCCGCCCTGGGCCAGCCATTATCGCATGTACGATTACCTGCGCGATGAGCTTCCGGCGCTTATCCAGACACAGTTTAACGTCAGCGACCGTTGCGCCATCAGCGGGCACTCGATGGGCGGCCACGGCGCATTAATCATGGCGCTGAAAAATCCGGGCAAATACACCAGCGTCTCTGCTTTTGCGCCTATCGTCAACCCCAGCCGCGTGCCGTGGGGAATCAAAGCGCTTACCGCTTATCTCGGCGAAGATGAATCAGCCTGGACTGAGTGGGATAGCTGCGAATTAATGCTGGCCAGCCAGCCGCAGGACGCCATTCCTGTGCTCATCGATCAGGGCGACAGCGATCAATTCCTCGCCGATCAGCTTCAGCCCGCCGTACTGGCGGAAGCCGCGCGGCAAACCGCCTGGCCGATGACGCTACGAATCCAGCCTGGCTACGATCATAGCTATTATTTTATTGCGTCCTTCATCGAGGACCATCTGCGCTTTCATGCCCGGTATTTACGGGACGAGCGTGAGACGTCACCAACATAATGAATTTTCCAGCGCCGCGCTGTAGTTCACCTCCTCCGACTGCGGCGCGGAAGATTTATTATTTAAATCCGCGGCCTGCTGGCGTACCTGAAGGCGGCCGCTGCCCTCTCCGCCTTCATAACTTTCGTGAAAATTACGCAGCTCGGATTCAAACAGCACCGCATCAAGATTATGCAACTTATCCAGCGCCCGCAGGAGAGAAATTAACGTATCAAGATTGAGCCCTCCCCCCTTCTCGATACGCTTGATGGTGGCAATGCCAACGTGCGCGCGATCGGCAAGCTGCTGCTGGGTCATCGAAAGAGACAGACGCGTCTCCTTTAAGCGGGCGCACAACGACAGGATAATCTCGTCGTTATTCATCGTATTGTATTTCACGCTGTTACCCTCTCTTGCGCGGCTGAATTTTCCCCAGCGAACCATGATACGTTTCACGGTATTTAGCGCTCATGTCTTTACCGGTCTCGTACATCGCAGCAATGATCTCATCGAGCGAAATACAGGGTTCGCTTACGCGACTCATCGCCATCGTCGCCGCGTTTATCGCTTTCACGGCAGAGATGGCGTTTCTCTCTATGCAGGGAATTTGTACCTGCCCGCCCAGCGGATCGCAGGTCAATCCCAGATGATGTTCCATGGCAATTTCAGCGGCGCTCAGCGTTTGCTCCACGGATGCGCCCATCAGTTCAGCCAGGCCCGCCGCCGCCATTGAGCACGCCACGCCGACTTCCCCCTGACAGCCAACTTCAGATCCCAGAATAGAGGCGTTTTGTTTAAACAATATCGCGATAGCGGCGGCGGTCAGGAAGAAACGGGTCAGAGCACCGGGCTCCAGCGGCGTGACAAATTTATCATACCAGCAGAGCGCTGCCGGAATGATGCCGCACGCACCATTGGTTGGCGCGGTAACAATCTGTCCGCCGCTGGCATTTTCTTCGCTTACCGCAATCGCGAAGGCATTGACCCAGTTCAGCGCGGTTAAAAAATCGCTGGCGGAACGGTTCGCCTGTAACGTCTTATGTAACGCACAGGCGCGCCGTGGTACCTGATAGGGACCGGGTAATACCCCCTCAGTATGCAGGCCGCGATAAACCGCCTGCTGCATCACGTTCCATATTTGCGCCAGATAATTCTGCAACGTCTGTGGCGAGTGGCGGCACAGCTCATTTTTCATCATCAGCGCCGCCACGGACAGGCCGTTACGCCGACACAGCGCCAGCAACTGCGCGGCATGACTAAATTCAAAGGGCGACACTGTACGCAAAGGAAGCGATGGCGTCAGCAGCTCGCCATGTTTGCGAACCTGTCCGGCGCCGGTCGAAAACCAGGTCTCTTCATACACCGTGAAATAATCATCTCTGGCGCGAAACGTCATGGCATAAGGATGACCTGGATGCGCCTGGTGATTGGCGATAATCTTGACTTTTATCGTGATTCCGCCCGCGTCGGAGAGCGGGAGTTCGATTTTGTTTTCATTTTCCGCACGCTTAATCACCGCCATATGCGAGCGGAGATCGACATTCTCCGGCTGGTAGCCCAGCAGCCCAAGATAAAGGGCGGTATCCACATTGTGGCACTTGCGGCTTAACGATAACGCGCCATACAGCTCGATTTCTATTTCCCGAATTAGCGGCAACGTCTCTTGTTCTCTGAGCAATGAAATAAAGTGACAGGCGGCGCGCATCGGCCCTACGGTACGTGAGCTGGATGGACCTATTACTATTTTGAATATATCAAGGCAACTCTCCATCGTTATATCAATCCTTTCAGTGTCATTCGCGTTCAGTAATAAATAACATCCTCGCACAGTTGGCATATCAAAAGTGATACCTTTTGTGTCTGAACTTTACCTGGTATCAAAAACAACGCTTTTTTAGCCCTTTTCTGGCTGTGATATCTGTGATAGCACAAGATTCCACGCCGCAAAAGAGCCATTATAATACCCGTAAATTAAGGGAGTTATCATATGAGCATTATTTATTTTATTACCACACAGGATATCGATACATTTCAGAAAAAATTACAGGAAACGTTATTTGATGCCGTCACCATGCCGTTTCCGCTATTATTTGATAAACGTTATGCCGCGCTTATCAATACCGCTTATTTAAAGCTTACGCTGCCAACGGAATGTCTGACGCCTGAATTTTATCGCTATTTACGCGAACTCTCATTACAATGGCAGTTTGATTTTTTTATTAAGCCGCAGCCACTGCCTGCTAACGGTATTATCGCGTTTGATATGGACTCGACATTTATTGCGGAAGAAGGCGTGGATGAAATTGCCCGCGCGCTTGGCATGTCGACGCAAATCACCGCCATTACCCAACAGGCGATGGAGGGCAAGCTTGATTTTAACGCCAGTTTTACCCGACGTATCGGAATGTTGAAAGGCACACCGAAAGCAGTGCTGAACGCCGTATGCGATCGCATGACCCTTTCGCCAGGCCTGTTAACTATTCTGCCAGTCATCAAGGCCAAAGGATTTAAAACCGCGATTATCTCCGGGGGACTGGATATATTCACCCAGCGTCTAAAAGAACGGTATCAACTGGATTATGCCTTTTCGAATACGGTTGAAATACGCGATAACGTTCTGACGGATAACATTACCTTACCGATTATGAATGCCGCAAACAAAAAACAGACTCTGGTTGACCTGGCTGCCCGGTTAAATATTGCCACGGAGAATATTATTGCCTGCGGCGATGGCGCCAACGATCTGCCGATGTTAGAACATGCTGGCACCGGTATTGCCTGGAAAGCGAAGCCGGTTGTTCGGGAAAAAATCCACCATCAGATTAATTATCACGGTTTCGAATTGCTTCTTTTTCTTATTGAAGATGAATTATAACGCGACTCACCTCGCCGGAAGGGAATTTTAAAATGAGTATAAAAACATTTATTTTCAGCCAGCCCGATAAGCCGATTGTAAAAGAGAAAAAAGAGATAGACCAGACCTATAAAAAATTTCGTTTTGAGATTATCGCCTCGGTCTTTATCTCTTATGCCGTCTTTTATCTTACCCGTAAAAACTTCTCCGCCGCGATGCCGGCCATGCTGACGGAAACGTCGCTGACCGCAGAAGACTTCGCCATTATGTCTTCTATTTTTTACATTCTTTATGGCGCGATGAAGTTTGTCGGCGGGATGCTGGTCGATAAAATTAACCCGAAAGCCATGACCGGCCCGGTGCTGATTGGCGTGGGGATTGTAAATATTCTGTTCGGCTTTTCCGACAGCGTGGCGGCATTCTACGTGCTGTACAGTCTCAACGCGATATTACAGGGCACCAGCTTTCCGCCGATGGCGAAAATTATGGCCTCGTGGTTTTCGAAAAACGAACGGGGACGCTGGTGGGCTATCGTTGAAGCGGCGCACAATATCGGCGGCAGCCTCGCGCCGCTGCTGACCAGTTTTGCTATCGCCTTTAGCGGTAGCTGGAAAATGGGGTTTTATGTTCCCGGCGCCATTTCGCTGCTGATGGGAATAGTGGCGCTATTTACCATTAAAGATCGTCCCGGTACGTTAGGTTTGCCCAACGTGGGGCAGTGGCGTAACGACCCGACGGAACTGGCCCAGGTCAAGGCCAGCCCGGTCAACCTGAGCTTCTGGCAGATTTTTGTGAAATATATCCTGACCAATCCACTGGTATGGATCATTATTATCGGTGATATGTCGGTTTATATTGCGCGCACTATTCTTAACGACTGGCCGCAGATTTACTATTCGCAGGTTCACGGCTGGAGCCTGATAAAAGCGAACTCGATTATTTCCTGGTTTGAGGCGGGCGGACTGGCAGGTGGGTTGCTGGCAGGCTACTTGTCTGACTTTATGTTCAAAAGTAACCGCTGGATGACCGGGTTAATCTTCGCGTTAGCGCTGTGCATATGCATCGTGCTGGTGCCGCTGGTTCAGGATACCTCTTACACCCTCACCGCGATTCTGTTCACCATCATGGGCTTCGCCTTATACGGACCGCATATGCTTTTTGCCGTCGGCTGTCTGGATGTGACCCATAAGGATGCGGCGGGATCGATTACCGGCTTTCGGGGATTGTTCAGCTATGTCGGCGCGGCAATGGCCGGTGTGCCGGTAATTATGGTGAAAAATAGCTGGGCGTGGTCGGGCGTTTATATCTATGCGGTGATCGCCATTCTGCTAACGACTCTGTCGCTGGCGCTGCTCTCCAGGCTGCATCGGTTATAACATTCTGGCGACAGCGGCAAAACGCGGCTGTCGCCAGTCTCTGTCAGAAACGGTAATCCACCGCCATAAAGTAACGACGTCCGTCTTCGGTATAACCGTAGTCGTCGCGTTTGAGATCTTTATCGCCCACGTTCAGAACGCCCGCACGCAGTTTAACGTTTTTCGTCGCCTGCCATGCCGCACCGGTATCCCAGACCACGTACCCACCCGGCGTTTTCGCCGTTGCGCTGTCGGCCCGCTTACGCCCGGTATAATTCCCTGATACGTAGAATGACCAGTCTTCGAGCTGCACCGGTTTCCAGTCCAGCGTACCGTTCGCGGTGTGGAACGGCAGATCGGAAAGCGGCTTGTTCCCGCCATTACTGACGTCGCGTCCGTCGTTATAGGTGTAATTCAACGACAGTTTCCACGCCTCGTTAAACGGAACTTTCAACTCGGTTTCCACGCCCTGAATACGCGCTTTATTCACGTTGTAATAACGGAAGACCGGAACGCGCTGTCCCCGACTGTTGGTTTCGAAACCGACAAAGTTGGAATAGCCGGGCGCGGCGTTAACGTCAGCGGTACGGCTAATGCTGATGCGATTGTCCACATCGTTACGGAACGTGGTAACGCTCGCTTCCACGCCCTCCAGTATGCCTTCTTCGCCACGGTAATAAAGGCCGAGCTCCCAGCTTTCACTGGTTTCAGGTTTCAGATCCGGGCTACCGATAATGCGGCATCCGCCACGGCAGGAGTTGGTCGCCCAGTCCGGACTTAATTGCAATAGCGACGGCGCTTTAAAGGCCGTGGCCCACCCACCTTTCACCGTCAGGGTATCCGTTGCGTTATAAACCAGATAAGCACGCGGGCTCCAGTGATCGCCATAGGTTTCATGGTCATCCATACGAATACCGGTGGTCAGCGCCAGCGGTTCGAAGATGCGCCACTCATCTTCAAGGAACAGAGCATACTGGCTGGCGGAGGTTTTAGTACTGGAACCGCCGGTCAGGTTGACCGCATCGCTCAGTTTATCGTGACGCCATTCGCCGCCGAAGGTGAGGAACTGGTTGACAGACGCTAACGGCAGAACGTATTTCCCGTCAATCGAATTGCTTTCTGACGTAATAGGGCTACTGTTACCGGGGTTTTTGTTTTCCACCTTTTCGCCGTAGAACTTGAGCTCGCTATTGCCGAGATCCCAACGTCCGTTATGGCTCAACGCGTAGTTTTGCCGTTCCAGACGATTTTTATCCAGCGAGTCGGAGTCCCGGTCCTGGCGATCAAAACCGTAGCCTGCGGTAACGTCATGATTTTCGTTTGGTGTCCAGGCAAACTCGACGTTTCCATCCCGGCTGGTAAATCCTTCAATGCGCGGCGTTTCACCCGTAGCGGTGGTGGCGGAACTCTGCTGCTCGTCTTTTTCGCGTTTCGCCAGGCTACCGTAGGCTTTCATTCCCAGCACGCCGTCGATCAGCGGACCGCTGGTAAAGAACTGACCGTTATAAGTATCGCCACGGTCGCGATGTTCCTGAATAGTGGAGTCAACCGTGACGCTGCCGTGCCATTTCTGACCAATTTTTTTGGTGATAATGTTGACCACGCCGCCCAGCGCATCGGAGCCATACAGCGAGGACATGGGGCCACGCACCACTTCAATACGTTCGATAGCGTCAACCGGTATCCAGTTCAGATCAAAATCATTATGGCGGAAGACCGCGTTACGGGAGTTAACGCGCTTACCGTCGATCAGGATCAGCGTATAACTGCTGTCCAGACCACGAATACTCACGCCTTTGCGGTTATCCCCTTCGTTAGTGAGCTGTACGCCCGGCACCTCTTTCAGGACATCTTTCAGGTTTTGCACGGGCCTGCGCTGTAAATCTTGCTGGGTAATGACGCTGATACTTGCTGGCGCATCTTTCAGATTTTGTTCGATGGCGGACGCGGTAACGACCATGGTTTCACCATCATCCGTTGCCGCGGCAACCGGCCAAGCCAACGTAACTGCGGACATACAAAGCCCTACCCGAACGAAAGGGTTAAACCTAAACATTCCATTTCTCCATGAGGTAAATACGACAAAAAAAATCGGTTATCGCTCACAACGCATTACGTTTCGCCTGCGATAACGGTTATCACGGCGAACTCTTTTTATGCAGGCGAGTCGGGCTCATGAGTGACGGTCGCGCCCGAATCTTCATCCTTTCTGATTTCGAGCGCAACGATAAAGCAAACGATAATAATTATCAATTTAATTGTTAATAATTATATCATTTGAACCAATCATAAAGAAAAAACAAAAAACCCTCTCGAATGAGAGGGTTAGAAGGGTCAGGTTCAGGCAGTCCGTGCCGGATGGCGGCATAAAGCCTTATCCGGCCTATGACGAGAATACTACGTTACTTTTTAACGCGTTCCGGGAAGTGCATTTCGCTATAGCGCACGAAATGCGTACCTTTTATCAGCTTGTAGCCGAACCAGATAAGCAGGAACAGCGGAATACCGATATAGGTCGCCGCGACGCCGCCCCAGTCGATGGTATCTTTCAGGAACGCTTCATAGTTCTGCCCCAACGTAATAATCAGGCACAGTACAAAGGCGAAAATCGGCCCCAGCGGGAAGAACCCGGAACGGTACGGCAAATCATTCACATCATACCCTTGTATCACGTAACCGCGACGGAAACGATAATGGCTAATGGCAATCCCCAGCCAGGCGATGAAGCCCGTCATACCGGAGGTGTTCAACAGCCACAGATAGACCGTCTGGTTGCCGAACATTGAGGTCAAAAAGCAAAGACCGGCAATCACGGTGGTGGCATAAAGCGCATTGCGCGGTACGCCGCCGCGGGACAATTTCGCAAAAATACGCGGGGCCTTACCGTCACAGGCCAGGGTGTAGAGCATACGGGTCGAGGCATACATCCCAGAGTTACCCGCAGACAGTACCGCCGTCAGGATAACCGCATTCATTATCGCCGCCGCAGACAACAAGCCCGCATGCTGGAACACTAAGGTAAACGGACTGACGCTAATGTCTTTGACGTCGTTACGCAGCAGGTTTGGATCGGTATAAGGAATGATCAGGCTGATAATCAAAATCGCGAAAACATAAAACAGCAGAATACGCCAGAACACCTGACGCACCGCGCGCGGAATATTCTTCTCCGGGTTTTCAGATTCCCCGGCGGCAATACCAATCAGCTCAGTTCCCTGGAAAGAGAAGCCCACGATCATCGCGACGCCAATCATTGCCGCAAAACCGCCAGCAAAAGGCGCATCGCCCGTCGTCCAGTTGCTCCAGCCGACCGGCTCAACACCTTTAAAAATACCGATAATCATCGCTACGCCAACGATGATGAAGATAATAACGGTCGCGACTTTAATTAACGAGAACCAGTACTCCGCCTCGCCAAAACCGCGCACGGAAATGTAGTTCAGCAAGAAAATGACGCAGAGGAATAGCGCGCTCCAGATCCAGCCCGGCGTGTCCGGGAACCACCAGCCCATCACCAATTGTGCGGCAACCAGGTCAACAGCGATAGTCACCGCCCAGTTGTACCAGTAGTTCCAGCCCAGCGCGAAACCAAAGCCTTCTTCCACATAGTTCTGACCATATGTCGCAAACGAGCCAGATACCGGCATATAGGCCGCCAGCTCGCCAAGACTGGTCATCAGGAAGTAGACCATCAAACCAATCAGAATATAAGAAAACAGCGCGCCGCCTGGCCCCGCCTGAGAAATTGTCGCACCAGATGCAACGAAAAGACCTGTCCCGATGGAGCCGCCAATGGCAATCATCGTCAGGTGACGCGCCTTTAATTCGCGACGTAGCGCGGGCGCTTCTGTGGTTTTAGTTTTGGAACCCATGTGAAAATGCTATCCATCCAAAAAATGAGGCGCGATTGTAACAGACGAAATACTATCCTTCCGACACAAATGCGCGGTTATAAGAGACCTTCATGACCGGCCACGGATTATAAGTAAAGCAGAGAATAACGTATACGTAAGCGGATACTAAAAATGGCGATGCCGCCCGGGCAGCCCTCCTCTTCACCTTTATTCACAGTAACTCAAAAAACGCTGCAACGCGTTAGAAAGATGTTTCTGCCGATGATGAACACGCCACAACGTGCGCACCAGGCGCGGTAACGGCACCGCGACTTCGCCCAGGGTTCCCGCCTGGAGTTGTTCAGCAATCACCCGGCGCGATAAACAGCTTATCCCCAGTCCATGACGCACTGCATGTTTGATCGCTTCTGAATTCCCCAACTCCATCGCCATATGAAAGCGCGGCAAATGCGACAACAGCAAATAATCGACAATTTCCCGCGTACCGGAACCGCGCTCGCGTAAAATCCATGGGGATGCCGCAAGCTGTTCCAGCGTCACCGGCCCCTGCGTCAGCGGCGAGGACGGCGCGGCAAAGACCACCAGCTCATCTTCCAGCCACGGCTCAGAAATAATCTCTGTACTGTGACATGGTCCTTCAATCAGGCCGATATCAACCCGAAAATCCAGCACCGCGTTAATCACGTCCTGGCTGTTTCCCACGCTGAGTTCCAGCGGCAAGGCCGGATAATGCTGGCGATAGCGGGCAATCATGGCGGGTAAAATGTAATTGCCGATGGTGCTACTGGCATAAACCCGTATCGCGCCGTTATCTTCACGAAATAGCTGCTCAATTTCTACCGCTTGCTCCAGCAATGCCAGCGCGCGCGGGTATAACAAGCGCCCATGTTCGTTGACCACCAGCCGTTTCCCCACCCGATCAAACAACTGTACGCCGAGCTGACCTTCCAGATCGGTGAGCGCGGCGCTAACGGCGGACTGCGATAATGACAGCATGACCGACGCCTGGGTTGTTGAACCGCTTTTCAGTACTTCAGCAAACACTTCAAGTTGTCGTAGCGTAATATGCATAGTCGTATCCCACCGATAGCGTTTCACTTACCACTTATAAAGATTAATTATAAATATATAATCAATTTTATTTTTAAACCAGATCACCGTAACCTTATTGTCCATATACAGGAGAAGGTTATGACAGAACTCACCTTGCAGAATCATCGTCGTACAATGTGGCATTTTATACCGGGGCTCGCTCTGAGCGCCGTCATTACAGGAGTCGCCCTATGGGGCGGCGCTATCCCTGCCGTTGCAGGCGCGGGGTTCAGCGCCCTGACCCTGGCTATCCTGCTGGGTATGGTTATCGGGAATACCGTCTATCCACAAATATGGAAACAATGCGACGGCGGCGTGCTGTTTGCAAAACAACATCTGCTGCGTTTAGGGATTATCCTTTACGGCTTCCGCCTTACCTTTTCACAAATCGCCGACGTGGGCATTAGCGGCATTGTGATTGACGTATTAACGCTTTCCAGCACGTTCATGCTGGCCTGCTTCTTAGGCCAAAAAGTCTTTGGTCTGGACAGGCACACCAGCTGGCTGATTGGCGCCGGTAGCAGTATCTGCGGCGCGGCGGCGGTACTGGCGACAGAACCGGTGGTAAAAGCGGAAGCCAGTAAGGTTACTGTAGCCGTCGCGACTGTCGTTATTTTCGGCACCATCGCTATTTTCCTTTACCCGGCAATGTATCCGCTGCTGGCGCACTGGTTTAGCCCGGAAACTTA
The DNA here is from genome assembly GCF_046569105.1 of Salmonella sp. 741265073_HBA. NCBI lineage: Bacteria > Pseudomonadati > Pseudomonadota > Gammaproteobacteria > Enterobacterales > Enterobacteriaceae > Salmonella > Salmonella sp. 741265073_HBA. Next base: position 32,609 of record NZ_JBKFRY010000004.1, on the reverse strand, counting down.
CGGCATCTATATCGGCTCAACCATGCATGAAGTCGCGCAAGTGGTCGCAGCGGGTCATGCCGTTAGCCCGGATGCGGAAAATGCGGCAGTTATCGCTAAGATGCTGCGTGTCATGATGCTGGCGCCGTTCCTGATCATTCTGGCGGCACGCGTTAAACAGCTTTCACCGGCGACCGGCGCGGAAAAAAGCAAAATTACCATTCCGTGGTTTGCTATTTTCTTCATCGTAGTGGCGATCTTCAACTCTTTCCACCTGCTGCCGAAAGCCGTGGTGGATATGCTGGTGACGCTGGACACGGTACTGCTGGCGATGGCAATGGCGGCGTTGGGTCTGACCACTCACGTTAGCGCATTGAAAAAAGCGGGGGCGAAACCGCTGCTGATGGCGCTGGCATTATTCGCCTGGCTGATTATTGGCGGTGGCGCCATTAACGTCCTAATCCATAGCCTTATCGCATAAATTATTACGTTTCACGCCTGTTAACCCGTTATCATAGCGTTCGTAATGAACCGTTAGCGGGTTTAACAGGAGTCTTTTATGAAATACATCGGAGCGCACGTCAGCGCTGCTGGCGGTCTGGCTAACGCCCCTGCCCGCGCGGCTGAAATTGGCGCAACGGCCTTTGCGCTTTTCACAAAAAACCAGCGTCAGTGGCGTGCCGCCCCCCTTACTCCCCAGGTCATTGATGACTTTAAAATCGCCTGTGAAAAGTATCATTTCTCGGCGGCGCAAATCCTTCCCCACGATAGTTACCTGATTAATCTGGGCCATCCGGTCAGTGAAGCGCTGGAAAAATCACGCGATGCCTTTCTCGATGAAATGCAGCGCTGTGAACAACTCGGCTTAACCTTGCTTAATTTTCATCCCGGTAGCCATCTGATGCAGATTGCACAGGAGGATTGCCTGGCGCGGATCGCGGAATCCATCAATATCGCCCTCGCGCAGACCGAGGGCGTTACGGCGGTTATCGAAAATACAGCCGGTCAGGGCAGTAATCTGGGATTTGAGTTTGAACAGTTAGCCGCCATCATCGACGGCGTGGAAGATAAGTCGCGCGTTGGCGTCTGTATCGATACCTGCCATGCCTTTGCCGCCGGATACGATCTGCGTACGCCAGAGGCGTGCGAAAAAACGTTCGCCGAATTCGGGAAAATTGTCGGATTTCAGTATTTGCGCGGAATGCACCTTAACGACGCCAAAAGCGCCTTCGGTAGCCGCGTTGACCGCCATCACAGTCTGGGTGAAGGCAATATCGGCCACGATGCGTTTCGTTGGATTATGCAGGATGCGCGTTTTGACGGTATTCCGCTGATACTGGAGACCATCAATCCTGATATCTGGGCGGAAGAGATTGCGTGGTTAAAAGCCCAGCAAATTGCCGAAGCGGTGGCCTGACGCGCAATGTTCTTCAGGCAATAAAAAAGGCAGAGCGCGCTCTGCCTTTTTTAGCGTGTTTCTCTTACGCCGCTTTTGCCGCGACTTCCGTCTCCGGACGTTTCAGGACGGCATAAGCCAGCCCTGCCACCAGCGTACCGGCCACAATTGCCAGCAGGTATCCCAATACCGGCGTAATTGCGCCTGGGATAAGCAGAACAAACAGACCGCCATGCGGCGCCATCAATTTTGCGCCTACCGCCATAGAAATGGCCCCGGTCAACGCGCCGCCAACGATACAGCACGGCAGTACACGCATCGGGTCGCGTGCCGCAAACGGAATAGCGCCTTCAGTGATAAAGCAAAGCCCCAGCACCAACGCCGCTTTACCGCCTTCCTGCTGCGCTTTGTCGAACTTACGACGCGCCACCATCGTCGCCAGACCCAGCGCTAACGGCGGTACCATACCTGCGGCCATGATCGCCGCCATCGGCGCGTAAGTTTGCGTACTCAGCAGACCAACGCCAAACGCATACGCCGCTTTGTTCACCGGGCCGCCCATGTCGGTACACATCATCCCGCCGAGAATCGCGCCCAACAGCACCGCGTTTGCCGTCCCCATGGTTTGCAGCCAGTGGGTGAGCCCTTCCAGAATCCCGGCAACCGGTTTACCGATCAGGTAAATCATCGCCAGCCCCACCACCAGACTGGAAATTAACGGGATGATCAGGATTGGCTTCAGCGCTTCCATACTTTGCGGAAGTTTCAGTTTGGTACTGATAAGCTTCGCCATATACCCGGCAAGGAAGCCGGCAATGATCCCGCCGATAAAACCGGAACCGGTGCTAACCGCCAGCATACCGCCAATCAGACCTGGCGTAAGGCCTGGGCGATCCGCGATGGAGAAAGCGATATAACCCGCCAGTACCGGCACCATCAGCGCAAACGCCGAACCGCCGCCAATCTGCATCAGCGCCGCCGCCAGCGTGTCCGGCACCTTAAAGGCTTCAATACCAAAAGCGAAGGAAAGCGCAATACACAGTCCCCCGGCAACCACCATAGGCAGCATGTAAGAAACGCCCGTCAACAGATGCCGGTATGCGCCAGCGCTCTCTTTCTTCCCTTCGGTCGCCGCTTGCGATGCCTTACCCGCCGGTTGATACGGCGTCGCTTCCGCTACGGCTTTATCCAGCTCCTGCGCCGTCTTTTTCAGCGCCAGGCCGGTCGACGTGCGGTACATCGGGAGACCGGCAAACTTCGCCAGATCCACTTCGATATCCGCCGCCACAATCACTAAATCCGCTTCCGCCACCTCTTCCGGGGTGATGGCATTGCCGGCCCCCACGGAGCCGCGCGTTTCGACTTTTACCCACCAGCCGCGTTTTTTCGCTTCGGTTTCAATGGCTTCAGCCGCCATAAAAGTATGGGCGACGCCGGTCGGGCAGGCCGTTACCGCGACCACGCGTTTCGGACCGCCGCTCGCCGCAGGAGCAACCGCAGCAGGAGCGCTGTAAGGGGTCGCATGGCTTTTGGCTTCACTCAGAAACAGTTCCGGATGCGCGACGGCGCGACCAATATCCCCCAGCCAAACCTTTTTGCCGTTCAGAGCATTGTCGTTCGGCAGAGATTCGCCCAGCACGATCGCCAGCTCAGCATCATTCGGATTGTCGATAATTTCCAGATTTGCTTTATGCGCCGCCGCTCCAAGCAGGGTTTTCGCCATGTAAGCGCGAGCCTGGCCGAGATTAGCGTCAATTATCAGCAGCGTTTTCATTATGCCTCTCCTGCTGTCAGTTAAACGGTTGTAAGTCGACACGCGCCATCATTGCGGCCAACTGAGGACGATCGGTAATACCCACATTGCTCTGGCTGACCGCCAGCGCGGCAACCGCCGTCGCCAGACGCAGCGTATGTTCGCTGGACTCGCGCATCAGCAGGCCGTAAATCAATCCGCCAACCATGGAATCGCCTGCGCCGACGGTACTTACCACGTCAACTGCCGGTGGTTTAGCGATCCATTCTCCTGAGGCGTTAACCCACAGCGCGCCTTCCGCCCCCAGCGAAATCACCACATGGGCGATCCCCTGTTCGCGTAACGCGTGCGCCGCATCAATCACATCTTTCATTTCCGGGAGCTTACGACCCGCCCAAATTTCCAGTTCGCGGCGATTCGGTTTCACCAGCCACGGCGCAGCTTTAAGACCGGCGACTAACGCTTCACGGCTACTATCAAAGATAATGCATGGACACTGGCTGCGCAGACGCGTCATCCAGTCGGTGAACGCTTCCGGACTCACACCAGCCGGTAAGCTACCGCTGACGCAGACCATATCGAACTGACCCAGCCAGCTCAGGGAGTCGTTAACAAAGCGTTCCCAGTCTGCGGGGGTCACGTCAAAGCCGGAAAAGTTGAAGTCGGTCACTTCGCCATCTTTTTCCGTCAGCTTCACGTTGATGCGGGTCCGGCCCTGAACCACCTGAAAGCGGTTAGCGATGCCCAGTTCGCTGAACAATTGCTGAAAACCGTCCTGGTTATCTTTACCGAGAAAACCGCCGACGGTGACGTCGATGCCTAAGTCTTTCAGCACCTTGGCAACGTTAATGCCTTTGCCCGCCGCGTGCAGACCCGTGGTTTTCACCAGGTTCACTTCGCCGCGTTCGATTTCAGGGCAAAACCCAACCAGATCGTAAGCCGGATTAAGGGTAATGGTGGCAACACGCCTGCTCATTATGCGCCCTCCCCGAGACCGGCGGCGATCGCATCGCCAATCGCTTTCAGCGCCTGTTCAGCATCTTCACCCTGCGCGGTAAAGCGCAGACGATGGCCTTTCTTCACGCCTAATGCCACCACTTTCATCAGACTACGTCCGTTTGCCGGTTTGCCGGTTCCATCAAGGTTTGTCACGGTAATTTCACTGTTAAATTGTTTAATCGTATTCACCAGCATGGTGCCCGGACGGGCATGGAGACCATGCTCATTACGCACTACAAATTCCGCGCTCAGTACGTCATCCGTCAGCGCATCATCACTGGTCAGCAACGCCAGCAGCGTCGCGGCGTCGGCGCTCAGCAGACGATCGGCTTTATTGTTCAGCAACAGGTCGCCGAGGCGTTTTAGCACGGCAATCGGCTGCTCGTCGTTCATCGCGACAGTGACTAATAAGGCTGCTTTTTCACCCTCTACGTCAAACGCCTGGGTCGCACGGCTTACCGCAACAGCGCTGCGCAAATTGCCTTCCGCGCTGTCGTTCAGCCAGATGCCTTGTCCCAGATTCATCGGACTATCGTTAATCGTTTTTGCGACGAACGCCGCATCAACCGCTCCCGCCTCTTTCAGACGCGCCGCATTTAGCGCCTGCAATGTGACCAGCGAGCTGGCGATGACATCCAGCGTCATCGTCTCGTTATCAAGTTTTAATTGTTCACTTTGCTTCTCGCCCATCAGCAATGCGCGCAGCTCTTCCGCCGTTGTCGCGGATTTCAACTGTTCAGCCACGGAGTCATCGCTCAGCACATGCGTCAGCTGACGCAGCAGGCCGAGGTGTTCATCCGAACTGGCGGCAATACCAATCGCCACGTAGGCGACCTGGCCTTCTCCCCAAGTAACGCCCTGCGGAAATTGAAAAACCTGGACGCCGGTTTTCAGCACCTGATCGCGCGTGTCTGTTGTGCCATGGGGAATCGCAATACCATTGCCAAGAAAGGTCGAGGTTTGCTGTTCGCGCGCCAGCATACCGTCAACATAGCCGCCCGCCACATTCCCCGCCTGCGCTAACGCGGCGGCGATTTGCCGAATGGCCTCTTCTTTATTTCCGGCCTGCTCACCCGGATGAATGTCCTGAACCGATAACTGGAACATGTGTCTCCTCTCCTGCTGAATTGAAACGATTCAGCCACTATGAGAAAAAAAGCGCCAATCTGAGTTATCAAAAAAACCAGATCGCGCTGAAACGTTTCAAGAAGTCTGGATCTTTCTGCTTCAGCACGCAAGAAAAGTTACCGGTTTTGTAGCAATTTTTTGAGGTAAAGCACATTTTTTCTCCAACAGACCATTAATAGCTGACGCATAAAAGACTTCAGCTTTTTTCTTTCAGCTTCCGTCAGCACCCCTGATAACAAATTGGAATGCTATTTTGATTTTTCGTGTCGATTTTGATTCAGACGCCTGTTTATTTTCTGACGGGCAGCGTAAACTCCGCCTCTCTTCACACCACTGATATAGAAACATGCACAACAGTCCCGCCGCCGCTGCGCCTAAATCATTTGACCTGACGTCTACCGCCTTTTTGATCGTCGCTTTTCTCACCGGTATTGCCGGTGCGTTACAGACGCCGACGCTCAGTATTTTTCTGACGGATGAGGTTCACGCCCGTCCCGGCATGGTGGGATTCTTTTTTACCGGCAGCGCGGTTATCGGCATTATCGTGAGCCAGTTTCTGGCGGGTCGCTCAGATAAAAAAGGCGATCGCAAAAAACTGATCGTTTTCTGTTGTGTGCTGGGCATGTTGGCCTGCGTGTTGTTTGCCTGGAACCGCAACTACTTTATTTTGCTGTTCATCGGCGTCTTTCTCAGTAGCTTCGGCTCTACCGCCAACCCGCAGATGTTTGCGCTGGCCCGAGAACATGCCGATCGTACAGGTCGTGAAGCGGTGATGTTCAGCTCAATCCTCCGCGCCCAGGTCTCATTGGCCTGGGTCATTGGGCCGCCGCTGGCCTATGCGCTGGCGATGGGTTTTAGCTTTACGGTGATGTATTTGAGCGCGGCGGTAGCTTTTATCGTCTGCGGCGTCATGGTGTGGTTCTTTTTACCGTCAATGCGCAAAGATGCGCCGCTGGCAACCGGCACGCTGGAAGCACCGCGTCGTAATCGCCGCGATACGCTGTTGTTGTTTGTCATCTGTACGTTAATGTGGGGAACTAACAGCCTGTATATCATTAATATGCCGCTGTTTATCATCAATGAGCTGCATCTTCCGGAAAAACTTGCAGGCGTGATGATGGGCACCGCCGCCGGGCTGGAGATTCCCACAATGCTGATTGCAGGTTACTTCGCCAAACGGTTGGGAAAACGCCTGTTAATGTGCATCGCCGTTGTCGCCGGACTGTGCTTTTATGCGGGTATGTTGCTGGCGCACGCACCGGCGACGTTGCTCGGCTTGCAGTTGCTGAACGCGATTTACATCGGCATTCTTGGCGGGATTGGCATGCTCTATTTTCAGGATCTCATGCCAGGCCAGGCGGGTTCAGCCACCACGCTGTATACCAATACCATTCGCGTCGGCTGGATCATTGCCGGTTCGCTGGCGGGAATCGCTGCAGAAATCTGGAATTATCATGCGGTCTTCTGGTTTGCGTTAGTTATGATTGTCGCCACCATGTTCTGCCTGGCGCGTATTAAAGATGTTTAACTTGCAAGCCTGATACTTTTACTCTTCGACACATTTCAGCGCAGAGTTTATCTCTGCGCAATGTTCATGCGCGGTCATTCATTGTCTTTTTCTCAATACGATATTCTGTAAGCGCCCTCTTACATAAAAGACCGGTTATTGAGAAAATTACGCCCATCAGCCCGCAAAGGACCAACACCAGCCGCATCTTATATTTTGGTGTTACAGCAACATCTATCACTTCAATGTTAGCATTATTTTTAACCGCCTCCGATAACAATGATAGCTTTGCATATGTTTCCGTTTGTAACATATTTCTATGCACGCTATAGCGTTTAATGTCACCATCATCGATATACCATGCTGCCATTTTATCGACACTATTTTTCAGGGTAGAAATAATATTATTGACGCTTTCCTCCCTCCCCTGCGTCTTAAAAATGACAAGCTGTTTTTTCGCGTCAAAACTTATTTTATTTTTATATTCCGCAGGCAAGAAACGGCTAAACTGGTTAAGGATAACCGTTGTTTTACATTGAATATCATTAGCATAGCCACATAACGCATAGGTAGCAGGCGTATCCAGACTAGGTTTGATTATCATACTCACAACCTTTGTATCATGCTGCACGCTCACAAAAACATAGCCAATGGCAACAAAAATAAAGGTAGCGATCATGATACTTAGCCATTTTCTTATAAGGAATAAGGAAACGTCGACTAAATCAATTTCACTATTTTCTCCCCGCATTTCACATCCCTTTTAAAACGCTAATAGTCAACCCGAATACTGAAATAACAAAAAGCAACACCAGCGTAAAAATAAACGCCCTGGCTGCGAACGTATATTTCTTCATAAGATAAAACCCACACATAAGAATGCGAGTATTTTAAAGGAAAATAACAATACATTCACACTGGTTATATCGATCGGTAAATACATCAATGATAGATATAAACTATCAAATTCATGATATCGATCGTTATAAATAATTAAAATCGATCAAAATTCCTCTTTTTAATAGATAAAAACTATCATATAAATGAAATTGATCGTTTTTGTTTTATGTGACGGTTTATTCGGTACACGTTCAGGCACCAACGGGGTTGAGCGGCGACATCTACCGCTTCAGAAGCCACGAAATAAGGGAATCATGTATTACGCTATTTAATGGTAAAAGGAGGTAATTTGAGGCGCAGCTTTTGCAGACTATTTCGGGATATAACGTAAGCCCCTGCACGTTTATCAAAAACGGCTTAGCTCATGGTAAGGTTTTCTGTTCGAGTTCCAGCAAATAAATAATGGCCTCTTCCCGGGTCGTTAAACACATGTCCCCTGTCGGTTGCAAACCAGAGCACACTTTTGGGCGTAAAGGCGAGCCAAAGATAAGGCACAAGTTATCTTCCGAAAGCTGCACGCATCTGGTATTCATCGGCTTGCCATTCGGCATTCCGGGTATCGGCGACGAAATTGAAGGCGCAATACAGCAAGCGCCACAACCGCTACGACAGTCCATGCTCAGCCTCTCTATTTATAACCATATGAAAGATAACAGAATTTGTCCAAAGAAAAATCCAGATTTAAAATGTGGACGTCATCATGATCAGGCCTGCCCTCAGACATTCCGAAGACAAGGCTGGAAACAGAAGGGACAACACAGCACACTTCCCCCTCCGGGCGACATGCCATCGCGTATTCTCGTTGAATGCGGGGCGGAAAGCGGGCGAACAGTATCACCTTTTTTGCACCAGCAAAAGTGACAATTCCACTTGCCTGGACGGCCCGGCGCGAGTAGTTTTACGCGATATTTTAGATAATCTCTACAACAGGATCTCCTCGATGCCAAGAGCGAACGAAATCAAAAAAGGTATGGTACTGAACTACAACGGCAAATTGCTGATTGTGAAAGATATCGACATTCAGTCGCCTACCGCCCGTGGCGCCGCCACACTGTATAAAATGCGTTTTTCTGATGTCCGCACCGGTCTGAAAGTGGAAGAACGTTTCAAAGGCGACGATATCGTTGATACCGTCACCCTGAGCCGTCGCGGCGTTGACTTTTCTTATGTCGATGGCAACGAATATGTGTTCATGGATAAAGAAGACTATACGCCGTATACCTTCACCAAAGATCAGATTGAAGAAGAGTTGCTGTTTATGCCTGAAGGCGGAATGCCGGATATGCAGGTTCTGACCTGGGATGGCCAACTGCTGGCGCTAGAGCTTCCGCAGACCGTGGATCTGGAAATCGTCGAAACCGCGCCGGGTATTAAAGGGGCGTCCGCCAGCGCACGTAACAAACCCGCGACATTAAGCACCGGTCTGGTGATTCAGGTTCCCGAATACCTGAGCGCAGGTGAGAAAATCCGCATTCATATCGAAGAGCGCCGTTATATGGGGCGCGCGGATTAAGTTTCGCATTTTTCGGCTGCGCCCCAGGGCGCAGTCTGACCCTTTTCTTTATTGACTGTTCTGCGCCCGGAAAGAGAAACGTTAAAAATTTAACATTTTCTGCTCTTAAGATGGCAGAAGCACGACTTCGTCAACTCAGAGCTTCTCTTTTTCACGTTTATTCGCCAGGATTATTAAAGTTGTTATGTTGTATCAATATTCTGGAGCTGACGTGACCAAAACCAATCTTATTACTGGATTTCTCGGTAGCGGAAAAACCACCTCTATCCTTCATTTATTAGCTCATAAAGATCCGGCTGAAAAGTGGGCCGTCCTGGTCAATGAATTTGGCGAAGTGGGTATTGACGGCGCACTGCTTGCCGACAGCGGCGCACTGCTAAAAGAGATCCCCGGCGGCTGCATGTGCTGCGTCAACGGATTGCCTATGCAGGTAGGGCTCAACACGCTGCTACGCCAGGGCAAACCTGATCGGTTGCTGATTGAACCAACCGGACTGGGGCACCCAAAACAGATTCTGGATTTATTAACTGCGCCGGTTTATGAGCCGTGGATTGATTTACGCGCTACGCTCTGCATCCTTGACCCTCGCCTGCTACTGGATCAACAGAGCGTCGCCAATGAAAATTTCCGCGATCAGCTCGCCTCAGCCGATATTATCATCGCCAATAAGACCGATCGCGCCACGGCGCAGAGCGATGCCGCCCTGCAACAGTGGTGGCGACAGTACGGCGGCGATCGCCAACTGATTCATGCCGAACATGGACAGATAGACGGTAAGCTTCTTGATTTACCACGACAAAATCTGGCGGAACTGCCGGCCAGCGCCGCGCATTCTCACACTCATGCCAGTAAAAAAGGACTCGCCGCGCTAAATCTGCCCGCCCAGCAGCGCTGGCGACGCAGCCTCAATAGCGGACAAGGTCATCAGGCCTGCGGCTGGATTTTCGATGCCGATACCGTGTTTGACACCATTGGCCTCCTTGAATGGGCGCGTCTGGCGCCGGTGGGCCGGGTGAAAGGCGTTATGCGCATACAAGAGGGGCTGGTACGCATCAATCGCCAGGGCGATGACCTGCACATCGAAACACAGAGTGTCGCGCCGCCGGACAGCCGGGTTGAACTTATCTCAAACACAGAAACCGACTGGAATACGTTACAGACGGCCTTGTTGAAGCTTCGTTTAGCGACGCACGCGTAAGGTTGCCACCGTTTAAAAACTATGGCGAAATGACGATGAAAACCCGCTATTCCTTGATAATTCTGCTTAATGCCGCCGGTCTGGCGCTGTTTTTGTCATGGTATCTTCCCGTCAATCACGGCTTCTGGTTCACCATTGATTCCGGCATATTCCACTTCTTTAACCAGAAACTGGTGGAAAGCCACGCGTTCCTCTGGTGGGTCGCTATTACCAATAATCGGGCGTTTGACGGCTGTTCGCTGCTGGCGATGGGCGGACTGATGCTCAGTTTCTGGCTAAAAGAAAACGCATCGGGCCGGCGGCGCATTGTGATAATCGGATTGGTCATGCTGCTAACAGCGGTGGTGCTTAACCAACTCGGTCAGGCGCTGATCCCCGTCAAGCGCGCCAGCCCAACGCTCTCTTTTGAGCATATTTATCGCGTCAGCGAGTTGCTGCACATCCCGACAAAAGACGCGTCAAAAGACAGTTTCCCAGGCGATCACGGTATGATGCTGCTGATATTTTCCGCCTTTATGCTGCGTTATTTCGGCAAAACGGCGGGGATTATCGCCCTTATTATATTTGTGGTTTTCGCGTTTCCGCGCGTTATGATTGGCGCTCACTGGTTCACCGATATTGTGGTCGGTTCGCTCACGGTTATTTTGATTGGCCTTCCCTGGTGGCTGATGACCCCGCTCAGCGACCGGGCGATAGCGCTTTTTGAGAATTATCTCCCGGGCGGAAATAAACAAATTTCAAACAAATAACCCATACAATTAACATTACCTTCAGCGATAGTTTTACATCGTTGAAGGTAATTTATGATGATATTCCCCCAGCCCATCATTTTTCGGTCATATTATTCCTCTGCAAAATGAACAGGTTGCATGATTTTTAAACGATTTGCGCTTAATTTGACCCGTGCTGATAGTTCACTTTTCGTATCATAAATTCTTATAAAAAATCACGCGAAATCGCTCGCAATGACAGCAACAATCGGGTAATCTCAAACTCGTTTTGCCTCGCCAGATAATTATTCTCATTGCGAATAAATTTGTGCGTTCCGCCACAGATTTGTGCACAAAGAATTGTCTCAAGCTGTGCAGGTAATTAGTCTCATCACGTTTGGCATTTTTATAACGATATTTATCGTTAAGGACTTCAAGGGAAAACAAACAACATGGTCAAATCTCAACCGATTTTGAGATATATTTTGCGCGGGATTCCTGCGATTGCAGTTGCGGTTCTGCTTTCTGCTTGTAGCACAACCACCAATACCGCAAAGAATATGCATTCTGAGACGCATGCTGTGGGCAATAGCGATAGCTCTTCACTGCAAGCCTCTCAGGATGAATTTGAAAATATGGTGCGTAACCTCGACGTTAAGTCGCGGATTATGGATCAGTATGCTGACTGGAAAGGCGTGCGTTACCGCCTGGGCGGCAGCACTAAGAAAGGCGTCGACTGTTCCAGCTTTGTACAGCGCACCTTCCGTGAACAGTTTGGTTTAGAGCTTCCGCGTTCAACCTATGAACAGCAGGAAATGGGCAAAGCAGTTTCACGCAATAACCTGCGTACGGGCGATCTGGTTCTGTTCCGCGCCGGTTCCACTGGTCGCCATGTCGGTATTTATATCGGCAATAACCAGTTTGTCCATGCGTCTACCAGTAGCGGCGTAATTATCTCCAGTATGAACGAACCGTACTGGAAAAAACGCTACAATGAAGCGCGTCGAGTTCTGAGCCGCAGTTAATCTTCATCAGGCAGCACCTCCCTTGACTTACCTGATGAGACGACATAAAAAGCACTGCTTCGGCAGTGCTTTTGCTTATTATCCCTTCTGAACCCGTTTTATCGAATAGCGACGTGTGGCCTCTTATCCAGCCTACAACACACGAACGTAGGCCTGATAAACATAGCGCCATCAGACATTCAGGTCGTTTCCGCCAACGACTACTGCGACAATACGCTTTCCTGCGCATCACAGAAAAGCATGACTATCCGGGGTAATCCAGGCTATAGTCTTATAAATCAACCAGTTTAACCGGCATCCGCCTTTTCAGGTCACACCAGGAATTATGCTAACACGCGACTCCTCTTCCGGTCGGAAAATCCTGCTTACCTGTATCATTACGGGGATAGCGGCAGCATTACTTATTGGTAGCCTGCAATTTTTCCTGTCGTGGCATAAACGGGATGTTAAATACAATACGCTCCTTTCTGATGTACAACATTACCTGGCCAGCTATTTCGCCGACCTGAAAGCCACCACCGATATTCTTCAGCCGTTGACGATCAACACCTGTCAGCAGGTTGGCGCAGAACTCACCTCAAGAGCCGCTTTTAGCCTTAATGTCCGCGCCTTCTTATTGATTAAAGATAAAAAAGTGTTCTGCTCTTCCGCCACTGGCGCCATGAATATGCCGCTTCAGCAACTGGTACCGGATATAGATATCCGCAAAGACGTTGCTATGGCGATTCTGCCCGGCACGCCAATGATGCCCAACAAACCGACAATGGTGATTTGGTATCGGAACCCATTATTAAATGACAGCGGCGTATTCACATCGCTGAATATTAACCTGACGCCCTACTTACTCTATACCACGCGCCAGGACGATTTTAACGGCATCGCGCTGATTGTCGGCAATACCGCGCTGTCGACTTTTTCTTCGCGTCTGCTGACCGTCGCGGAGCTGCCGGGCGCGCCATCACGACAGGCAACTATCAACGGCCTGCCGCTTAAAATACAGCTTTATGCCGATAGCTGGACCTACAATGACTTGTGGTATGCGTTGATGCTGGGCTGCATTAGCGGCATCGTAGCGGGGTTTATCTGTTACTTTATCTATGCCCTCCGGACTCGACCGGGCAAAGAGATTTTAACGGCGATCAAACACGAGCAGTTTTATGTGGTTTATCAGCCCGTCGTCGATACTCGTACGCTAAGCGTCACCGGGCTTGAAGTCTTACTGCGCTGGCGTCACCCTACGGCAGGCGAGATTCCGCCGGATGCCTTTATCCACTATGCCGAAGCGCAGCAACTTATCGTACCGTTAACGCAGCATCTGTTCGAGCTGATCGCCCGCGACGCACCCACGCTACAGAAGGTGATGCCCGTCGGTGCCAAATTTGGCATTAACATCGCGCCGGAACATCTGCACAGCGACAGTTTTAAAGAGGATATGCACCGGCTCAGGGACGCCCTGCCCGCGCACCATTTTCATATCGTGCTGGAAATCACTGAACGCGATATGCTCCAGCAGTATGAAGCGGCCAAACTGTTCGAATGGCTGCATTCCGCCGGGTTTGAAATCGCTATAGATGATTTCGGTACAGGCCATAGCGCCCTGATTTATCTGGAGCGATTTACTTTAGATTATCTGAAAATCGATCGCGGCTTTATCCAGGCGATCGGTACGGAAACTGTCACGTCTCCGGTTCTGGATACCGTGCTGACGCTCTCCAGACGCCTGAATATGCTGACGGTGGCCGAGGGCGTTGAAACGCCGGAGCAGGCCCGTTGGCTACGCGATCACGGTGTTAATTACTTGCAGGGGTACTGGATTAGCCGTCCTTTACCCCTAAAAGATTTCGTGCTGTGGATGTCGGCGCCTTCCGTGCCTGAATGGTAGTCCCCTTACGGTTTTAACGGATTCACATCAGACGCAACGTCACTTATTATTCAGCGAAACGCCTGCCGGTTTGCAGCGGGCAATACGATAAGGAAACCGCCTTCAGATGATTGCGCGCGTAATGCTTCTGCTTGTCGCACTGGTTAGCGCTGGCGCCCAGGCCCAGGAAATCAAAGAAAGCTACGCTTTCGCCGTACTCGGCGAACCTAAGTATGCTTTTAACTTTGATCACTTTGATTATGTGAATCCTGCTGCGCCGAAAGGCGGTCAGATGACGCTTTCCGCCATTGGTACGTTCGATAATTTCAATCGCTATTCGCTGCGCGGCAATCCCGGCGTACGTACCGAAGCCCTTTACGATACGCTTTTTACCACCTCGGATGATGAGCCCGGAAGCTATTATCCGCTGATTGCCGACCATGCCCGCTATGCCGCCGACTATTCCTGGGTGGAAATCTCGATTAATCCCCGCGCTCGTTTTCACGATGGCACGCCCATTACCGCCCGCGATGTGGCCTTTACCTTTCATAAGTTTATGACCGAAGGCGTACCGCAGTTCCGTTTGGTCTATAAAGGTACTACCGTGAAGGCGATTGCGCCTTTAACCGTGCGAATTGAGCTGGCGAAGCCTGGTAAAGAAGACATGCTTAGTCTGTTTTCACTACCGATCATGCCCGAAAAATTCTGGAAAAATCACAAACTCAGCGATCCGCTTTCAACGCCGCCCTTAGCCAGCGGGCCATACCGGATTACTCAGTGGAAAATGGGCCAGTACATTGTCTATTCACGCGTCAAAAACTACTGGGCGGCTAATCTGCCGGTCAATCGTGGACGTTTTAACCTCGACACTATCCGCTACGATTACTACCTTGATGACAATGTCGCTTTCGAGGCGTTTAAAGCGGGCGCATTTGATCTACGGCTGGAAAACGACGCTAAAAACTGGGCAACGCGCTATATCGGTAAAAATTTCGATAATCATTACATCATTAAAGAAGAGCAGAAAAACGAGTCGGCGCAGGACACACGCTGGCTGGCCTTTAATATTCAGCGCCCGGTATTTAAAGACCGGCGGGTACGTGAAGCTGTCACCCTGGCCTTCGATTTTGAGTGGATGAATAAAGCGCTGTTCTATAATGCCTGGAGCCGAACCAACAGTTACTTCCAGAATACCGAGTACGCCGCCAGAAATTACCCTGACGCCGATGAGCTGGTATTACTCGCGCCGATGAAAAAAGATCTTCCTCCTGAAGTCTTCACTCAGATCTATCAGCCGCCGGTCTCTAACGGCGACGGCTACGATCGCGAAAATCTTCTTAAAGCTGACGCCTTGTTGACGCAGGCCGGATGGGTGATCAACGGACAGCAACGGGTCAATAGCGTCACCGGTAAGCCTCTGACGTTTGAACTTCTCCTTCCTGCCAGCAGTAATAGCCAGTGGGTTCTACCCTTCCAGCATAATCTTCAGCGTCTGGGCATTACGATGACTATCCGTCAGGTTGATAATTCTCAGCTCACCAACCGGATGCGCAGCCGCGACTATGACATGATGCCGAGGCTATGGCGGGCGATGCCCTGGCCCAGCTCCGATCTACAAATCTCATGGGCGTCGGAATACATTAACTCCAGTTATAACGCTCCCGGCGTACAAAGCCCGGTGGTGGATAAACTGATCGCGCAAATTATCGCAGCGCAGGGTGATAAAGCGAAACTGGTGCCGCTGGGACGGGCGCTGGATCGCGTGCTGACCTGGAACTATTACATGCTGCCGATGTGGTATATGGCGCAAGACAGGCTCGCCTGGTGGGATAAATTCTCCCATCCGGCGATTCGCCCGGTATATACCATCGGGTTAGATACCTGGTGGTATGATGTCAACAAAGCCGCCAAACTACCGGCAGCCAGGAGGTAGTAAGAATCAATGGGCGCCTATCTTATCCGCCGTCTGTTACTGGTGATCCCCACGCTATGGGCCATTATTACCATTAACTTTTTTATCGTGCAGATCGCTCCCGGCGGCCCTGTCGATCAAGCGATTGCCGCGATTGAATTTGGTCAGGGCGGCGCGTTGCCCGGTGCCAGCGGCGAAGGCGTTCGCGCCAGTCATGCGCAAACCGGCGTCGGCAATATCAGCGACAGCCATTATCGCGGCGGCCGCGGACTCGATCCGGAGGTGATCGCGGAGATCACCCATCGCTATGGCTTCGACAAACCGCTGCATGAGCGTTATTTCAAGATGCTACGGGACTATCTCTCTTTTGACTTCGGTGACAGTCTGTTTCGCAGCGCATCCGTACTGACGCTGATCAAAGATAGTCTTCCCGTCTCCATTACCCTGGGATTATGGAGCACGCTGATTATTTATCTGGTGTCTATCCCGCTGGGGATTCGCAAAGCCGTCCATAACGGCAGTCGCTTTGATGTGTGGAGCAGCGCGTTTATCATTATTGGTTATGCGATCCCCGCCTTTCTGTTCGCTATTTTATTAATCGTCTTTTTTGCCGGCGGCAGCTACTACGATATCTTTCCGCTACGTGGCCTGGTCTCCGCCAACTTTGACACGTTACCGTGGTACCAGAAAATCACCGATTATTTGTGGCATATTACGCTGCCGGTGTTGGCGACCGTCATCGGCGGTTTTGCCGCCCTGACGATGCTGACGAAAAATTCGTTTCTCGACGAGGTGCGTAAACAGTATGTCGTTACCGCTCGCGCTAAAGGTGTGAGTGAAAAAAACATTCTCTGGAAACATGTTTTTCGTAACGCCATGCTGCTGGTGATCGCCGGGTTTCCCGCCACTTTTATCAGTATGTTTTTCACCGGCTCGCTGCTAATTGAAGTCATGTTTTCACTCAACGGCCTGGGGCTGCTGGGTTATGAAGCAACCGTTTCGCGCGACTATCCGGTGATGTTCGGCACGCTTTATATCTTTACCCTGATTGGCTTATTACTGAATATCCTGAGCGATATCAGCTATACGCTGGTCGATCCACGCATTGATTTTGAGGGACGATAATGCCGCGATTAAGCCCGGTCAATCAGGCCCGCTGGGCGCGTTTCCGCCATAATCGCCGGGGCTACTGGTCACTATGGATTTTCCTGATCGTGTTCAGCCTGAGCTTATGCGCGGAACTGATTGCTAACGATAAGCCATTGCTGGTGCGCTATGAAGGCCAGTGGTATTTTCCGCTGGTAAAAAATTACAGCGAGCGCGATTTCGGCGGCCCGCTGGCGACAACGGCAGATTATCAGGACCCCTGGCTACAACGGCAGCTTGAGAATCGGGGCTGGGTGTTGTGGGCTCCCGTACGCTTTGGCGCCAATACCATTAATTTTGCCACCACGCAGCCTTTCCCCTCCCCGCCTTCGGCGAAAAACTGGCTGGGCACCGATGCGAATGGCGGCGACGTTTTCGCCCGCATCCTGTACGGCACCCGCATTTCTATTTTATTCGGCCTGATGTTAACGATTTGCTCCAGCGTCATGGGTGTACTGGCGGGCGCGCTACAGGGCTATTATGGCGGCAAAGTCGATTTATGGGGACAACGTCTCATCGAAGTCTGGTCGGGGATGCCGACCCTGTTTCTGATTATTTTACTTTCCAGCGTAGTGCAGCCTAACTTCTGGTGGCTGCTGGCCATAACCGTACTGTTTGGCTGGATGAGTCTGGTGGGCGTGGTGCGCGCCGAATTTTTACGGACCCGCAATTTTGACTATATCCGCGCCGCGCAGGCGCTTGGCGTCAGCGATCGTGACATTATCCTGCGCCATATGTTGCCTAATGCGATGGTCGCTACCCTGACATTTTTACCGTTCATTTTATGTAGCTCCATCACCACCCTGACGTCGCTGGATTTTCTGGGATTTGGTCTGCCGCTTGGCTCCCCTTCTCTCGGCGAACTTCTTTTACAGGGGAAAAACAACTTACAGGCTCCCTGGCTGGGGATCGCCGCCTTTCTGTCTGTCGCCATTCTGCTATCGCTGCTGATTTTTATCGGCGAAGCGGTACGCGACGCCTTTGATCCTGCTAAGGCGGTATAAGATGACATCTCCATTGCTTGCGATTGAAAATTTATCGGTAGGTTTCCGTCAGCAACAGCACGTGCGCCCTGTCGTTAACGCCATTTCGTTACAGGTGAACGCCGGGGAAACGCTGGCGCTGGTCGGCGAGTCCGGGTCAGGAAAAAGCGTGACGGCGCTTTCCATTCTGCATCTTTTGCCTACCCCTCCCGCCGTCTACCTCTCCGGCGATATTCGCTTTCACGGCGAATCATTGCTTCATGCCAGCGAGCAGACGCTACGCGGCGTGCGCGGCAATAAAATCGCCATGATTTTTCAGGAACCGATGGTTTCACTTAACCCGCTGCATACGCTGGAAAAACAGCTCTATGAAGTGCTGTCGCTCCATCGGGGAATGCGTCGGGAGGCGGCAAGGGCGGAGATGATCGGTTGTCTGGATCGGGTCGGTATCCGCCAGGCGAGCCAGCGTCTGCGCGATTATCCGCATCAGCTTTCCGGCGGCGAACGCCAGCGCGTCATGATAGCCATGGCGCTGTTAACACGGCCGGAATTACTGATCGCCGATGAGCCGACCACCGCCCTCGACGTCTCCGTACAGGCGCAGATCTTATCTCTACTGCGGGAACTCCAGCGCGAGCTCAATATGGGATTGCTGTTTATCACCCATAACCTCAGCATTGTAAAAAAACTGGCGGATTCAGTGGCGGTAATGCAACACGGCAAGTGCGTAGAGAACCAACGCGCCGACACGCTGCTCTCCGCGCCTACCCATCCGTACACGCAAAAACTACTCAACAGCGAACCCACTGGCGATCCGGTTCCGCTCCCCGCCGGGCAGACGCCGTTGCTGGAAGTGGACAGGCTGCGCGTCGCCTTCCCGATCCGCAAAGGCATTCTGAAGCGCGTCGTGGATCATAATGTGGTGGTTAACAATATCAGTTTCACCCTGCATCCAGGCGAAACGCTGGGTCTGGTCGGCGAGTCAGGATCGGGAAAAAGCACCACCGGTCTGGCGCTGTTACGGCTTATCCGCTCCGAAGGCCGCATCGTATTTGACGGTCAATCGCTGGATACGTTAAACCGCCGCCAGCTTTTACCTGTTCGCCACCGTATCCAGGTCGTATTCCAGGACCCGAACTCATCGCTAAACCCGCGTTTAAACGTGTTGCAAATTATCGAAGAAGGCCTGCGCGTCCACCAGCCTATGCTTTCAGGCGCGCAGCGCGAACAGCGGGTGAAAGCGGTCATGATGGAAGTCGGCCTGGACCCGGAAACGCGGCATCGTTACCCCGCTGAGTTTTCCGGCGGCCAGCGTCAACGTATCGCCGTCGCCAGGGCGCTGATTTTAAAACCGTCGCTTATTATTCTGGATGAACCGACCTCATCGCTGGATAAAACCGTTCAGGCGCAGATTCTTGCCCTCCTGAAATCGCTCCAGCAAAAGCACCGTCTGGCCTATATCTTCATTAGCCACGATCTGCATGTAGTACGCGCGCTGTGCCATCAGGTTATCGTGCTGCGGCAGGGGGAGGTGGTTGAACAGGGGCAATGCGAGCGCGTGTTTACCGCACCGCAACAGGCCTATACGCGTCAGCTACTCGCGTTAAGCTGACGCCTAAAAAGGATTATTGTTAGAAAAAGGTTCCGCTATCGCCACGCCGAAATTTTTCAGCCGACAGGTGGCGGCAAACTCATCCTGACGATTAACGAACAGGCACGGTTCCCCTTCGCACTCCAGCACGGAGCAAGGAACTTCAATATCGCTTAGCGCCTGGCTGAGCTTATGCATCACTGACCACGCACTATCGCCTGCCGGACTCAACAGTTTAAGCGCCACCAGACTATTCTCGGTGCTCTGCCCGTTTTGCGGAATCGGTTCAACCTTTGACCCCGCAAAACCCGCCGACCAGCGATAGTTTTGCGGCAGACGGTGAACAATTGAGAGCTGTAATGTATTCACTTTCTTTCCCCGGAAGCACAATTACTTCACAATTTACTTACATTTATATTAACACATCATTGACAACCCGTCCTTAAACAGATTGCTAACGCCCTTCTCTCCGTCAGTGGCTCTACAGCAAGCGGGAGTTAAAATAGTTTTACCGACGCGGAGATAGCGGCGGGCTATATGTACCCGTTTCTGCGATCTAACTCAACCTTTTTAACTACAATGATGTGACTTTTTACATAAATGGATTTTACATAAAATAAACATAAAGGAGGAAAATGATGAATTGGTAATTGATATACATCAACTATGAAAGTCGTTTGGCTTTGCCATCGTGTAGCGGATAGCGTCCCCCAACGCCGCCTGCGCATTCTTCGGCGCCATTGAGGGACAGCGCGCCCGTCACCGTTTTTTGGGACGGCTGGCGTAGAGATAAAACAGAATGGAACAGGCGGCGCAAAGCGCAATCGACCAGATCATCGGCCACGCACTGGTAAAGGTAGCCAGCGACAGCAACGCGCCGACGATAGCGCCAATACCAAAGCGGAAAGTGCCCGCCAACGAAGACGCCGTTCCGGCCATATGCGGAAACTCATCCAAAATGACCGCCATCGCATTGGACGAAACCATCGACACACAGCCGACAAACGCCGCAACGCCGACCACCAGCGCCCAGAATCCAATGCCCATCAGCGCGCTGAAAACCATCCACACCGCCATCGCAAACTGAATCCATAGCCCGGCCCGAAACATGTTTAGCGCCCCTACCCGTCTGACAAAACGGCTGTTGATAATCGTCATCACAAACAGAAATACGATGTTCAACGCGAAGTAGTAGCCGAAATCCTGCGGCGGAACATGATTAATTTCGATATAGACAAACGGCCCCGCGCTTAAAAAAGAGAACATACCGGCAAAACTAAACCCGCTCGCCAGCATATAGCTCAGTACGCGTTTGTGGCGAAACAACGCGGCAAAGTTACCTATTGTGGTACGAATATGAAAAGGCTGACGCCGCTCAACGGGCAGCGTCTCTTTAATCAAAGCAAAGATCATGACTGACGCCAGAATCGCCGCAATGGCCAGTATCCAGAAGATATAGTGCCAGCTTAACCATACCAACACCCAGCCGCCGACAATGGGCGCCATTAAGGGCGCTATCGTAGTGACCAGCATGACAAATGACATCATGCGCGAAAACTCTTCCTTTGGATAAATATCCCGCATCAGCGCATTGATGACGACGCTTGCCGCCGCGGCCGCCAAACCGTGGAAAAAACGCATCACGATCAGTTGATCGATAGTCTGCGCCAACGCACAGGCGACCGCCGCAGCGGCAAATACCAGCGTCCCGCCCAGGATGACCGGCTTACGCCCGAGGCTATCCGCCATCGGTCCATAGATAAGCTGACCCAGCGCAAAACCCAGAATATAGGTGCTGAGTGTCATCTGCGCGCTACCGGCAGGCACGCCGAATTGCGCAGAAATCACCGGCAGCGCTGGAAGATACATATCAATCGACAGCGGCATTAACATGGCCAACAGGCCAAGAATAAAGACAATGGCAAAGGAAGAGTGCTGCCGGGTGGTCACATCGAACTCCTGAATTTAACGAGATAGTTAGCCGACGCTGGCGATTTCTTCTTCAGTCAACGGGCGGTACTCGCCGGGAGCCAGATTCTCATCCAGCGTAATGGCGCCAATCCGTTCGCGGTGCAGTTCCACAACGCGATTGCCTACTGCGGCAAACATCCGCTTCACCTGATGATAACGGCCTTCGCTGATGGTCAGACGGACCTGCACAGGCGTTATCACCTCCAGCGTAGCGGGTTTAGTGAGATCTTTTTCATTATGCAACTGCACGCCTTTCGCAAATTGCGCTGCCGTATCGTCGGCCACCGGCGACTCCAGGGTCACCAGATAGGTTTTTTCACAGTGATGGCGCGGCGACGTAATGCGGTGCGACCACTGACCGTCATCTGTCATTAACACCAGACCGGTAGTATCGATATCCAGACGTCCTGCGGCATGCAGCTTATACGCCACCGGCTCATCCAGGAAATACAGTACCGTTGGATGATCGGGATCATCGGTTGAACAAACGTATCCCTGCGGCTTGTTAAGCATAAAATAGCGTGGCCCGTGTTGCTGCGCTAAGGGATTGCCGTCATACGCAACCGCATGTTCCGGGAGCAGTTTGAAGGCCGCATTTTTAATGATGTCGCCATCGACGGTAACGCGGTTACCACGAATTTCACGCCCGGCAATAGCGCGGCTGACGCCAAGCTGCTGAGCGATAAATTTATCAAGTCGCATGTGTGTGATTTAGCCTGTAATAATACGGAAATCGGGCATTCTACCCGAAAAAAGGGAATTGCTATCCGCTCAGTATAGCGGGCTAACTATATCCCTCAAGGGAAATGATTCATGGCATACTATTCCCGGAACCGTTTAACGTAGTGAGACCATGATTTTTACACTCCGCCCCTACCAGCAAGAAGCCGTAGACGCCACGCTCAACCACTTTCGCCGCCACCGTACGCCCGCCGTGATTGTTCTGCCGACCGGCGCAGGTAAAAGCCTGGTGATCGCCGAACTGGCGCGCGTCGCCCGCGGACGGGTACTGGTGCTGGCGCATGTGAAAGAGCTGGTCGCGCAGAACCACGCCAAATATTGCGCGCTGGGGCTGGAAGCGGATATTTTCGCCGCCGGACTCAAACGTAAAGAGAGTCAGGGCAAAGTCGTGTTCGGCAGCGTACAGTCGGTGGCGCGTAATCTTGACGCCTTCCAGGAGGAGTTTTCGCTGTTGATTGTCGATGAATGCCACCGCATCGGTGACGATGAAGACAGTCAGTATCAGCAAATCCTCACTCACCTGAGTAAAGTTAATCCTCACTTACGTCTGCTTGGGCTAACCGCCACGCCTTTTCGCCTCGGAAAAGGCTGGATTTATCAATTTCATTATCACGGTATGGTGCGCGGCAACGACAACGCTCTGTTTCGCGACTGTATTTATGAACTGCCGCTGCGCTATATGATTAAACACGGCTATCTGACGCCGCCTGAGCGGCTTGATATGCCAGTGGTCCAATACGATTTCAGCCGCCTGCAGGCCCAAAGCAATGGGCTGTTCAGCGAAGCCGACCTGAACCGCGAGCTGAAAAAGCAGCAGCGGATTACGCCGCACATCATCAGCCAGATTATGGAATTTGCGCAAACGCGCAAAGGCGTGATGATTTTCGCCGCCACGGTCGAACATGCGAAAGAGATTGTCGGTCTGCTTCCGGCGGACGACGCGGCGCTGATTACCGGCGATACGCCAGGGCCCGAGCGCGATGCGCTGATTGATAATTTCAAGGCGCAGCGTTTTCGCTATCTGGTTAACGTCTCGGTGCTGACCACCGGCTTTGACGCCCCACACGTTGATCTCATCGCGATTCTACGTCCCACCGAGTCAGTTAGTCTTTACCAACAAATTGTCGGGCGTGGTCTGCGCCTTGCGTCGGGAAAGACCGATTGCCTGATTCTTGATTACGCTGGCAACCCGCACGACCTGTATGCCCCGGAGGTCGGTAGCCCGAAGGGAAAAAGCGATAACGTCCCTGTCCAGGTATTTTGTCCGGCCTGCGGCTTTGCCAACACCTTCTGGGGGAAAACCACTGCCGACGGCACGCTGATTGAACACTTTGGCCGTCGCTGCCAGGGCTGGTTTGACGATGACGACGGCCATCGCGAGCAGTGCGATTTTCGCTTTCGCTTCAAAAACTGCCCGCAGTGTAATGCCGAAAACGATATTGCCGCCCGACGCTGCCGGGAATGTGACGCCATTCTGGTCGACCCGGACGATATGTTAAAAGCGGCGCTCAGGCTCAAGGATGCGTTAGTCCTGCGCTGTAGCGGAATGACGATGCAGCATGGGCAGGATGAGAAAGGCGAATGGCTGAAAATCACTTACTATGACGAGGACGGCGCGGATGTCAGTGAGCGCTTCCGCTTGCACACGCCCGCCCAGCGTACCGCTTTCGAACAGCTATTTATTCGCCCGCATACCCGCACGCCCGGCGTTCCTTTACGCTGGATCACGGCGGCGGATATTGTCGCGCAGCAGGCGCTGTTGCGGCATCCCGACTTTGTGGTCGCGCGGATGAAAGGCCAGTACTGGCAGGTGCGTGAAAAAGTGTTCGACTATGAAGGCCGCTTCCGCCGGGCGCACGAATTACGTGGTTAATTGTACTTTTCATTGATGTAACGGCGATTTGAGTATAGAATCCCGCCCGCCTTTGCATACGCAAAGCAGATCACTTACCTGTTGCTGGGTCGCCTGTAGCAGGAATTATTAAAGAGAGATTTAAATGTTTACTATCAACGCAGAAGTACGTAAAGAGCAGGGTAAGGGTGCGAGCCGCCGCCTGCGCGCCGCTAACAAGTTCCCGGCAATCATCTACGGCGGTTCTGAAGCCCCGATTGCTATCGAACTGGACCACGACCAGGTGATGAACATGCAAGCTAAAGCTGAATTCTACAGCGAAGTTCTGACCCTCGTTGTTGACGGTAAAGAAGTCAAAGTTAAAGCTCAGGCTGTACAGCGTCACGCTTACAAACCGAAGCTGACTCACATCGACTTCGTTCGCGCGTAATCGCCTGGAAGTTGAAGAAAAACCCCGCCCCGGCGGGGTTTTTTTATGGAATTTAGTTCGCGGTAAAGATGAATCACACTTGCCGGATAAGGCGTTTCCTCCCCCATCCGGCAAGCGACTTTATTTCCCGCCCGACGTGCGTCGCTGCAACTGATCGCGCAAATTCGGCGGCGTCCCTTTGATAGTCAGGGTATCGGTCGCCGGGTCCCAGAAAATCCGCTCGCCCAGCAGCATCGCATCAAAGTTAATCGTTAACCCGCCGCCGCTGCCGGCATATTTGGTTAACTGGCGTAGCGTACTGCGATCTGCCGGGAAGCTCTCTTCCAGCTCATAGCCTTTTTCGGCGGTAAATTCGCTGAAGCTGACTTCACTGACGCCGGAAAGCTCTTTAGACAGCGATTCCAGCTCAATCTCTTCCCCGGCTTGTAACTGCTCGTTGCAGTAGCTGTACACCTGCTGGCGCACGTTCTGACGTTCTGCTTTATCCAACTGCGCTTCTGCGGTGAAATCATCCACTGCCTGCAACAGGCCGCGATTCTGCGCTTTGGCGTTCAACCCTTCGCTGGCGCCGAGGAAATCCATAAAGAAGTCAGCGACCTTGCGCCCTACCCGACCTTTCAGGAACGTCAGATAGCGGGTCGATTGCGGATTAGTTTCCCACTCGGTAAGATCGATACGTGCCACGATATCCGCATGGTTGATATCAAGATAATGCGTCGGGTTAATGTCCAGATTTTCATTGACCCGCATACTGCTCAGGTTGTTCAGTACCGTAACCAGCAGATACTCCACCGCCAGGTAACGATAATGGCAGAACAATACAATGCCGCCGTCCGCAAAGGGATATTTCGCCAGTTCGTCACGCAGGCGTCCGGTCGCCGCCCGGCTAAAGGCAAGAAAATCTTCTTCTCCCTGACGTTGCAACCGCAGCGCTTGCGCCAGTTCACTCTCTTCATTAAACAGGCCATACGCCTTATTCTTGGCGCTATAGACCCGATGCAGTTCAGCCACCATCTCGACAACGGTGGTTGTCGGCTCCAGCAATGAATCGCGCAAGACCAGCTCAAGATTTTGCTCATCGCGCTTGATAAGCTGGTGCAGGGCAATCTGGTTGATATCCAGACTCATGATAAACTCTCCTTTAAGACCGGGCGGTATTCAACCACCGCCTGCCGGAAGACGCAAGCAATCGCCCTGTCATTTCAGGCGTTATCCGTAACGCGAATGATTTAGGGGATAAAAATGCAGAAAAAAAACTGTTGCTACGGTAATATGTTGCCCTTTCATGAACAAACAGATTTTGATTTATGCCACAACTCTCCCGCTATAGTGATGAACATGTTGAACAACTGCTGAGCGAACTGCTCAGTGTACTGGAAAAACATAAGGCGCCGACCGATCTTTCCCTGATGGTGCTGGGAAATATGGTCACCAACCTTATCAACACCAGCGTTGCGCCGGCTCAACGCCAGGCGATTGCGAACTCTTTTGCCCGCGCCTTGCAGTCTTCGATTAGCGAAGACAACGCGCACTAAAAAGCCCGACTCCGGAGAAACAAGCGACAGGTATGGTAACTCATCGTCAGCGCTACCGTGAAAAAGTCTCCCAGATGGTTAGCTGGGGGCACTGGTTCGCTCTGTTCAATATACTGTTGGCTACGTTGCTCGGCAGCCGTTACCTGTTTGTCGCCGACTGGCCGACAACGCTTGCGGGTCGCATATACTCCTACCTGAGCATTGTCGGGCACTTTAGCTTTCTGGTGTTCGCCACCTATTTGCTTATTCTTTTTCCGCTCACGTTTATCGTGATGTCCCAGCGGCTGATGCGGTTTTTATCAGCCATTCTGGCAACCGCGGGTATGACGTTGTTGCTTATCGACAGCGAAGTCTTTACCCGTTTTCACCTGCATCTTAATCCCATTGTCTGGGAGCTGGTCATCAACCCTGACCAGAACGAAATGGCGCGCGACTGGCAGCTTATGTTTATTAGCGTGCCGGTTATCTTATTGATTGAGATGCTATTTGCGACATGGAGTTGGCAAAAGCTGCGCAGTCTCACGCGCCGCCGCCATTTCGCAAGGCCGCTTGCGGCATTCTTTTTCGTCTCCTTTATCGCATCGCATCTTATCTACATCTGGGCAGACGCTAATTTTTACCGGCCGATTACCATGCAGCGGGCAAACCTGCCGCTCTCTTATCCGATGACGGCGCGACGTTTTCTTGAAAAACACGGTCTGTTGGATGCGCAGGAATATCAGCGCCGTCTGGTAGAGCAAGGCAATCCGGAAGCGGTCTCCGTACAGTACCCGCTCAGCAATTTGCACTATCGCGATATGGGCACCGGTCAGAATGTGCTGCTCATTACCGTAGACGGCCTGAACTATTCTCGCTTTGAGAAGCAGATGCCGGAGCTGGCTAAATTTGCCGAACAAAACATCGACTTCACCCGTCATATGAGTTCAGGGAATACCACTGATAACGGTATTTTCGGCCTGTTCTATGGCATATCGCCAGGCTATATGGATGGCGTGTTATCCACCAGAACCCCTGCGGCGCTCATTACCGCGTTGAATCAGCAAGGCTACCAACTGGGACTGTTTTCTTCGGATGGCTTCGCCAGCCCGCTTTACCGTCAGGCATTACTGTCCGATTTCTCGATGCCGACAGCGCAGACGCAGTCTGATGCGCAAACGGCCAGCCAGTGGATAGACTGGCTTGGACGCTACGCACAGGAAGATAACCGCTGGTTCTCATGGGTATCGTTTAACGGTACTAACATTGATGACAGTAATCAGAAGAATTTTGTTAAGCGTTACGCCAGCGCCGCCAGCGACGTGGATGCGCAAATCAATCGGGTTCTGAACGCGCTGCGAGAGGCCGGTAAATTCGACAATACCGTCGTGATCATTACCGCAGGACGCGGAATACCGTTGACGCCGGAAGAAAATCGCTTCGACTGGTCGCAAGGTCATCTGCAAGTACCGCTGGTGATCCACTGGCCGGGGACGCCTGCGCAGCGTATTAATGTGCTTACCGATCATACCGATGTGATGACCACGTTGATGCAACGCCTGTTACATGTCAGCACGCCAGCGAACGAATATTCACAGGGCCAGGACATCTTTACCGTTCCACGTCGCCATAACTGGGTAACGGCGGCAGACGGCAGTACGCTGGCAATCACGACGCCGCAAATGACCCTGGTGCTCAATAATAACGGTCATTATCAGACCTATGACTTACACGGCGAGAAGATCAAAGATCAGAAGCCGCAGCTCAGTCTGCTGCTGCAAGTGCTAACAGAAGAGAAACGTTTTATCGCTAACTGATTAATTATAAATCAGTTAGCACCGTTTCCCCTTGCATTCGCGTTGGAAAGAGGTAGTATTAGCACCCACAAGTCGGCACGTAGCGCAGCCTGGTAGCGCACCGTCATGGGGTGTCGGGGGTCGGAGGTTCAAATCCTCTCGTGCCGACCAAAATTCCCCTTAAAAACCAGCCTCTCAGGGCTGGTTTTTTTATGCCTACAATTAAAAAGTTAGCTGATGCCAGAGACGTTATTTTGCATGAACTGATTTTGCATAAACTGATCGGACACCTTTCCCGTGCAGTGGTCAACGTAAAGTCAATGCGGGCAAATAACGTAAACCATTTTTGTACTAAAACAGAAAAAGCGCATCTATACCCTATGCTGGAAGAAATGTTTGCAGTGGCAGGTAAATGAGTAAGCAATCTGTCGCAGCAATAATAAAACGTTCTGGTAAGGTAAACGGCTTACCACTTCTTTGTTACTAACAATTAGCCTCCCTGTCGCCATAGGGTCGATAATGATCGGCTAGTCACAACACGTTTTTGTAGACAACGTACAGTGATTAATTACTCCTTCAGCCAGCAACTCGCTAATTGTTATTCAACTTCAGAAATTATAACTAATTGAAGCACCTACAAAATTATGCCCTGAATTTTTATCCGTGAGTGATCCATTCGAGAAATGCCGGATATAAGCTTCTGTAGAAAAAGAGCCAAAGTTCCAGCCAAGAAACGCTTTTTCTCCAAAGGTAAATGCAGAATTGACACGCATATCATCTCGCGACTTAGATTTTATATAAGCCCCCAGACCAATACCGGTATAGATACCAGCAAAATGAACCAGCGCCACATCCTTCGAGATACCCAATACGCCCTGGTTATATTTATTGCAGGGAACGCTACCAGAATGTTTACTGCAATCATCGCTACCCTTAGCCTTAAATCCTCCTAACTCCAGATTATTTCTTGCCTGTAAAAAGAAAAAATCGCTGGGTTCACTGTATGTCAGAAATGCCGTATATAAGTGCTCAACCCCTCCTCTTCTTATACTTTCTCCCGCAGCAAAAGAGATCTGATGCTTGTTGCCCTTGCCAAAAAAAACATTATCATTAGCAGAACATGCGAATGCACAAGGTAATAATATATATATAAATATTCTCTTCATATACACTCCACCACCATTTCAATGTCAATAGTTATTTTTAACCGGCTAACATATTTAAAATTTTCTACGCCACGCTTACGCTCACAGAAACGGCTGATATAGCATCCAGTATTAATATTATTGTCATAATTACTCCAACCAGCATTTTTGATGCAAACAGGCTGGACATGGACTGTGTGCAGAAATCAAAACATACTCACTACGCTTTCCCCTTGAGTTGCCCCAACGGGTGCTCAAAACGCCGCGAGTGTTGTTCAGGCACATCCAGGATAAGTTATAAGTGAATGACTCTCATTCCTGACCACATTTTCATTTATGATAAGAATATCGTCAGAATCTCTTTATCGCATAAAAATACCTCTGCTATTGACTTAATATTTAATTTAACAGATGTCGCGGTTTATTCGTTCTGCTCAGATGTATTTCATTGGCATTAATAAAACCATAAATAAATTCAATTAAAATAATTTGTTAATAATGAAAAGCTTTAGACGCTATGACTTTTAATAAGGAATTTCCTGCCAGGAAAGATAGTCTGGACTTACGGGGGCAAGGGCGCAGCTACATATGCCACACTTCTGTTATGTCACATTGTCCGAAAAAAGCGTCCAGACCAGTATTCAACTTCAGGGAGTATTCTGTTTTCTCTCACAACGGGTTGTTTTATCCTTTCTATCGTTCAGCTAATTACTAGCCTGTCACAGGTTTTACTACTTACCCATGCACTAATTAGGGTAAAATTTACGCGCTTGACAATGTGGCAAATCTGGACGATTTCCGCGCTGAAAACAATAATCATTCTAATAAAACTCAGGAGATATAGCATGCCTGAAGTAACACCTTTTCAGGTGCTTATTGTGGACGACCATCCACTTATGCGGCGAGGTATTCGTCAATTACTGGAACTGGACCCGGCTTTTTATGTCGTTGCCGAAGCGGGTGACGGGGCGAGTGCGATCGATCTGGCGAATCGCATTGAGCCCGATCTGATCCTGCTGGATCTGAATATGAAAGGTCTGAGCGGGTTAGATACCCTGAACGCGCTACGCCGGGATGGTGTGACGGCGCAAATTATTATTCTTACCGTCTCGGATTCCGCCAGCGACATCTACGCGCTGATCGACGCCGGCGCCGACGGTTATCTGCTCAAAGATAGCGATCCGGAAGTGCTGCTGGAGGCCATTCGCAAAGGCGCTAACGGCGGTAAAGTCTTTAGCGATCGGGTCAATGAATATCTGCGTGAGCGCGAACGGTTTGGCGCGCAGGAAGATCCCTTTAGTATCCTGACCGAACGAGAGTTAGATGTCTTGCATGAGCTGGCGCAGGGGCTTTCTAACAAACAGATTGCGTCAGTACTGAATATTTCTGAGCAGACGGTTAAGGTGCACATTCGTAATCTACTTCGCAAGCTAAACGTGCGCTCGCGCGTCGCGGCGACCATTCTATTTTTACAAACACGCGGAATGCAGTAACAAGCCAGGCCCGATGGCGCCACGCCACCGGGCCGTCAGGGCATTATTTCTCCTGCGCCAGCCGGATACTGCGCTCTATCACCGCCCGCCGGGCGTCACCCGCCGGCAGTAACTTCAGCATCATCTCCCAGGCCGCCACCGCCTCATCAAAGCGCTGCTGCTCAAAGGCGCTGAACGCATACAGGCTTAACACCCGGATATCCGTGTGGTCACGGCTCACCAGCCGGCGCAGCAGCTCCCCGCCGCGGCGGTTATCCTCCGGGTCGGACGAGCGCGTCAGCGCCTCCGCGTAGCCCAGCGCCGCATCGCGGTTTTTCGGGTCCAGACGGTAGGCGTTCGCATACGCCCCGGTGGCGGTACCGGCATTACCCAGTACCATGCCAATGCGCCCCAGCATGAGCCAGCCATCAACATTG
Organism: Salmonella sp. 741265073_HBA; assembly: GCF_046569105.1. NCBI lineage: Bacteria > Pseudomonadati > Pseudomonadota > Gammaproteobacteria > Enterobacterales > Enterobacteriaceae > Salmonella > Salmonella sp. 741265073_HBA. The sequence goes on along the minus strand of NZ_JBKFRY010000004.1, from coordinate 1,653 downwards.
CCGGCATCATTTTGCAGGCGGGTACGCAGCCCCAGCGCCAGCCGCGCCATCTCCTCTTCATTCAGCGGCTGCGCCTGCGGGTCCAGCGCCCGCGCCAGCAGCCCGGGCGTCTGCGCCGTTGCCTGCTGCCAGACCCTGACCTGCTGATAGCTGCCGGTCTGTGAGTAACTGATGGCGGCCACGACCAGCGCCATAACCACGCCCGGAAGATACACCCCCACCCCTGCGCGTGGTCCCGCCGCAGGAATGGCGTCAGCCAGGACGTCCTGTCTGATACGCACCCGCCGGCGCGTGCGGGCAACGATTATCCACCCGCCCGCCACGATGGCGGCCAGCGGCAGCACCCACAGCAGCACCGTCAGCGGGGTCAGCGGCGGGTCGTAGGTGACAAAGTTGCCGTAGCGCGCCACCATGTAATCGATGATTTCCTGGCGGCTCTTCCCCTCCTGCATCAGGTCATACACCCTGCGGCGCATGTCGGTGGCTATCATCGCGTTCGAGTCCGCAATGCTGTTGTTCTGGCATTTCGGGCAGCGCAGCTGCTCCGTGAGCTGGCGGAACTGCTGCTCCTGCGCTTCATCTTTAAACGGCATCACGTCGGTGGTCGCCCGCGCTGACCCGGCGATAACCAGCGCCAGCATCAGCATCACCATGCCCGGTAACAGTCTCATTGCGCCGCCTCCCGGCTGTATCTGTCCCACAGCGGTTTCAGTTCACTTTCCCATACCCGGGCATTCAAATCGCCCGCATGGCGGTAGCGGATAATCCCCCTGCCGTCGATGAGGAAGGTTTCCGGCGCGCCGTACACGCCCAGGTCCAGCCCCAGCATCCCGTCGCTGTCCGATAAACTCAGCGCATACGGGTTGCCCAGTTCTTTTAACCAGGCCACCGCCTTCGCCCGGTCGTCCTTATAGTTCAGCCCCACCACCCGGATACCCTGCGCAGAAAGCTGGTTCAGGTACTGATGCTCGGCGCGGCAGGTCGGGCACCAGGTGGCCCAGACGTTAAGCAGCACCGGTTTCCCCTGCGTCAGCACCTCCGCCTGATAGTACTGACCCGACGTCTCCAGCGATTCCAGGCGGAACGCCGGCACCGGCTTTCCGGTCAGCGCCGATTCGAGATTCGTCGGGTCATCGCCCTGCGCGTTGCGCGCCAGCTGCCACAGCAGCGCCGCGGCAATCAGCAGAAAAATCAGCAGCGGTAATAACAGTACGTTGCGTTTCATCCGGCCTCCGGCAATGGTTTACGGCGGCGGTAGCGCGGGTCCGCCAGGCACAGCAGCCCGCCCAGCGCCATCAGCAGTCCCCCGGCCCATATCCAGCGGACAAACGGTTTGTAGTACAGGCGCACGGCCCACGCGCCGTTGTCCAGCTCCTCCCCGAGCGCGGCGTACAGGTCGCGGGTCAGCCCGCCGTCAATCGCCGCCTCGGTCATCACCATCCGGCTGGTGTTGTAGAGCCGTTTCTCCGCGTGCAGCACCGCCTCCGGCTCGCCGTGGCGCGTCACCCCGATGAGGGCCACCCCGCCGCGGTAGTTGGGGCCGGTGATGTCCCGCACCTCCCGGAAGGTGAAGCGGTAGTCGTGAATGGTCACGCTGTCGCCCGCCCGCATCCGCACGTCACGCTCCACGCTGTAATTCTGGCTGAAGGCGAT